>CACZDC010000004.1 GCA_902779785.1 uncultured Bacteroidia bacterium
CGTCCCAATCTGGAGACTTTTACTATTGACCATATAGGCAAGAGGCCATTTCTCTCCGTCCCCGAAATAAATGGTAAAACCCTCTGCAAACGATTGATTACCAGGGAACCAAAGGATGGCGGAACCATCTGTCAACTTCCCTTTCAGGAAGGGGTCGCCATTATTGCCATAGTTGAAAAAAGCGGAATAAACCGAGGTATACTCTACATCGAAATAGGTATAGCCGACTCCGCTGCGGTTGTTTGCCGCAAAGGCATAGTCAGAATAGCCGGAAACCTTGAACTTGAGACCACAGACCGCATCCTTGAATTCGAAGTCCTTCCCGGAAAGATATGCCACCGACAGCAGCATATCCGATTTCGGGAAATAATTCTTCTTGTCCAGGAAGTCGCCGTCGCTCTCCACGGCATCCCCCGGCCAGGCAGCGTACAGTCCATCCGGCGCAATGGGATATTCCGTAACCTTATCTAGGTAAACGCTGGCCGTCTTGCCGTCGGAGGAGATATCTCCCGCGGCGAGCGTAATCATCTGGGCGGCAGGGCGGTAGGTCCCGTGGACATAAATCTTGTCGCCGACTTCCCACTTTCCTTTCAGGGGCGAGACGGTGAAGGTATATGTACCTTTCTCAAGCGTGATCTTCTCTTTCTTGTTCCCGTTCTGTTCCTCGTCCTGCACATCGTCAGTTTTGCTGCAGGAAACGCAGCAAGGGATAAACAGGGCTGTCATAGCAAGGAAAAAGAGTGTGAAAACCGTTTTTTTCATAGCTCACTTATTGATTTATATGACGATTCCACCGTCCCATCGGCAGAAACCACAAAACAAAATGGCGCGAAGCGAATGTCAAATACATCCCGGATATTTTCCGGAAGGACACGCTCCCATCCCAGGAGAGGGAATTCCGGAGAATGGCCGCAGCTTATTGCCACTCGGCGCACTTCCGCCCATTTCCCATCCGTAGCGAGGCTGTCCAGCGCCTCGATACAGGAATGGCAGCCAAGGTCCGCCACCGCAACAAGAGTCCGCCGTCCGTCAAGGGAAACGCCAGGAACCGTAGCTTTTTCCCCCTCCCTGTTCAGTCTCATTCTGGCAAGCCGCTGGCGGTAAGGAAGACATTCATCTTCCGAGAAAATCCCATCCGTTTCCATCCTTTCCACGGCCTGAGAAAAAATCGTCTCGCTGCGGTATGGGGAAAGCGGATGGTTAAAGATTCCCTCCACCCATTCGGTATAGAGGTAATATGCCACCTCATCTTTCTTCAGTTTATCATAGAGGCGGTCTATTGAGGCGCGCGCCGCACAAGTGTCGGCGAGCGAGGCCAGGGCAGCATAGTCGATAAACTGGCTGCGAGCCGAATCAACCTCAGAATAATCGATGTCGTGCGTCAGCCAGAAGTTCCTTACCCTGGCGTCACGGCATCCGGCAAGGGTGACCATCAGAAGCAATATGACAGCCAGTCGCCTCATCATTTGACTTCAAAGAGTTTGTTCAGTCCGGTAGAGGAGTTGAAGCTATTCTTGTTGGCAAAGGCGATGCTGTACTCCGGACGGTCACGGAGAAGCGGATCGGAAAGCTTAAGATACAGCGTTCCCTTGGAGGTGGAAGGAGTGAAACTGGTCTTGAGTCCGTGATAACCGGGGTGCCAGGTCTTGGGGTCCTCCGACAGGAATGTTTCCTCCTGCTTGCCGGATGGAGTCACCCAGACCAGGATGGCATCGCGGGGATTCATAGGAGCCGCATAGCCCTTGTTGTAGAAACGGAGAGTCACCGTGCAGGGCTTGCCTGCCTCGATATCCTTGTCGTAGTGGACATCCTTCAAAACAAGGCGGTAGCCGAGACGGCGGACTATTTCGTCATAACAGCCGGAACTGGCCCAGCCATTAAGGACATCCGAGTTGTAGTCCTTGTTGAGATAGGTCCAGTGATAGTCCTTAAGATCCCTCTGCGAAGCGATGCAACTGCAATATGACGACTTGTTGCAGGTCTCTCCGCCCATAATGGTGTAACGGGAGTCCGCTTTCCAGAATTCCCGGTCTTTTTCTTCCTGGCCAAAGGTGCCGTAATCGTCGACGGAAGCGCCGAAACAATCGTTATGCCCACCCAGGCGGGAGCGCGCAGATCCGTCGTGGGCAGTGGCGGCGGTAAGGCTATCCCTGACAGAAAGGCCGTACATCCTCATCTTGAACTGAGGAGTCCGAAGTTCGATCTGGCGGGAGGCCGGGACAGCATCCAGAAGGGCCTCCGTAAGTTTTTTGCGAGGCTGGAAATCAGCGTCGGACGATGGGCGGTAAACAAAATGGGGAGTGTAATACCATTCGCCCCAAGTGCCGACAAAACCGGCCTGGAAGACGAAAAGTACGTCTTCGTTCTTCTGAAGTATGGGCTTGATCTGCTCTACGTGGCGCATAACTACATCCACGGGAGCATCCTCTTTAGCCATAGAAGTTCCTTCCTCATAGGAATCACTATAAGCAAAACGAATGATCCCCTTGGCGCCGCCGGAGCGGAGAGCGTCGAAACAGGACTGGATATAACCCAGGAAACTGTCCGAGATGTCTCCATTCAGAAACTTGTCCAGATAGAAGCCGAGATACCAGAGCGTGTAACCGTCGGCTCTCTGGGCCTTGACCTCCGAGGACTTGAGGACATCAGAGCTTCTGAAGACATCCCTGGCCCTGTAATGTCCCCTCTCCGGATTGGCGAGAGTCCCTGTAAATTCGGTAAAGGATACTTGTACGCCGTCTATCTCGTCATCCTCCCCCACTTGTTCGACGGCGGAAACAGGCTGATCTTCTTCCTGCTCCTGAGGCGGTTCGATCGGAGACGTACAGGCAAGAAGCAGCAAACCTATCAGAGGAAGAAATCTATTCATTCTGCAGTAAGAGTTGTCAGGACATTCAAGCCTGTTTTTTCTTCAAACATATCCAGATTGGCGAAGCGGACGCTGAATAGAGGATTGTCCTTGAGCGTGGCGGCATCATCCGGCAGTTCCAGGGCCAGTTTATATTTTGCGCCGGGCTTCAGGCCGGAGGGAAGAGTCAACGTCTCTTCATAGACATATTCGTGACCGCCCTTCCACTCACGAGGGTCTTTGGGCGAAGGAATCACGTATTTTTCCGTGGGCGTGTCCGCATTGACAAGTACCCATTGCATCGGCCTGCGGTTTATAAGCGAGGCAAAGCCGACATTCTTAAGATGAAGTTTCACCTTCAGCTTTCCGCCGGAAGTGAGTGCCCCTTCGAAAGCGGCCCCCTTAAGGACCAGACGGTAACCGAGACGTTTGATTATGTCATTGTAGCAGCCGCTTTTCTTCCACACGCTGTGAGTCTCCGTATTAAAGGCTGCATTAAGGTAGGTCCAGTGGAAACGTTCCAGATTTTCATAGGTGCTGACACAGTTGCAGTATGCCTGGGGCGCACGACAGGTTTCCCCACCCATAGACACATAATTGGTCTCTGTCCCCCACATCTCGCGGTCAGCACTGTTGGTGTAGGTCCCGACATCATTGTAGTCAGACACGAAGCAGTCGTTGAAAGCTGCAATCCGGGCCTGAGGAGTGCTTCCGAAAGCGGTCTTGGCGGTAATGGTATCTTTCGTGGTAATACCAAGAATACCGCACTTGCTCTGGGGATATCGAACGGCTATCTGCCGGTTTGAAGGGACGGCGTCCAGGAGGGCCTCCATAAGGGCGCGCCGGGAAGCATAATCCTCAGGAGTCTTGGGATTCATCCCGTAGTTATCAGTATAGTAACCCTCGCCATAGGCTCCTACAAAGCCATACTGTACTACATAAATGACATCCGCATATTCCTGGAAAATGGGCTTGAGCTGGGCTACGTGCCGGAGAGTCTGCTCCAGGGTGGTATCCCAAGGCCTGGCACTTTCCGCGTGGTTGTCGGAATAGGCAAAACGGACGACGGATTTCACCCCGGCTTCCCTGTGATTAGCGAAATGGGCACGGAGGAAGTCCAGCACTTCTTCGCTGAGGTCCCTGTCCAGAAATCCTATAATATAGAACTCGGAATAAATCAGAGTCCTGCCGCTGTGGCGGATACCTCCAAGGGCCAACGCCGACGAAGCCACGGGAAGATTATCTCCCCTGAAATACTTGATGGCCGGGGTATAGAGCCCGCGTTCGGGATTGCAGAAATTGCTCTCGTCCTCCTGATATGTGACATCGTATGGAAACGGAGTGCTTTCTTCATCCGGGACTGGCGGCACGTCAGGCTTTCCACAGGCAAAGGCGAGCAGCAATAGCAGGAAAAGGATTCGTAGGGCTTTCATATCTTGCGAAGATGCTTAAAAGAAATAAAGGGGCTGAGCGGAAACCTTTCTCCGCTCAGCCCCAGTGACAAGTTCAGTTAAATAAGAGTAACCTCAAGCATACGGCCGTTCCAGACGCCCTCGACACCGGTATTGGCCTGAGGAAGGAGGCCCATAAGCTCCCAGTCGTTATCCTGGAACAACTCTGCGCCGACGGCAATCTTCTTGCTTGCAATTGTGTTGAACATGGTTCATACTTGATGATATCACCGTCCTTCACGCCCCAGCCTGCGCAGATACCTTCACCGGAGACCTCCTCCTGAAGCGGAGGATCGCTAGCCCAGAGGTCTTCACCGTCAGGACCAATATATTTCAGGAGAGTTCCGCCTGCCATCTCTCCGACTTTGCTCGCATCCGTCGAGAAAATGTTGCTGGCCTCGAAGTAGTAATCAATTCCTGCATTGTCATAAATCCAGTTGATATAACCCGTCTTGACCGAAGACTCCGGATTGTTGGGATCCTTCAGAGTTGTAGCACAGTCAGAGTCTATATGAATCTGGAGGTGGGCAGCATATCCATCCTGGGTAGGTTTGTTTTCCCAGTTTAAACCGGCCCTGTACATAATAGACATATCCACCTCAAGGTAGAAATAGATATTGTACTGGTCGGACGCAACCCTCAGTTCCTTAAGGGCGTCGATACGGGTATGTTCCTTATCGTCGACTTCTTCGCCGACCCAGTCGTTGCTCCTCTTGACGGTAGCGACATCTTGAAGGGCTGCCCAGTCGGCGAACTGGCCATCGATCTGGATGAGTTCTTCGCCCTCTTCCTCGTCAATGGAATTGTTGTTGGGCTGTTTGCCCTTGCTGCAAGCAGTGGCAAGAACCATCATTGCAACAGCAATGAACCATAAAGCTTTTTTCATAATAAATGGTTTTTTAGTTAATGATAAATTATTATTTAGGTAGTACAGATTATTATTGTCGATTCTGCGGGATATGCGTTACCGAAATCTCGTCGAAAGGAATCATATACGGCAGCCTCTTGTCATTGTATTTCACCAGCTCATACGGATGGAATCCACCGTAGCGGCGGTCGATGTCCTTTTTGTTGCGGACAAGGTCCGTGGGACGGAAACCTTCGAAGCAAAGCTCCATACGGCGTTCGTCAAGCACGAGGTCGACAAGGTCGGCGTAGCCACGCTCGACATAGTTGTCCTCTTTCATCTCGGCTTCCCCTGTCAGACCGGCACGGTCGCGGATTACCTTGATGTCCTTTAGGGTATTGGTCACGTCCCCCTTGTGGGCATAGGCCTCGGCCCTGTTGAGAATTACCTCGGCCCAGCGGATCATAATCGGGGAATTGAGCACGTTGGGAGTACCGTCCATATTGGCGAACTTCTTCATATACACGACGGGATAGAGAGTAATCTTGTCGTTGAGGGCACACTTGTGCATTACTCCGACACGGATATCTTCGCCGCCGTATGTGACGTGATACTCAGGATAGGTGTTGACAATCTTCTTCTCTATGGTATAGGTTTTATTGTCCGGGCCCTTGCAGGAAACCGGCTCGCCGTCAGTGTTGAGAGTAGGATTATCGTCGCTCCACATAGTACGATACACGCCTTCGCCCTTCTGGGGCCAGCAGACCATCATCTTGGTCGCGTCCTCGTCACAAGCCTCAGCCATAGTCTTGTAGCGGATATCCTGCGGATAGCGGCCAAAGAGGTCCATAAGAGGCTGGGAGTAGTAGATCTCACCCCATCCGCCACCTCCGGGACTTCCGGTCTTGCCGGTCTTGGTGTCGTAGGAATAGTACATCGAGCCCAGCGAGCCTTTCTGACTGGTCCAGTCTGACGGGACCATAGCCACGCACCAGAGAACCTCCGGGGAGGTCTTGGAGTTTTGGAAAAGATTCTCGTAATTGGGGTCCAGTTTCGTGGCGGGATCGGCGCTGCCGAGGACAGTGTTGACCGTGGTTATGCATTCTTTCCATTTGCCCATATAGAGCTGGACGCGGGACAGCATACCCATTGCGGCCTCGTAGTTGGCATAGCCATTGTTGCCCCGGCGGGTGCCGCCCTCCATCAGCTCGGCGGCTTTCATCAAGTCGTTCTCCACCTGCTCGTAGCATTTCCCGACTTTCTCACGTTCCGTGACGGAGCAGTCGGTACTTGTGCGCAGCACTATGCCAGGATTCTCAGTCCCGTGAGTATAAGGGAAGGCATAGATCTGAAGCAGGTTAAGATGCGAAACGGCACGAAGGAAGTAATTCTCTCCGAGGATATGCCTCAGCACAGGGTCCGTGCTGTCCTCGGGGATGGCCTCGATCATCGCGTTGGCACTGAAGATAATCTTGTAGGAAATCCACCAGTAGTAGCTGGTGTTTCCGTCACCGGACTCGTCGTTGTAGTTGATTGCCTTGTTCAGAGGGTCGGTCGTCTTGGCGCAGAGTACGATATTGTCACCGCGGAACTCCGCCATCTGGAAGAAATGGCGCACATAGGAGTTGGCCGAATAGTCCTGGTCGTGGAACATAAGGATGGACTTGAACATCGCATATGTGCCGTCAGTGACGGTGCCTGAATTCTCGGGACTCTTCATCGATTCCGCCGAAAGGGCGTCTGAAGGGTATTTTTCGAGATTGCAAGCCCCGGCCAGCAAAATGGAAGCGAGAATGAATGCTATCTTTTTCATACGGCAACTAGAATTTAACGTTAAGGCCAAGCGAGAAGACACGGCCGACAGGATAGTTCATTGAATACATACCGGCAAGCTCATACATCGTGCTTTCGAGACGAACTTCCGGATCCATACCGGAGAAGCGTGTGAGGGTGAAGAGATTGTCGCCGGTCACAAAGACGCTTGCCCCCTGCAGGTGGATCTTTTCACAGAATCTCTTAGGGAAGCTGTAGGTGAGGGTGACATTTTTCACGCGCAGGAAACTGCCGTCCTCGAGATAACGGGAACTGACGCTGTCGGAGTTCTTGTTACCTCCGGAAACCGCCTTCGGATGAGTCGCGATATCGCCTTTCTTCTCCCAGCGGCTCCATCCGAGTCCATTGTCGATGGACATCTGGTTGTAGTCGGTATAGTGGCCGTCAGTATCCATCGAAACACGGGTGTAATTGTAGATCTTGTTGCCGACCACATAGTTGAGGTTGACGGCGAGAGAGATCGAGCCCATGGACTCGGTGGCATAGGTAAAGGTATTCGCAAGACCTCCGTTGAACAGAGGAGAAGCCACTCCCACGATCTGGGAATCATTGTCCGGATCGAACACATCGGTGGGTTTCGTACCGATCACGTTGCCCTTTTCGTCCTTGATGAGATGCTCCCACTGAGGGTCGCCATTGTCAGGATTGACACCCAGCCACTTGGGCATATACCAGCAGTAAAGCGGCTCTCCGGGGCGGAGAATCTGTCGTGCCGAAGTGCTGCTTGAGGTCTGGATGATCTCGTCCTTCGGAAGCGACAGCACGGTATTCTTGTTGAAACCGATGTTGAAGTCGGTGGTCCAGCTGAAGTTCTTCTTGCGGATGTTCGTGGAAGCGATTCCAAGCTCCACGCCCATATTCCTGATGACACCGCTGTTCTTGGTAATCTCGGCAAAACCGGTCGAAGGAGAGGTCGGGACCTTGAGCAGAAGGTCGGTGTTCAAGATATGGTAGAGATCGATCGTGAAGTCCACCCTGTTCTTAAGCCCGAAGTCGATACCGAAATTGGTCATCTTGGCCCTTTCCCAGTGGAGTTTGGGGTTCTCCTGGACGGCGGGATACATACCCACGGCGCCCTGATACTGAACTCGGGCGTTGGCCTCATAAGTAGACATATACGAATAAGGGGCGATATTGGAATTACCCGTTTCGCCATAGCTGAGCCTGAGCTTGAGGTTGGAGATTGCGGGAACATTCTTCATAAAGTCCTCACCGGTCACCAGCCAGGCCGCGGAAACGGAGGGGAAGACGCCGACGCGGCTCTTGGGGGCGAATACGGAAGAAGCATCCGCACGCACGGAAGCCGTTACGACGTAACGCTCCTTGAAGCTGTACTGGGCCTGGCCGAATACCGACCAGCCCTCACCTTCCTGATAATAACCGCCTACTCCATTGGGGGAGGAAGCATTCAGGACGGTAAGGCCACCCTTCATTCCAACGCCCTCGGCGCTGGTATAGTCGGTTCTCCACTTGCCCCACTCGTAACCGACCATAGCGTTGACCGTATGGGCACTGCCGAAGGTATTGCTGTATTTCAGCAGGTTGGAAGTGGAGAAACTGCGTCCGGTTGAGAGATTCTTGTCAATAACTCCATCAGGATAGTCTGCGACAGCGGTGCGGGGATCGATGATAAGTTTCCAGGTCGAAGCCGAAGTCGAATAACGGTTGGTGCTGGTAGCGCTCAAGTGATCGGTAATGCGCCAGATAAGCTGGAGGTCGCCGGTTACGTCAAAACCGTCAGACTTGGAAGAATTGTAAATCTCGTTGTGGAAGATGTTGTACTTGTCGTGGGAATACCATTTACCGCCATTGTCCGTGCGGATGCCGTTGGTCACATAGAGGATTTCCCCGGTTTTCTGGTCATAGGGGTTGTCCCAGGGCGACATACGGTAGGCCGACTCGAGGGTGACATAGCTGGACTCACCCTGGCTGGAGGAGTCGTCGAACTGCAGGCGGACATTCATATCCAAGCGTTTGGCAAGCTTGGCGCCAAGGTTCAGACGACCCGTCGTGCGGGCGTAGTTGGTATTGATGAGGGTACCTTTCTCCCGGTAGTGGTCGAGGCTGGCGAAGTAGGTCAGCTTGTCGGTGCTTCCGGCAGCGGAGGCGTAGTAGTTCTGGGTAACGCCAAGCTTGAAGGACTCGTTCATCCAGTCGAAATTCTGGTCAATCAGGCTTTCCGGATAGTTCTTCTTGATCTGTGAAGGAGCCATCGTCCCGGAAATCATCTTGCGGACGAAGTAATAGAGTTCTTCGGAGTCCATCGGATGGAAACGGCCGCTCAGAGCCTGCTTGATACCGCCCTGGGCCTTGAACTCGATCGCTGTCTTCTGTCCGGCCTTGGCCTTCTTTGTCGTGACGACAATTACACCGCCGGCAGCATCTGAGCCATAGATTGCGGTCGCACCGGCATCCTTCAGGACGGAGATGGTCTCTACGTCGTTGGGGTTGAAGGAACCGCCGGGAATACCGTCTACCACATAGAGCGGGTCAGCGGAGGCGGCGATGGAACCGGTACCGCGGACACGGATCTGGGCAGCCTCGCCGGGTTGTCCGCTGGCGTTGTAGACCAAAACACCGGCAACCTTGCCCTGTAGCATATTTCCTACGTCAGGAGTGACGACGTCGTGCAGTTTCTCACCCGACATAGTGACGACGGCGCTGGAGAGCTCCGCCTTCTTCTGGGTGGTATAACCAAGGACGACGACATCGTCAAGAGTCTGGGTCTCAGGCTCGAGGACTACGTTTATTACTGCACGTCCGCCGACGGCCTCGGTGACAGACACATATCCCAGAGTACTGAATGTCAGAGACGCATCCCCGGAAACTTTGATGGAATAACTACCGTCGACATCGGTGATGGTGCCGCCTCCGGTGGAGGGGATGACACCTGCTCCGATAAGCGGCTGGCCGTCAGAGGCGTCCAGCACTTTTCCGCTGACGGTAATCGTCTGGGCAAAGCCGAGCTGCGCTGCAAGAAGAAGGGCAGCGGCGGCAAATGCGCGGAGGAATTGAGTTTTCATTTGTATTTGGTTATAGTTTTACAATAAGTCGTTGAGGCCGATGAGGTTGAAAGCGCGGAAATACTTGTCCATATCACGCTCTATCCTGCCGAGGACGACCTCCTCCGCGTCCATACCCAGGCGCGCGAGGTTATCATAGAGGAAACCACGGGCGGCCAGGGGCTTCGGTTCCTGCCAGATGTAGCGGCAGCAGGTCGCGACAATCCAGTCCTGACGTTCAGGAGTGAGGTCATAGAGGTCCTTGCCCAGTTCATCCTCGTGGAGCCATTTCTCCCAGCGATGGGAAGCGTGGACAGCTGCAAGCAAGGTCTCGCGGATATGGGAGGGGACGGCCACGCGGCCTGCCTCATATTCTTTCTTCTCCACTTCTTCAAGCTCGCAGAGCGCGCGATATTCGCTGATGGTGAATTCGGGGCCCACATTTGCCGCGCCCATTCCGCAGAGGGGATATTCCTCAGGGTTGGTCACATCATCAGTGTAGTGCCCCTTGATATAACTGCCAAGGGGACGGACTTTGGAGGTGAGTTTCTTCGCTACCTCGCCGTCAAAGGTGGTGGTATCCAGGTCTGTACCTACCTTGCCCACGATGAAGCAGGGCCACACATCCTTCAGTCCGGCAGCGGCCAGACCGGACTTGAGGTCGTTTAAGAAAGTGTCGAAGGTCTTCTCGTCGGCCAGACCGCCGTGGACCTCTTCGGTACCCACCTCATAGGAGATGGCCGGCAGCCCTTTGGACTTGCGGAAAGCCTCGGTATGGGCTATGAGTTCGACGGTGCGGGAGGCGACAAGATGGATGTCGATGATTTCTCCCTTGGGGACGTTGATGTCCACGGTCGGGTCGACGTGAATCAAGTCGTATCCTGCAAGGACCGCCGCCTCGAAAGATTTCTTCACCCCGTCCATCGCATCCTTGACTGACCATTTCTCCGTCCTCTGCTTGTCTTTCAGCCAGGGACCGCCGTGATCGATGGCAATGATGACCGGTCCGGTGAAATGGACCCTTTCAGCCTCGAAACTGACCAGGCGTGTAAACTGCTCCTGAGTCATTCCGGTGTACCCTCCGTCGCAGTCCACCTGATTGAGGGTGGCGGCGAAGTAGATAGGAGCATTGTTACGCTTTGCAGCTCGGATGGAAGCACGGATGACAGACGGGGAATTCGGGCAGGCGGCGAAGATAGTCCTCCGTATGCCGCTTTCCTTTTCCAACTGATCGATGCGGTGAAGCAGATTTTCAGTTTTTGCCATATAAATACAATTAACTATAAACGGTAACTCCCTCGACTACGCGGGAAATATTCCCGGAAACCGAAGGTGAATCCGGGCAGAGCCCGAAATTTATGGATTTGAACATACCCAGCAACTGGGCCACGAAAATGTAAGAAACGCAGCTGTAGCATTCAGGCATACCCGAAGGCAGCCCGATTTCAATTTCCAGACTGGCGACACTCTCATTTGAAGGCTTGCTCTGGCAGACCAGGATGCTGGCCATCTCATAGCCGCGGGCCTTGATCTGACGGATCAGGTCAAGTTCATAACGCTGGACGGCAGCTTTGTCGGAAAGGAGATAGACGAGCAGAGTGTCTCCGTTGACAACAGCCTTCGGGCCGTGTCGGAAGCCCAGGAACGAATCGAAGGCGCACATCACGGAGCCATCGGTCAGTTCCTGAAGTTTCAGGCGGGATTCTTCGGCGACTCCCTTAAGGGGGCCCGAGCCGAGAAATACAGCTCTCTTGAAGTCCAGCCCAGCCATTTTATGCAATTCTTCCTCATATTTCTCCATCGCTGCGGCAACCGCTTTTGAGAGGGCAAGAATGTGCGTTTCCTGAGCCTCGATACTGTCTATATGGGCAATCAGAGAACAGGCGAGGAGCATAGTGGAATAGCTGCTGGTCATCGCCAGGGAGACATCATTGGTCTCCTCGGGAAGCAGTATTGTCAGCACATTGTCACCCTTCATCCCGGCAAGCTCTCCCTGTCGGTTGCAGGTAATCAGGATATGTGCGACGCTGCCGGCGCTGCGATTCACGGCGTGGACTGCTCCAACGCTCTCCGGACTGTTGCCGCTGCGGGCAAAGGACACGAGAAGGACCTTGCTACTGCTGTCGAAGTAGTTTTCAGGAGCCGTCAGGATATCAGTAGTCGCGATGGAACGGGCGCCACGGAAAAGAGTGGAGAAAAAAGCTGCCTCGAGGGCGTCGCCGATATATGCGGAGGTACCGGCTCCGGTAAGGACTACCTGATAGTTCTGATCGATATATCTATGGACGAAAGCGGCTATTTCCGCCTTACGTTCACGGATGATTTCATAAGCTTTGACCCACATCCTGGGCTGCTGCTTGATTTCCTTGTAGGTATAGAATTCCAGTAACATCTGTAAACTTGTGATTATTCTTCAATACGCAAAAATAAAAAAAACGAAGCACAAGACCTTTCGTTTCAGCCGATAATTATAAAGCGAAACTGACAAAGAACTCATTAAAACAATTTAAAAGACTGCAAATCAAACAATTGCGAAAAACAAAAAAGTGTTTCCCGGGGTTTTGATTTTTCAGACGTTAACCGTCTCCACATTTACTTTCAGCGACTTGAGCTGATTCCGGACAGTCGCGCTTAAATGATTGTCGGTGATTATCGTGTCAATCTTGTCAACTGACGCTATGAAAGCGAAAGCCCGGCGGTTGACCTTGGATGAATCGAAAACCGCGATGACTTCCCTGGCTCTGGAGATCATCACCTGATTGGTGCTGGCTTCCTCAACGCTAGGAGTCGAAAGACCGGCCTCTACGCTGAAGGAGTCTACTCCGAGGAATAGTTTGTCACAGTAGAACAGTTTCAGATTGGATTCCGCAAGGGGGCCGACCGTGGAAACGCTTGATTCACGCATCGTTCCGCCGAGGAGGATAAGCTTGAAACGCTTGTATTTCATAGCCTCCATCATCGCGTTGACCGAATTGGTAATAATCGTAAGATCATTGAAACGGTCCAGGTTCTTTGCGATCTGAAGCGTGGTCGTTCCGGAGTCCAGCAGGATAGTGTCCCCGTCCTTGATGTGCGCGGCGGCGGCACGTCCGATGGCCTCTTTTTCGCGGGCGTTTACCAGGAGCTTGAACTTGACAGGATGCTCCTCCGATTCTGCGGAAGAGCTCTGGCTGCTGGCCATCGCCCCTCCGTGGACACGCAAAAGCAACTTCCTCTCACTGAGTATTTTCAGGTCTTTTCTGATAGTCACCTCAGACACTCCGAACTGACGGCTCAGTTCCGTGACGTTGACTGACGAACTTTGGCGGGCCTGCTGTAAAATAGCAGAGCGGCGGCCCTGGGCGGAATCATAAATGGTCATTATCGTCTTAGTGTTTCGACATTACTGAGGCAAAGATACGTTTTATTTCAAATGAAACAAATCAAAATGCTTTTTTTGCACAAAAAAAGCCGCCAATATAGCAATATCGAAATATTTTGTACATATTCGCAACATAAAGTATATATATGAAACAATTTGACATCGCCGCTATAGGCGAACTCAACGTAGACATCATCCTGAACGGCATCGAGTCCGAACCGGAGATAGGAAAGGAAAAATTCGCGAAGGAAATGACCGTCACCCTTGGCAGCAGCACTGCGATTTTCGCCGCAAATGCAGCGGCGGTCGGCAGCAAAGTCTGCTTCGTCGGGATGGTCGGCAGGGATTCATTCGGCTCTCTGGTGTCCTCCTCCCTGGAGGCAAAGGGCGTCGATACCGGCTACCTCATTTATGGCGACACGCCCACAGGTGCCACCGTGTGTATGAACTATGGAGAAGACCGGGCAAACCTTACCTATCAGGGAGCTATGGACGTGATGGGCTTCGGCGACATCAAGCCGGAGGTATTCCGGAGTTGCAGACACATCCACCTGTCTTCGCTCTTTATGCAGAGCGCACTGCTCCGTGACATCCACAAGGTCCTGGACGCGGCGAAAGCCGAGGGAGTCAGCGTTTCCCTCGACACCCAGTGGGACCCCGTGGAAAAATGGGCGCTGGACTACAAGAGCGTCCTTCCCAAGGTCACGGTATTCCTTCCCAATGAAAAGGAACTGCAGGCCCTCACCGGCACGACTTGCCTGGAGGATGCAGTCAATGCCGTACTCCCCTTCCTCGGTCACGCGATGGTAGTCAAATGCGGCTCCAAAGGCTCCTTGCTGGTGCGCAAAGACGGCACGCAGAATTTTCTCCCCGCCTTCCTCAACAAGGATGTCGTGGACGCTATCGGCGCAGGCGATTCCTTCAACGCAGGCTTTGTCAGCGCATTTGTCAAAGGCCTGCCGCTGGAAGAATGCCAGCGCTGCGGCAATCTGACCGGAGCCGTCAACACCACGGCTGCCGGAGGTACGGGCGCTTTCGTCTCAAAAGAGGCGGTGCGCAAAATCTGCCTTGAAAAATTCGGTCAGGTATTTTCACTGTAAACTAACAACCATTAATAAGATGAAACGATATCTCTTTTCAGCATTTGTAATCCTTCTGTCCATATCCTGTGCAAAGGTTTCAGAAGAAGGCTATACGATTAAGAACAACCAAATCGTCTACAATACCCCGGAGCGGCCGGCCGGCCAGCAGAGTATGCTGGGCTTCGCCGCCGAACCGATCGAGCACGTCCGCATAGGCCTTATCGGCCTTGGCGACCGAGGCTCGGGTGCCGTAGGTCGCCTTCCCTATGTTGAAGACGCCACTATAGTCGCCCTCTGCGACCTCTATCCCGACAGGGTGGAAAGGGCCCAGGAGATACTGGAAAGCGTGGGTGCGCCTCGTGCCATCCACGAATTCAGCGGCGACGAGGGCTACAAACAGCTCTGCGAACTGGACGATATCGACCTTGTGTATCTGGCAGTTCCCTGGCAGCTCCACACCAAATTCGCCGTCTATGCGATGGAACACGGGAAACACGTCGCCATCGAGGTTCCGGCGGCCACTTCTATCAAAGAGTGCTGGCAGCTGGTCAACACCTCCGAGAGGACCCGCCGTCACTGTATGATGCTGGAAAACTGCTGCTACGACTACTATGAAATCACCTGCCTCAATATGGCCCAGCAGGGTTTGTTCGGAGAAATTGTCCACACCGAGGGCGCCTACTGCCATAACCTCGGCCCCTTCTGGAACAACTACCAGGGCGACTGGCGTATGACCTACAACAAGGATCACCACGGAGATGTCTATCCTACCCACGGAATCGGACCTGTCTGCCAGGTGCTGGACATTCACCGCGGCGACAAGATGGACGTCCTGGTCTCTATGGATACTGATGCTTTTGCCGGACAGGTGCTTGCTGACGAGCGCTACGGCAAGGGCGTGGTTGAAAAATACGCCAACGGCGACAACACTATGACCTTTATCCGCACGCGCAAAGGAAAGACCATCCTTATTGAGCACAGCGTCGTGACTCCCCGTCCATACGACCGTATGTACCAGCTGCAGGGGACCAAGGGCCTTGCCAACAAGTATCCCAACGAGGGCATTGCAATTTTCGACGAGGAGATTGTCAATATCGACTCAGAGGACCTGGAGGCGGAGAATTATCTGCCGGACAGCGAGCGCGACGCCATAATGGAACAGTACAAGCACCCTATCCTGAAGCAATATGAAGAGAAAGCCCGCGAAGTAGGCGGTCACGGCGGTATGGACTTCATTATGGACTCCCGCCTGATTTACTGCCTCAAGCACGGACTGCCCCTGGACCAGGACGTCTACGACGCCGCCGAATGGAGCTCGCTGGTGGAACTCACCGAGGTGTCCATCCTCCACGGCAGTATGCCGGTAGTAATGCCCGACTTCACCCGGGGTGAATGGGACAAGATCGACGGCCTGCACTTTGCAATGGCTGAATAACTCAGCATTATGACAAAAAGGTTTTCACTCTTGATGATGGCTGTCATTTCCCTGACGGCCATCATTACCTCTTGCGACAAAGGCACGGAAGACGAAGCCATAGATCCCGCCGATCTGAAGGAGCTGAAACTCTCCGTACCTATGGTCAATGACTGGATATTCGACGGGGATGTGAAGTTTGCGATTCAGGTCGAGAACCCGAACAAGGTGGAGATGGACGTAGCTGTCACTGTCTATCTCAGGACCGACACCAAGAAGAGCCTGCCGAACTATACCAAGGAGGTCAAAGTCCCAGCCGGGAAGTCGGACATAGATATCAGCTTTACGCTTGAGCCGGGATTCTACAGGGCTATCTGTATGGCGAACAAAGCGACCATACGTTCGTTCGTATTCGGAGTGTCTCCCAAGCTGATTTCCTCCCCGCCGGACAAACAGCCGGATTTCGACAAGTACTGGGATGATGCCGTCGCCCAGCTGGAAGGCATCCAGATGAACGCGACTCTCACCGAACTTCCTTCAAGGAGTACGGCTGCCCGGAAGGCTTATCTTGTGGAGATGAACTCCGTCCCTGACGGTCTCGAGGGCGATCCGGTCGTTATCCGTGGCTATTACCTGGAGCCCACCGACGGGAAAAAGCATCCGGTCATAATGCACTACCAGCCCTACGACGACAACCCTCCCTCCTATGCGATTTCCTGCCCTTCAGGCGGCAATTCCCAGGACTTTGCCGAATTCACCCTTTCGCACCGGGGACAGTATATCAACAATCGTCCTGCATCCCTTCGCTCCCCTGATGACGGCAAGGGAGACTTGGTGAATCCCTACGGCGACTGGTTCGCCTTCCATTTTGGCCAGAAGGACGGGTATTACTACCGTGGGGCCTTCCTGGACTGTGTCCAGGCCATACGCTTTATGGGGACCAGGGAGACCAGCGATATGGACAACGTTTTTGCCGAAGGAGCAAGCCAGGGCGGAGCACTTTCCTATGCAGCCGCAGCGCTGAGTCCATATCCCCTGCGTGCCATCGCCCCCTGTGTAGCCTTCCTCGGCGATTTTCCGGACTACTTCAATATCGTCACCTGGCCGGGCAACACCGCCAGAGCCAATAAGGGAGATATGACTGACGAGCAGATGTACGCCTTCCTCTCATATTTCGACACCAAGAACCTGGCGACGAGAATCCACTGCGCAGTCCTTGCCTGCAGCGGACTGCTGGACGAGACCTGTCCGCCGCATACCAATACGGCTCCGTTCAACAACCTTGACGTGAGCGACAAGAAAATGATATACTACCCCAATATGAAGCACGAACAGCCTAAGGATTGGGGCAGCAAGTATATGATCTTCTTCAAGGAGAGGATTCAGCAATAGGCCTTATTCCCGTCCAAGGATAAGTACGCAGGAGATTGCGGAAACTATGCCGATAATCTGCGGGACCGAGGGGAAATGGGCATAGAGCACAAGCGAAATTGCGCAGCTGATCACAGGGGCGCAGGCATCGGCCAGAGGAGCGACGATCATAGCCTTGCCGTAACGGTTGGCATAGACCAGGGTATAAGCGCCGATGGCGTTGAGTATCTGGATCAGGAAAGTGAGCCAGGGACCATTGAAGCCGTGATTGACAGGCTGGGAGAAATCGGTCATCAGAAGGGCGACGGGTATGAGCGCCACTGCCGAAATGGCCATATAGACGAAAACGCTCTCGGCATCGGGTGTATGGTTGTTGGCCAGTTTCATAACAAAGGCCTGGATGCCCCAGCTGATGAAGACGACAGAGGCGAAGACTATCCAGAGGTAACTGCTGACCGACTCGTCGGTCTTTCCGGAAAGGGAGAAGCAGACAAGGGCGACAAAGGCCAGGAGGATGCCGACTATCCCCAGCCTGGACACCCTTTCCTTAAGGAAGACGGAGGAGAGGATGACCGTAACGATGGGAGCGACCGAGATCATAGGGAGGACCAGGTAGCCGGGGCCATACTTGAGCGCCTGAAAGAGGGCAAGCTGACCGCCGGCGCCGAGAAGGCCGACGCCCAGGCTGAGCCAGAAACTCTTTTTCCGGACGTCGAGGCGGAAATGGATATTGGCAAGCGCCACCAGGGCACAGGGAATCATACTGATGGCCCAGACGACATAGGTAAGGGTTGCAGGATAATCAGGCTGATCGGAAAACGCGCCCCATACGCCCCAGGTGAGCATTGTGACGATAGCGTAGAATAACCAGGATTTATTGTTTTTCATAGCGCTGAATATAATTGATGCAAAATTACAAAAATATTATGAAACGCTTTGTATTCGCCGCCGCGGCACTGCTGACTGCCGCCTGCGCCCCTGATTCGGTAAAAAGCGGAGAGACGGAGCTCTGTCTCGACGACAGTTTTGTTCCGAAGATATCGACGACGCTCAGCCCCTTGCCGCTGAGCTGCGACGGACAGCCCATCTGCGGAATTACCGTGGACGGGCAGGAGCCGGAATTCACCCTCTCAAGAATGGAATACAAGAGGGTCAATGACAATTTCGGCCCTGGAGCGGCCTGGACCTTCTACGGCGAGTCCCCGTATGGAGACGGGACCATCAGCCAGGCCCTGACGCTGTCCTCATACAAGCGCTTCCCCGGGACCATACTGGCAAAGGCCAGCTTTACCAACCATAGCGGAGCTCCCCTTCCGGCGGAGGGATGGACACTCTGTCGCTTCAACATCCCCTCCGGCGGGGACGAGCCCGACTTCTGGTCCTTCCAGGGGCAGTCCACCGAAGAGCGTGCGGACTGGATACGGCCTCTCAAAGACGGCTTCAGCCAGGACAACTATATGGGGATGAACGGGCCTGACTATGGCGGCGGAACGCCCGTAAGCTGCATCTGGCGCCGCGACGCCGGCCTTGCCATAGGGCATCTTGAACCCTGCCCTCAACTTGTCAGCCTGCCGGTAAAAGTGGACGGGGGCGTCGCCTATGTATCCATAGAAAAACACTTTGAAAACCCTGTACAGCTACAGGACGGAGAGTCTCTGGAGACGTTCACCAGCTTCTTCCACGTCTTCAAAGGCGACTGTTTCCTGCCGCTGAGACGCTTTTCCGAGCTTCTGGAGCGCATCGGAATCGTGATGCCGGAAAGCGAGCCCGACGCCTTCCTTCCAGCCTGGTGCGCCTGGGGCTATGAACGCCGCTTTACCATTGACGAGATTGTCGGCACTCTGCCGAAGGTGAAGGAACTGGGCTTCAGATGGGCCACCCTGGACGACGGCTATCAGATTGCCGAAGGCGACTGGGACCTCAACACCGAACGCTTCCCCCGAGGGGACGCCGATATGAAATATATGGTGGATGAAATCCATAAATATGGTCTCAAGGCCGATCTCTGGTGGGCTCCCTTTGCCGCCGATCCCGGAACACGCTTCCTTCAGGAGCACCCCGACGCTCTGATACTGGACAAGGACGGGCAGCCTCAGAATATCAGCTGGTGGGACAGCTGGTACCTCTCTCCCCTGGATTCTTCCGTCCGGAAAGAGACCGAACGGCTGGTAAGGAAATTCCTTGGGGAATATGGATTTGAAGGCCTTAAACTGGACGGCCAGTATATGAACTCGGTGCCGCCGGACTACAATCCCGCCCATCATCCTGACGATCCCGAGAAAGTTGTCCGCGAACTTCCCGGAATCTTCAAACTCATCTATGACACCGCCCGGGGAATCCATCCTCACGCCGTCCTGCAGTACTGCCCCTGCGGCGACTGTTTCTCGGTCTACAATCTTCCATACACCAACAAGACCGTTTCATCCGATCCGCTTTCAAGCTGGCAGATCCGCCTCAAGGGCTATGTGCTCCGCGCCCTGGCGCCCAAGACCGCCTACTACGGCGACCATATCGAGCTCTCCGACGGAGGCAACGATTACCCCACCCAGCTGGGCATAGGCGCCGTTATCGGGACCAAATTCACCTGGCCCAAGGAGAATCCGAGGCTCGAAAAAGGAAGTCCGTCCTACCTTCTGACCCCGGAAAGGGAAGCCCTTCTGAAAAACGCACTGGACATTTTCTTTGAGAAAGACCTTGCCCACGCGGAATACGTCCCGGGGCTGTACGACATAGGATACGACCGTCCGGAAACCCATTTGCTCCGCAAGGAGGGCAATCTCTACTATGCCTTCTATACCCACGGGACTCCCGCCACGGAGGTCGAATTGCGTGGCCTGGAGAACGGACGGCAGTATCAACTGACTGATTACTACAACCATATAGACCTGGGCACTATCACCGCCGGAGAGAGTAACATCCTTCCTGTTCAGGTGGACGGAGCCCTTCTCTTAGAAGCAAAACCCGTATTATGAAACGACTGTTTTCCATTTTCCTTGCGGCAGCCCTTTTGTGTGGTTGCACCGAAAACCCTTTGCCGGAAGACCCCGGCAATGAAGAGGAAAGCATATCCGGAGGTGGAAAAGAGGACACACCGATAGATCACAGCGATTACACGCGCGTCGCTGTTTCCTCCGCCGTTACCGGAGTCCAGCCGATGACAGGCATTGCCCTGTGGAACACGAGTTCACACAAGCGGACAAACGCTATTCAGCTGGAGTTTGCCTATATGCTCTACAGCGATGTGTGCAAGACGAAAGATATCTATCGCTGGGCAGTGGTAGAAAATTTGCTGAAGGACATCGCCAGAAGGGGCCATCAGGCCGTATTGCGCTTCCGCTATGTCTATCCGGGTTACTCGGCCGCCGTGCCGGACTATATCAAAGAATGGCCGGGCTATGAGGCAACCTGGGGGAAGAGCGAAGGGGAAGATACTGAGTTCCCCGACTGGCGCTGCGCGGAGTTGCAGCGTTTCCACAAATATTTCTACAACGAGTTTGCGCATTTGTATGACAAGGACCCCAGGCTGGCTTTCCTGGAAACCGGCTTCGGGCTCTGGGCCGAATACCATATTTACGACGGCCCTTTTGTGCTCGGCAAGACCTTCCCTTCCAAGGGATTCCAGGCGGATTTCATCAGGGAGATGGACAACTGGTTCGTGAACACCCCCTGGGCCATCTCCATTGATGCTGCCGACGACACATATGGCCCTTTCCAGTATGAATACGGCCTGCTGAAAGGCCGCTTCGGCAACTTTGACGATTCGTTTATGTGCTCCGACCACGATGGTTATAACTACAATTCGTGGAAGTTCTTCGGGACTGACCGCTATAAGCGTGCTCCGTTTGGCGGGGAATTCAGTTACTATAAAGATTATGACCAGAAACACTGCCTTGATGAGGCCGGAATCTACGGCCGCAAATTCGAGGACGAGGTCGCCAAATACCACATGAGCTTCATCATCGGCAACGACCAGCCGGAGTATCAGTCAATGGAGCGGATAAAGTCTGCTTCTATGGCTATGGGCTACCGCTTCAGAATCACGGACTTCCTTGTCAAGGAAGGCACGGGAGCTGCCGTCCAGATCGAGAACAGCGGCGTTGCCCCCATCTACAGGGACGCATTTGTCGCAGTTGACGGAATCAAAGGCAGTTATAATCTACGCAATCTTATGCCGGGAGAAAGTGTCTGGGTGGACATTCTCGACAAGAGCATCAAATCCTCCTCCCAGCTTTCCATTGTCTGCGACCATCTCGTTCCCGGCCAGAAAATCGAATTTGACGCCGAGGTCAATTAGGTCGAGTCCTCAGGGGACACTAATATATACGGTTTGCGGTTATTCAAAAGGAGGCCAACTCATTTGAGTCAGCCTCCTTCCGTCATTCATCAAATCACCCTAATTCGTTATTGTAAGGACAATCGGTTTAGAAGCTACGCCATCTGCACTCTTATTTCCCCAAGAGTATATCTTGATAACGTCTCCATTCTGGATATTAAGATTAGTGCGAGGAATACTTAACTCAGTCTCGGAGAACTCGGCACCAACGGTTCCCTTACATACTATCCCGGCATAAACGCTACTATTAGGAGAGCAGGCATCAGCACCAGGATTTTCATTGATAGTGTCTCCATTATAAAGAACTAATGCCATATAAGCTTCTAAGCCGGTTCGACTACCCTCGGTTGCGCCAGTCGAGGGATCATTATCCAAATCGAAATCATAGTAAATATACCTCTGCCCAGATACCGTTACTCTCTTGGTATATAGATAAATGTACTTCGAATCGAATGTAGCCTTGAACACCCGATAATTATTAGAATCATTCGTAGAAGCTGTTTCGATACCATCCCAGTCAGACATATCTCCGTCAATATTTATCTTCGGGACAAAGACGCTTATACCGGAAAGGCTCTTGGCGGGGAGAACGACAATCTTGCCAAATGATGCAGCTGCCAATGCGCTTTTTGCTGTAACAGAAAGCAACGTGGCGCCATTGTCTACATTTGTCAGGGTCAACTGAGGCTTAAAAGTTTCCCAGCCACGGAACGGGACATAGAATACAGCCTTCTTCTCTGTAGCGTCCACAGCTTCGATATAGGAAACATCCCTGGAACCGGTACCATCATAGCACTGGAGATAATATGTACTGCCATCAATCTTGATAGGAGATTTCCCGGAAAGGTACCATCCGCCAGAGCTAGCGCTGTGTACAGAAAGCTTTACCTTTTGGGCATCAATGTCTGTGAATGTGAATTTATAGCAGGAGGTGAGGTATTTGAAACTGAAGTTTCCATCCGCGTCTCCATTGGCATACATAGGAATATTAGCGGAGAAGTGAGACTTAGTGTAATCCACTTCGGGCGCTTCATAGAAGTCCGGAAGATGAGTCTCTGTATTCCAGGAATGATTGGCACTTGCAGGGAAAAGGGCCCAGTATTGCTGGTTCACACTCTCTGTTTCAGAGGCACCAAGAACATAACCTTCATCAATTGTTCCACTGAAACTAGCTGAACTGCTACCACCGGTAGTAGTCTTCAGAGTAAAGAACTTGTGATCCTCGCCTTTATGGAACAGGACAGAGATTTCATCATTTGCACTCCAATTGAATGAAACTTCGTCGGCACCATAGTACGACTTTGTCTCAGAACCATCCGTAACCGATTCCATTACATCGGCGTTTGCATTCAGAGTAAAGGTGTAGTAACCGGACTCAGCAGGAGCCTGTGGCTCAACAATGGGGGATTTGCTGCAGGAGAAGAGAACAAAACCAAACAGAGCAATCAAAGCTATATACTTTTTCATAATCAGGCCCTCCTAGTTAAACAAATCATCAAAATCGCTGGAGGAATACTGGTCGTCAAGAGTCAGATTCCTACCGTTACCAGATGCCCCGGTCGAAGACGCGAGCATCGTATCGTTTAAAACGATTGGGTACATACCGAAGAACGGTACCACATAAAGTTTTTTCTTCATAAGAAAGATTTCTTTTGCTTTGAAACAGTTTATTTGCCGCAAAGTTACAAATTATCAACCATATACGGCAAACGAAACCACCGAAGCGCTTCAAAAAACGTTTCGTAACGTTTCACTTAGGTCCGTTTTTCCCGTACGCTACCCGCGTCCCGTGCGGGAGCGTTCCGCCTCGAAGCAGGCGCGATGGCCTCCAAGGACGGCAGAAATGGCGGTGGGAGAATTGAAATCGCCGCTATGGACGCGGGCTACAAAGTTTCGAACGATTTCGAGGTCCATTCCGGCGTGTAAGGGCTTGTCGCTGAATGACGAAAGATCAAAGACCTCGGACTCCCCGCTGTCGAACCAGCGAACGCTGATGCGACGGCCGTCACCGCGGAGCTCGCCGCCGGAAGCCACCACCCGGGTAAGACGACTGTCCTCGAGTGTAAGGCAGTTGAGCTGCATCGAGACCACTGCGCCCCCTTCCATTTCCATAAGGACGCTCTGATGGTCTGCAACGTCATTCCCGCAGAAAAAAGCACAGCGCCCATAGCGTCCGGAACGCAATTCCCTCTCTACGGCATCCTGAAGAGACTCCTCCGGAAGCCTCGGGAAATTCCCGTTCCAGAGATTACGACGCGAATAAAGGTCCACGGCGGAGAAAGGGCAAGTCCGCTCCAGAGAGCAGTCGATGCAGCGCCGGGCGGCCCCCTCCGGAGCATTCTCGCTCCGGAACCAGCCGAGCGAACCGAAAGAACTCGTCTTCAAGGCTTCACAGCCGCAGAGATAGACCAGAAGGTCCATATCGTGGCAGCATTTGGAAAGGAGCAGAGGCGAAGACTCCTCCTCTTTCGACCACATCCCCCGGACAAAAGTATGGACATAACGGTCTATGCCGGCGTTTACCTCGTGATGGACGGAAAGAAGGCGGCCGAATCGCGGAGAGGCGATAATCTCGCGCATCTTGCGCCAGTACGGATGAAGTCTAAGGATAAAGCAGACGGAGACATAGACTCCGGCCTTTTCGGCGGCGGAGGCAATTGCCCGGCAGTCTTCCCAAGTAGTCGCGACCGGCTTTTCCAGAAGGATATGCCAGCCCCGGCCGATACACTCCAGGGCAAGCGCTTTGTGGGCCTTGTCCGGAGCGGTAATCATCGCCGCATCGACTTCGAGCCCGGAGTCAAAAAACGCTTTGGGGTTAGAAAAGAGCCTGTCGTCGGCAAGTCCATATTGCGCCTTGGCCATAGCCAGACGCCGAGGATCCGGATCCACCACAGCCTCCAGCACCGCCTCTTCAGGATGTGCCTGGACCCATTGCAGATACTTCCCTGCCCGGTTCCCCGCTCCGAAAGTGACAAGCCTTAGCATCCGGCCGAGAAAAAATAATCCCCGTTATAGCCCTCTGGCTCTCAACAGTGCCCCCGGATCGGGATCGCCGCCGCGCCAGCTGCGGAAAAGGGCCATAGGCTCTTCGCTGCCGCCCCTTTCGAGGAAGGTCTCGCGGAAGGACTTGGCCAGCTCCGGATTGAACACACCCTCGGCCTCGAATTTCTCCCAGGCGTCCACATCCAGCACCTCGCTCCAGAGATAGCTGTAATAGCCGGCGGAGTAGCCGCTGTTGAAGATGTGGTTGAAATAGGTGGTGCGATAGCGAGGGATGATTTCCTTGCAAAGGCCCATATCGGCGCAGACCTTCTGCTCGAAGGCACGGATATCGTCCGGACCGTTGAACTTGGAGAGTTCCTCCGAGGAGAGTTCGTGCCATTTCATATCCAGTATGGACGCGGCGCAGAGTTCTCCGGTCATAAAGCCCTGGTTGAATTTCAACGCCTTGCGGATCTTGCCGACAAGCTCGGCGGGGATGGGCTCGCCGCTCTCATAATGCTTGGCATAGACCTTCAGGATTTCCTCCTGGAAGGCGAAGTTCTCATTGAACTGGGAGAACATTTCCACGAAGTCGCGGGCGACGGAAGTGCCGCTGACAGAGCGGTAATGGCACTTTGTCAGGAAACCGTGGAGGGCGTGGCCGAACTCGTGGAAAGCGGTCTGGACATTGTCCACGCTGAGCAGCGAAGGCTCCCCTTCCGAGGGTGCGGGGAAGTTGCAGACATTCACGATTATCGGACGCACATCCTCGTCGCCGAGGGCATACTGGTCGCGGAAATTGTTCATCCAGGCACCGCCCCTCTTAGTCTCGCGGACGAAATAGTCGGCATAGAAAATACCGAGGAGGGTCCCGTTGGCATCGCTGAGCTTGTAGGCCTTGACCACAGGATTGTAGACCTCGACGTCCTCAAGAGGTTCTATCGAGATGCCATAGACCTTCTCGGCGGCGGTGAAAACGCCCATAAGGACGCTGTCGGCCTGGAAATAAGGCTTGGTCTGGCTCTCGTCCAGGGCGAATTTCTGCGCCCTGACCTTCTCGGCATAGTAGGCCCAGTCCCAAGGCTCGATCTCGTGTCCCGCAATCGCCTTCATATCAGCGATTTCCTGCTTCGCCTTACGCATAGACGCGTCCATTATCGGCTGCAGGAAGGCATCGACCGTAGCGGGATCCCCTGCCATCTTGTCGGAAAGCTGGTAGGCCGCAAAGTTCGGATAGCCGAGAAGTTCGGCCTGCTCCGCACGGAGTTTCAGAATCTCAAGGACGATGGCATTGTTGTCGTGCTCTCCCCCGTTGTTGCCGCGCGAAGAATAGGCCTTGAAGGCCTTCTCGCGAAGGGCGCGGTCCTCACAGGAGGCCATAAAGTCGGGATAGCCGCTGACGGTCACGCCGATTGCCTCCTTGAAGGCATTGTTTTCGGCAAGGAGATTCTGCCCGAACTTCTGCGAAAGGCTCGCAAGGCGGGTGTTTATCTCGCTGAAACGCTTCTTTCCCGCCTCGTCGAGAGCGACGCCGTTGCGAACGAATGCCTCGTAGAGCTTCTTCGTGGTCATCTGCTGCTCGCGGTTAAGGCCGTCCATATTATCATATACGGCCTTCACACGCTCGAAGAAGTCCTCGTTCATAAAGATTTCATCCGAAGCGGCGGTCACCAGCGGCATCACCTCCTCCTCGATCTTCTGCATCTCGGGTGTGGAATCCGATTCCGTGAGGTTGAAGAACACTCCTCCGACCTTGGCCAGAAGCTCGCCGGAAAGTTCGTATGCCGCAATGGTGTTTTCAAACGTCGGGGCATCCGGGCAGTCGATAATCGCCTGGATTTCAGCCTTCTGCTGCTCTATGCCGGCCTTGAAGGCAGGCAGGTAGTCGGCAGTTTCGATACGGCTGAAGGGAGCTGTTCCATAAGGAGTGTTCCACTCCTCGAAGAAGGGATTTTCGTGAGCCTCTTTGCAAGAGATCATCGCTGCCATACAAGTCAGGAAAATAAAAGCTCGTTTCATCAGTTCTTAGCGTACTTAGGGTCAAGGATGCTCTTTCGGGAAGAATCTCCGCTGATCCAGGCATCCAGCATTGTGATCTGGGGACTGCCCTCATAGCGGGAAAGGATGCCGACTACGTCGATGCTCTTCGCGCCGCTGCGCACCTCGGCGGGCATCTCCACGTCAGCGAAACGGGCATAGCCGCTGGTTCGGATTGCAACGGGAGCGGGCTCAGCACCTTTAGGAGACTCATACGTGAAATACTGGCTGACGCTCTGGGCTGAAGGATAGGTGAGGATCATATCCTTGTAGAGTATCTTTTCGCCGAAGAATTCAAAGTCAGTGTAGGTGGTCGAAATGGCACCGTAATGAGTGTTGCCGCTGCCGACCTCGAGGGCATTCCACTGGGCGGCAACCGTCTCGTCACCATTCCCGTCCTGGACCATCTTGGAGAAGCGGTTCTTGGTCAGGGCCCACCACTTGATTCCATAGGTGTAATCCACACCGGCGACAACGTCCTTCTCGTCAGGCTTGGAGATGAAAACACGGTTCAAGGCCTCTTCCTTGGTGTGTTTCAAGTTCGGATTGGGATAGATGAGGGCGAAGACTTCCTTGGAGTACTTGAGCCCGCTGATCTCGACCAGAATACCGACAAGATCGTTCTGGAGAGAAGTCTGGAAAGGTTGAGGTTTCAACTTCTTACCCACCACCTCGTCATAGCCATAGGAAAGAATATCCGACGCATTAAGGTCGCGCTTCGGCTGGATGCGGGTCTCGTCCAGTACGGGACCTTTCATCACGTGCTTGCGGAGGACACATTCCAGGTCCACATAGGAAATCTCGTAATCGTCGGCATTCAGTTCATTGCCGCTGTCGTCCTCGATCGTATTGCGCTTCAGGCCGAGCTGGATCTGTCCGTGTCCGGCATAATCCTTGTCCTTGTAGCCATATTCTCCGACATAGAGGTCGCTGCAGTCTATATAGAGGATCTGGCCGGGCTTGTAGTCGTCGTAGGAACTGGAACGTCCGATCTTGAAATCGATGCCTCCGGTCTTGTCCTGAAGATAGAGTTCACGGTACACATTTCCGCTCTCGTCGGAAGAAACGACCTCACCCCTGATTACAATCGGATCCTCGATCAGAACAGGCTTTCCGGCAGTCTTGTAAAGAGCCTTGAGGGCCTTTATGGTTGTGAACTTCTCTACTCCGAAATAGTCAAGCGCATCCTCGTCGAAGCCCGCGATGATGTCGGGATCGTCGGTGACGACGGTCGTGTTGGCCGGCTCGGGATACTTGAAGGTGAATACCGGCTGGAATTCCTCGCAGGAAGAAAGGGCCAGGCAGAGGGCTGCAAAGGCGATTATATTCTTCTTCATAGCTTAGAAACGGAAATAAACGTTCAACATATAATTGATGCCGGGAGCATAGAAATACTTCGGATCAAACTTGTAATAGACCTTCTTGTCCTGGGTGTTGTCCACCATACGGGTCTGTTCGTAACCGCCGGTCTTGACATTGCGGTTGTTCAGAAGGTTCTTGGCGTTCAGCGAGAAGCCGAGCATATACTTGCGCTGGATGAACCAGGACTTGCCGACCGAAAGGTTCAGCATAAAGCAAGGATCGAATTTCTCCTGGGAGACCATACGGACGACCTCCTTCGGAGTGGGGACCTTGTCCGGTCCGGCGGTGGCGAATTCCGTGCGGTAGAGAGGGTTCATATCGAGGTAGGCCTCGTCGAAGTACTCGACATCGGCGTCCACGAACCAGTACTTGTAGTTCCAGCTCAGGCCGAGGGAAGCGGCAAGCTGGGGAGTCGAAGGCACATAGTGGCGTTTCCATTTCGTAAACTCGCCCATTATGGTCTCGTCGTCGATCTCTCCGGTCTCGGCATTCTTCGGATAGAGAGGAGTGAAGCTCCAGTAATAGACCGGAATCTCGTCCTTTCCGTCGAAGAGAACGGGTTCGGCGCTGTTGTCCAGGGTCTGTTTCATAGTAGGAGTGGAGGTGTACTCGGCCCGTCCGAGGGCAAGGACGCCCTGCACGGAGAGGCCCGGAACCACGTAGGTCGGGACCTTGAAACCGAGCTCAATGCCATAATGGCGCTGGTCTATGCCGCTCAGGGCGAAGTTGGAGAAGGCGTTCTGCACGTCGTCATAGGCGCTCATCACCTTGGACTGGTCCTTGATCTTGGTGTAGTAGGCCGTCAGGCGGGCGTTGATGCCGCTGCCGGAGAACTGCCAGTTGACATCCGAGGAGAAGGTCTTTATGGGCTTGAGGCCCTGGACCATAGTGTTGCGGGTCCTCGGGGAGAGGAAGGCCTGACCGAACTTCGGGGCATCCTGGAAGTAGCCCACATTGGCATAGACCCTCATATTGCCGCCTATGATATAATTAAGGTTGGCCTTCCCGGCATAGGTGAGGAACTTGGCGACCTCGGATTTTCCGTAAGAGGTCTCAGTCGTAGCTTCGACACCCTCATTCCTCCAGTCCTGAATCATTTTCGCATTCTCAGGCTGTCCGGGGAAGAGGCCCTTGCGGACAAGGCCTTCCCTCCAGAAGCTGTTGTAGCCGATGCGGCCGCCCAGGTTGGCGGAGAACTTTCCGGCTACGAAACGGCCGTTCACCCAGCCCTCTATATTGCGGATCTGGGCGAAATAGTCATAGTTGTACTTGTCTCCGACCGTAAGCCTGCGGGCCTGTCCGTTCGCGAGATAATAGTCGAGGTCGTTCTGGCTGACATAAGGTGTAGAGGCGAAATCGCGGTCGGCGAAATTGTCCACATCCACGAAATAAGCACCGCCGAGAAGGTCGGCAAGGACCTTGTAATACTCTGTGCGGTTGATCTTTCCGTTGAGACCGCCGGTCAGCGTGAGCCAGGAGGCGGGACGGTACTTGAGGTTCAGCGCCAGGTTGAAGTCCAGCTGGTCGGTGCGGCGCTCTTCCTGGACATATTTGCTGCGGCCGCCCTCGCTGTTCTGGTTGACGCTGTAGATGCGGTCCCAGTTCATATGGACGGTCTGCGGATCCTGCAGTTTCCACGCCTTCAGGGCCTCATAGGACTTGTCGTAATTGCTGCGGTTGAAGTCCGGGTCGGGATTATAGAAATAGCTCGGAAGGTTGCGGTAGTAGTCCGGACGGGGGTCCTGGGCATTGTACCAGTCCATAGCGGTGTAGCCGTTCTTTCCGAAGCGGAAGAGGAAGGTGGCGCTGCCCTGGAACTTGTCCGAAGGGGTGTAGTCGTACTTGGCTATGGCCACGGGCTCGTGGGTCTTGCGGACGCGGGCATTGCGCACCCGGCCGTTCTGGTAGCCCCAGTTGGCATTGTACATATTGTCGCCCATAAGGTCATAGACCTCCTGGGTGGAAGCCATCTGGGCTCCCCTCTGTCCGGGAGTACCGAAGAAGACCAGGCTCAGTTTGTTGGCATCGTCAAAGACCTTGTCGGCGGCCAGATAATAGGCGAAACTGCGATAGTAAACGCCTTTGATCCAGTCGTTTCCGCCAAGACGGGCGCTGACGTTGGCCGCGAAGGCCCAGCCGTTGTCCATCAGTCCGGTGCTGTAGGAAGCCATCACGCGCAGGCGATACAGGGCGCTGTTCGTCAGGATGCTGCCCCTCAGGCCCTTGCGCACGTTCATCGCATTGCCGAAGACATTGGTCACGCCGTTGTAGCCGCCGAAACCGTAGTCGGAAATCTCCAGGCCGTTGGTGCTCTCTTTGGAACGCATAGCCTCGTTCAGGCCGCTCCAGAGGGAGAAGGGACCATAACCGGTGATGGCATCGTTCATCTTCACTCCGGCAAGCAGAACATCCTGGGTCTCAGACGCATAGCCGCGGGCGCGGAAGCGGACCTGGGAGAAGTTGTAGCCGGCGATTGAGTTGAACACGTCGTTGGATCCGAAGAGGATGGTCGGATTGTCATTGTAGCCGCTGTCGTCCATATCGAAGGCGGCGAAGGAGTCGTCGTCGATCTCGGAGACCTGCTTTGCAGCGGTGATGCCAAGGTTGAACATATTCTTGACATAGCCGCCGTTGACGGTGACCTGGACCTGGGTTTCAAGGAAATCCGGGGCGTCGATCACCAGGGTGTACATTCCGTCGGCCAGATTGTCGATATTGAAAGTCCCGTCAGGAGCGGAATAGACCGTCGCTATGGGATTTGCGCCCTGCAGGAGGACCAGCTTGGCGTTTTCGACACCCTGGCGGCCGTTACGGTTGACGACCGTTCCCTTGACGCCGCCGGTGGGCTCCTGCGCGAAAAGAATCACGCCGGAAAGCACTGCGGCCAGGGTTAGGAGCAGTTTTTTCATAACTTATTTCTTGATTACGATATACGTGGGATAGTGGTCGGAATAGCCTCCTACGAAGGCACCGTTGGAGAAGGTGCGGAAGGGTGTTCCCTTGTACTGGCCGCTCTGGTTGGTCATAAAGGGTTTGGAGAACACTCGGCCGTAGTATTTCTTCTTAGTTATGGGAATGATCTGAAAAGTTCCTTCCGGGGCGTGGGCGAGGTTGTAGTTCACCAGGACGCAGTCGTAGATATTGCCTTCGCCGCGATAGTAGAGCGAGCTGTAGCCGGCTTTGAACATCGAAAGGAAGGGCGAGAAATAGTCCTGCGGGCCGACCTCGTCAATCTTTTCCCTGCCGCGGAGGTAGAGGGCCATAGACTCGTCCGTCGGATTGTCGTTCATATCGCCCATCACGACGCACTTGATGCCGGGATACTTTTCCATCATCTTCATCGAGTGCTCGTAGGTAATCTCGCCGCCGCGGGCACGCAGGTCCTGTCCCTTGCCTCCGATACGGGACGGAAGGTGGAGGACATAGATGGCGAAATGCTCGCCGTCCACCAGGCAATGGACCATAAGGATGTCGCGGGTGCGGAAATTCGCCTGGCCTTCCTTGTCCATATCGAACTTGATCCGCTGCGAGTCGAAAGTGTATGGAATCGACTCGCTGTCAAGCACTTTCACCCTCGAAGGGTCATAGAGCAAACCGACATCCACGCCACGGCGGTCCGGGCCGTCGTAATGGACGATCTGATAGTTGGCCTCGGCGATCTGGGGGTCGGCGACGAGGTCCTCGAGGACGTGGCGGTTCTCGATTTCGGAGACTCCGAGGATGGCGTGCCACTGATGGTTGTCCTCCTTCATCGAGGCAATCACGCGGGCCATATTGTGGAGTTTCTTCTGATACTTGGCGTCGGTCCATTCATTGGCCCCGTCCGGCAGGTACTCGTAGTCATTCTTGCCCTCGTCGTGATAGGTGTCGAAGAGGTTCTCAAGGTTATAAAAACCAATGACATAGTGCTTGCCTTTGGCTTCGGCGCTGCAGCTCCAGGCCAGGACAAGTGCGATTGCGCTCAGGCAGTAAAGAATTCTTTTCATAAGTGTTTTATTACCATTTGCTTACCACTCCGACTGGCGATGCCGACTTCAGAGCTGCAATTTTATCCGCAGAAATGTAGGAAGACAAGGCCGCAAAGAAAACCTCTCCCGTCTCGGACTCAAGTTCGCTGACGGAAATTATGAAATCCATATAGCCGGAGGTGGCCACGGTGGCGTCATTGGCTATCTTGAAAGCGGCCATCGAATAATCTTCGCCTTTCTTGCGCAGAAGGGCTTTGTAGTAGTAATCCGGGATGGAGACATTCACCCCGCTCTTGTTCCCTGTCGCATACGGCCCGGGATGACAGCCGGTGCAGACATAAAGCGTATCGCACCTGTCCGACCAGCTCCTGACGCTCCCTTCCAGCTTAGCCCACACCTCGCCGTTCATATCGTAGTTCTGAGGTGTCATATTGGTCACATAGAAGGTAGCCATATTGGCCTTTTCGACCTGGCGGTCGGCTGAAGGGATCTGGTGGCCGCGGGTCCAGCCGCCGCCGTAGGTGTCGGTCTTTCCGAACAGATAGGGCTGAGCCCATCCGAGGTTGGTAAGGATAGGGTCTGCGGGGAATCCGCCGCCTTCCTTGTCATCGTAGCGGCCGTAGCCGCCTGAATGCAGGTCCTTGTTCAGAGGATATGCCACCCAGTGGGAAATATATCTGTTCTTATCCCAGTAGAAGGAATAATTGCGCTTGGGACTGACTTCCGCGCTTACGTACATCTCGCCATCCCAGTCGTGGGTAAAGAAGTGACAGTCAGGAGTTTCCCTCAGCGCCGGGAGCTCCAGCCAGAGCGGAGCGTTGTCGACGCTGGGAGTGGCAAGCTGCTGAAGCTCGGCAGTACGCTTTAGCGTCGGCCCCTGAAGCACGACTGTCGCGACGCGCGGAGAACCCGTATTCGGGTCCACCGTCATCTTGACGGAGAAGGTGCCCGCTTCGCCCGACGAGGGATCGAAATGGACCCAGTCCACCTGCTTGTCGCCGGAGAGGGCTTTCAGCGTCCAGGAGGCCGTAGTCACGACTCTCAGCTGCTGCTCCCCGCCACTCGCCTGAACTGTTTTCGTCAGGTTCTTCAGTACCGGAACGGTCTCCTCGTTCTCCTGCTTTCCGCAGGCGAAAAGCAGGAGAGAGAGAGCCGTAAGGGCCAGAAGGCGAAGGATGTGCCTGGTCATCATTTGTTATAGCTCAGCTTGGAAATTACGATTCCGCCGTTGGCAGAAGCCTTGGCGCAAACAATCTCAAGCTTGTAGAAGCCGTTGGCGACAGGGGTCGGGATGGTATAGGTGTAGTCACCCTTTCCTGTCACTTTGCCTTCAATTGTCTGGAGATTATTCTTGAAGTCCTTGTCAGATGCGACATACAAGGTGGTAGAAGTAGCAACGGCAGCATCGAAGCTGTCATAGCTGACAGTCAGGGACTTGATCTCGCTTTCGAATGCAGTCGTGTTCGCGATTGTAGAAGTAAGGGCCTCAGTCTTCCAGCCGGTCTTGATGAAGGCCCAGTTGGAGTTCCAGCTGTTATTATTGAAGTTGACAATCTTCCAGGCATAGGAGCCGATCTTTGCCTCCCATTCACATTTGTATTGACCCTTCTTGTTGTTGTCCTTGTTATCATCAGGGAAGGTCAGCACGATCGGCTTCTCGGCAGGAGAAACATATTTATCCTGAGTGATCGTAATGGTCTCGGACACGGCTGCAGCCTCGCAGGCCAGGGTGAAGGTATAGACCGCTTCTTTATCAGGATCCTCGTTGGCGGGGAAACTCAGAGTCACCTCGGCGTCGGCATTGCCACTGGCAGGATTTGCCTTGACGGCAGGATTCTCGTTCGTGGTGGTGACGGTCCAGGCGGAATTGGAAGTAACCTTGATCTTTACGGAGGTCTCGGTGTCGGCTACCTTGAATTCTGTCTTGTCTACGATGGCGTAGGGGCCGGGAGTCTCGCTGGTCTTTCCGTTCAGGGAATAGACATAGCCCTTGTAGCCACTGTCTTTGTCACTGAGAGTTTCATAGGCTCCTTTATACTCGGTAACCTTGCTCTTGACGATGACCTCGTCATCCTTCTTGATCTGGGTATTTCCGTATGTCCACTCCTTGTTCTCAAGGAACTTGACGCTGTAGCAAAGGAAGGTGGTCTTCAAGGAGCCGTCCTCTGAAATGTCGAAAACGGCTGTTCCGTGTTCCTTGTCGAACTCGTTCTTAATGTTGGCAATCTTGCCCTTTACATATACCTCGTTTTCAGAAGGGATCTTGTCTCCGAGGGATTTGATATACGCGATTGCACCGGCAGGATTGTACGGATCCTCGAGGGTACCGCTGCCCTTGGCCTCGACGGACTCGCCTTCTTCAAAGCTGATGAATATGCAGTCGACAGCCTCGTGAGTTACGTCACCTGTAGTCTTGTTTTCATATTTCTTGTACTTGGCAGCGATGGTCAGGGTTCCGTCGTTCTTGACATTGGCGAAGGTGCTCATATCGTCAACGCCATACATCTGGACTTCGCCAGTAGCGTCAGAGAGGATGCACTGGGTAGGATTGCCTTCCAGCTGGAACTTGCTCACAAGACCGGAAATCTTGTAGTAGGTATCGGCACTTGCCAATTCAATGAATTCCTTGATTGTCTTGGCCTCGGCGGCGGACACATCCGGTTTCGGAGCCTTGCCCGCGGTCTCGCCATTCAGGGAATAGAGATAGTCGTAGCTGCCGAGGGTCTCAGCAGTAGTGTTGTGACGCTTGAGCTGGCCATAGATAACGACCTCGTCACCGACCTTGATATCGTCGTCACCGGTTCTCCAGACACGCTGGCCGAGATAATAGACCTGGTAAGCCTGGAAGTCGTCTTCGCTGCTGTTGCCGTCATCGGAGATGTAGAACGTTGCCTTGTGGTCTGCAGTCTGGGCGAAGCTGTTGTTCTCCTTGATCTTATGGATCTTACCCTTGACATAGAACTTCTGGCTTGTCGGAGTGGCCTTATCGTTCTCAAGATTATCCATCACCCAGGCGTGGGCCTCGGAAGCGGAGAAAGGATTGGCCTGGCTTCCGTCGCCGGCAGGGATGTCAGATGCCTGCTTTACGGAAATGGTGGCCTTGAACATTCCGGCGGTGATCTTCACGCTGGCGGACCTTTCCTTTTCCGCGTTTTTCGTCACTGTAATTGTGAGACTTGCCTTGCCGGCTGCACCGGATGCAGGGGAAACGGAGACCCAGGACTTGGTGGAAGATGCCGTCCAGGCCTCGGAGGAGCTGAGTTCGAAAACCTGGCTGCCACCTGCGACAGGAACGTTGAATGTAGTCTTTTCAAGTCCGTCCACGGTCAGGCCCATAGGGACGCTTTCTTTTTTACAGGCGGCGAGGGCGAGGATCGCTGCGGCCGCAAGGATAAGTGATTTGAATTTCATAGTTTATAATGTTATTGTGTTTATTTTGTCCACGTGATTTTGATTTCGTCGAGGTAGAGGGCGTTCTCAGCACTTCTGAGGGCAACATAAGTATAATTCCCGCTGATTGTCAGAGATGTTGAGGATCCGCAGGTGATGCTCCCAAGAAGGGTTCCCTGCTTTGATGAGTCGTAAAGGTCCGTCGTGGCGGAATAGGCCGAATTCTTTCCGTAAACATTCAGCACGCGGGGACTTGGCTTGTCAGAATTATTACTGTTCCACTTGACCTCGACAGAGGTGAGCGTACCTCCGGAAGCAGTGGTTATGATTCCGGAATTATCATTCTTGCTACGGAGCTGAACCGAGTTGTACTGACCTGCCGAGTTTCCTGCATAGACAGCGCTTGAGGCGGAACCTTTCTTCCCGGACCAGTCGATATAAGTTGAACTCGACGCTCCGGTGAAAGCGCCATTGAGAACATCGGTGAGCGTACTGCCGGAAGGTGGTGTGGTTCCTCCGCCCTGCTCTCCGCCTTCACCGCCTTGACCGCCCTGGCCGCCGCCGGGATTCACCCCGGAGTCCTCAGAAGAGAGCGTAACCGCGATTATGGCGATGCGGCGGTGCTTGCCCTCACTGTCAACAGTAAACGTGACGCTTCCCGCGGACCCGGTCCAGATTGGTTCTGTATATCCGGCGGGAGAGGAGGTGATGCCGCTCTTATCCTGTGTCTCGGTACCAAAAGTAAACTCTATTTTAGTGATTTTCTTCGACGAGGCAATGCTGAAGGTCGATTTCGCATAGACACGGACTCCGCCGACCCCGTCTGAGACGGAATACCATTTGGCCGGGGTGGAAGCCTGTCCCTTTTCAAAGCTTATGGTGATGCCGTCTTTACTGACGGTCGGGACCTCAGCTTGGTCGGAAAAGCCCATAGCATTGAAATCGAAGGTGTAGGTCCCTGCAGACGCCGCTCCGCCGCCTTGTTCGCCCTGGCCTCCTTGGCCGCCTTGCTCGCCGCCCTGAGGTGCGAAGCCGTCAGTCTGGCTCACCGAGACCATACTGCTTTTGCCCAGAGAGGAGAATGTCAGCACAGCACTGCGGGCGGAAGTAGTCTTGTCCGCATAGACATAGACTGAACTGACGCCTTCCTTGCCGGAATTTATGCCGAGTTTCACCCAGTCGGCACTGCTCGTGGCAACCCACTCCCCGGGCGCTTCTACTGTCAGATACTTCCCGGCCCCGTCCGCACCAAGCACGACCGCCTCGGGGGCAACAGTGATGATCTTATTATTGTTACAAGAAGAGAACGCACTGATAATCAGCGCAATAGAAATAAGGAAAATAAAACGGTTCCTAATCATTTTTTTAATGGTTCTTCTATCCTACAAATATAAGCAGAAACTTTCGTTTTAGCAATCTTGTTTTTCAAATCGCCCGAAAATATCTACGGTATTTCCTCAACTGCAGCCAGATACTCGCAAGGAAATACCGACACAAACGCACAGAACAGCGAAGGAAAAGACGGCGGTGAAACCACATCAGATCAATGACACTACGAGCGGTGCCGGGGAAAAGGCATTTGGCGGCACGGAGGTGGCTGACAAACAGCAATCCGTGTCGAGAAATAGCCATCTGGCGGCACGGAGATAAGCGAAACAGCTGGCAGTGCCGCAAAGGAGAGACGGAGATGACAACGTGCACGACTGCAGGAAGTATGCGGGACAGCGACGCCTTTGCCCAAATGGCAGGGGCAAAGGCTTCCGTTAGAGCGCAGCGGCGGCGGCCGGCTGTCATGGCCGCCGCCTGAGGGGCCTACCGCGAGCTCGCCAAAAGGGCTCGCGTCCGGCCCCTCTGCTTGCCGACAGGCTGAGCAACAGTGAATTAGCGTGAAATATAAAGCTCTGTGTCTCAGTAATTTACGCACAATCGTGTATGTAAATTTGCATACACGATTTTACATAAAACGCTGTTGCACAGCCACTTACATTTCACGGCATCAAACGGGCGTGGAATGGTGGAGCCGAGGGCTCCTGGGCGAAGCCGACCTTTTTCCGGTCGGCAAGGCCAGCGGCCCGAAGGCGCGAAGGGAAAGCGCAGGCGGCGGAAGCGGCCCGAAGGCGCAAAGGCAGGCAGACAGGAAGAGCGCCCCCTGCCGCAAGGGGACAACGAAAAGGTGCCGACCAGACGGCCGGCACCTCTAACGCTTTTGCCTATGCAGCGATTCAGTCTAAGCACTGTAGCAGCCTATGTACTGCGCCTGCCTAAGCACCTATGTAGCCTATTCGCTGCTCCGGTCTAAGCATCGCTCCAGCCTAAGCGCCGGAGCACCGAAGACTTTACTTTTTCAGCTCCTTGATGTGGCTCGGATCCCAGACCGCCAGAGAGTTGGCGCCCTTGTTGATCACAGGAGTGCAGGTAAGATCGTACTTCTTGCCGACCTCCATCTGGAACCACTTCGTAGCCTTAACGAAGACCGGGAACTCGATGCTGCCGTATTTGACTTTGCCGGAAGTGAACGCGGGATCGTTCTTCGGCGTGTTGTAGGTCACATTGACGGCGCTTGTAACATCCAGATTCTTGACGACGATCACCCTGTTTAGATACTTGCTGAAGTTGGCATTCAGTTCTTCAAAGGTAAGCTCGACCGGCTTAGGCAGTTTGGCAGGATCCAGAGGCGCGTCTGTCACCTTGGTCAGCAAAGTGCTGAGCTCTGTCATCTGGGCCGCGCTGTTATAGACGGAAAGCTTGCCGTAAATGCGTCCGCTGATTTTCTCGCCGACCTTGAAACTTGCAGAACTGCTGTAGAGCAGCATTCCGCTTTCGCCGTCGTCCAGGAAGAAGTTGGAACCATTGATATAAACGACACTGATCGGCTTTTTCTCGTCAATCACTACGTCAAAGCTCTTCTTTTTAGCCAACGCATCTGCCGTAAGGCTGGCGAGAGTACCTTCTCCGCCCGACTCGGCAAGCTGGACAATGACAACCTCAGCCTCGGTGGAAGCGGTGGTCTTCGTTTTCTTGTCATACTGGGTACTCTTGAACCAGAGCTTGCCTTCCCTGCGCGCGCCGCTGTCATTCGGCTTTGCAGTCACGGTAAAGACTGTCTTGCCCTTGTCGTTGACCGTAAAGCCCGTGCCAAGGTCAAGCCAGTCAGCCTTCGACTCGAACTCTACGCCCGCGCCCTTGACAGTGAACAGCAATTGGAAGGGCTTCTCGTCCTTTGAAATGGCGACAGTGGACTTGTCTGCGACAATCAGGGCCTTTTCCACCGAAACCACATCCACGTTCTCCAGTTCCTTGGTCGAACCATAGAGCGTCGCAGGACCTTCGACGGTGACGATGTCATTGACCTCAATGCCGGATCCGGACCAGTTGTTGGTACCATAGACAGTAAGCTGGACGCTGGGATCATCGAGGTCTTCGATCATCCAGTTGCCATAGGTGGTGTTGGTAATGCTGGCGCATTTTCCGCGGACCTTGTAGGTCTTGCCCACGGTAAAGGCATCATTGACCGCCTTGACGGTCTGAGTCTCGGCGACCTCCGGGCCAACCTGCTGACGGACAATCACGTGCAGTTCCTTTTCGCCGGAACGGATAACAAGTTCAGACTTATAGGAAGTGACTTCCGATTTGGCGGCGGTAAAAGTGATTTTGGTTTCGCCGGGTTTGCCGGTAGTCGGAGATACGGTCACCCATTTGTTGACCTTCGCCTCAAGCTGAGGGACATCCTTCATTATATCTTTGCCGGTCTTGTCGTCCTTGCCGTCCTTCTGTTTGACAGTCGGAGACTCCATCGACCAGGCCTCGTCGGATGTAAGCTGGATGGATACGCTGCCACCCTCCTCGGGGATGCTCACGTAAGTCTTGTCGGCAGTCAGTCCGTCAAGGTCGGTGGAGAGCTTCTGCTCGCAGGAAGCGAAGAGTACGGAGGCAAGCGCAAAAGCTGAAAGTATATATCTGAGTTTCATACGCTTATCCATTAATTAGTTGAACAAATATTTAACACCGATCTGAGCATACCAGCACTGTCCGATGGCGTGATTGTAGGTCCATATCGCAGTGTTGCCGCTGACGGCCTCAGGCGTCGAATACACCGGAACGCCCTGTGCGTTGATACGCTCAAGCTTGAGGATACGTCCGCTCTGGAGGTCCGGATTCATATATTTGGAGACGCCCCAGGAGGAGTTGAACAGATTGAGGACATTCTTGATGTCGAAGTTAAGCTGGAGAGTGTTGGTGGTCTTGCCTAACTTGATCTTGAAATCGTGAGTGTAACGGAAGTCCAGCCTATGCACCCAAGGTGAATAGACGCTGTAGCCTTCGGCATATTCGCCCTTGTGGCTGCGCAGGTAGCTGTCATTGTTGACATAATCCCAGAAGCGTTTCTTGTCATCCCAGGACTTGAATTCGAGTTCGTCTATAGTCTTGGGGATGTAGAGGGCGTCATAGTTGTAATTGTCACCGTTCAGGTCGTTGACATACATATAAGAGTAGTTGTATCCGCCCCTCCAGGTCTCATAGAAGAAGCTGAACATATTGTTCGAGCGGTCGTTGATGGTGAGGGAGGCGAAGAAGCGGTCCGGAGTCACATACTGGGAATTATGCAGGGTGACATTGTTCGGGCCGTCCACAGTCGGGATGTAGGTGAATGCGGAGTTCGCATCACTTCCCGGCATACCGGTCAGTTCCTTGGATACCGAATGAGTATAGGCGGCGGTGAAGTCGATCCCGTCGACAGGGCGTGCATTGATCTGCAGGCTGGCCTGTGCGCCATAACCCTTGGAGGTATTGGTCAGGACATAAGCCGAAGACTCGCTGTGGGTGTAAACCTCAGGATAGAGATGACGGCGGTCAGGACCGTTGAGACGGGCAAAACCGCTGGCGTCCATCATATTGTAGTCACGGATGCAGACGGCGTTGACGGTCTTATTGAAAATACCTTCAGCCGTGATCGTGAAGGGGAAGGAGGTCGGGAGGCTGAAGTCGATGGCCAGGGAAGTCTTCCATACCTGAGGCATCTTGAACTTCGGATCGACGGCCGCGATGGAGGTCGGGAGAACGCCATTTTCAGGACTTATGCTCAGAGGGAAGCGCTTCGGATCGGCATCGTTGAGAATCTGGAGCATTGTGGGAACATCCGTCACCATATTGCCCTCGAACTTGCCGAGAATGTCGAAACGATTGTCGATCTTGGTGGAATTCTGAGAGACGGCGGACACATTCTGGACCATACCGGAGTTGGTAGGCATATTGGTGAAGAACACCAGAGGCAGGCGGCCGGAGAAGAGGCCGGTACCGCCGCGGACCTTCAGGCTCTTGTCACCGAAGACGTCATAGGAGAAACCCAGACGCGGGGATACCTGGACCTTGGTCGTGGGCCATTTGCCCGTGTCAATTCCATTGCCCTCGCCGAGATACTTCTCAGTTTCTTTGAGGATGGCATTGTTGGTCATCAGGTCGCGGTTGTCGAACATCAGGGTCTCAAGGCGGATGCCCGCGGTAAGTTTCAGCTTGTCAGTAGGATTCCATTCGTCCTGGGCATAGATGGCGGCCTTGTGGAAACGCACGCGGGCGGCAGGGTTGAGCTCGCCGTCGTAGCCATAGGTCAGGGCGACTGTCTCAGGGACTGCACTATTGAGGAAATCGTCCAGGGAATTGTAACGATAGTAACCTGTACCATTTCTCATATAGGAGTTGTCGGCCATCTGGTACTCGTAGCTGACGCCTCCGGTAATCTTGTGGTATCCAAGATAATAGGTAACGTCATCCTTGATATTCAGCACGCGGTTGTGGACACCGTTGTTCCAGGTGAAGAGTTCATAACCCACGGCCATATAAGGCATATACTGGCCCGTTCCGTCGAGGATGTCGATGAAGGGGAATTTCGCGGAATTGGTGCCGCGGATGTCATCGAGCATCGAGTAGGTCGCGAGGAACTGGTTCGAGAGATTGTCGCTCAGGCGGCTGTTCAGGTCGAGGGAGAAGGTGTTGACCTTGTTGTCCATCGAATAGAGCGAGTTGGCGAAAGCCATAGAATACTGGCTCAGACGGCCCTGGACGGCACGCTGGGTGGCATTGGAAGAACTGGCGTTGGTAGGGTTCCAGCCACGGTTCAGCGTGTAGTTGTAACGCAGGGCAAGGTGATGCTTGTCCGTGATGTTCCAGTCGATGCGGGCGAGCAGTTTGGTGTTGCTCTCGCTGGCGGGATATTCTGTATAGGAACCCGCGTTGTAATTGTAAGGAGCTGCAGCAAGAAAATCAGAAACCTTCTGCATATCCTCTTCGCTGGTGCGGGAGATGTACTTGTCGGCATCGGCCTTGCCGTCCGTGGAGGGACGCCAGCGGTTCACTACGGTAGGGATAAGGGACCTCTCGAAGTTGGCAAAGAAGAAGAGTTTGTTCTTGACGATCGGTCCGCCGAGGGTGAAGCCATAGGTCGTATTGCGGTCCTTGTCACGGGCGCCGGGAATTTCGTCGCCGTCCACGGCGTTGCCGCGCATATTCTCATTGGTATGATAGATATACGCAGTTCCCTTGAAGGTATTGGTACCGGACTTGGTGATGGCATTCATACCGCCGCCGATGAAGTTGGTCTGGCGCACGTCATAAGGGGAAATCACGACCTGGACCTCTTCGATGGCATCAATGGAAATAGGGCTGCCACCGCCGGGAAGCTTGTCGGAAAGACCGAAGTTATTGTTGAAGTTGGCGCCGTCGACGGTGAAATTCGCGGTACGGCCGTCACTTCCGGCGAACTGCATTCCGTTGCCTCCGTATGGAGAAAGCCTCGAGACATCCGTAATCGCACGGCTGACCGTAGGCAGGGCGGAAATAGAAGCGTTGGAAATGTTGGTCGCCGCGCCTGTCTTCTCAAGGTCGAACTTGGAAGAGGCCTGGGCGATTACCACAGCCTCGCTGAGGGCCTCCGTGGACTCGGCAATCTGGGCGTTCAGATTGTAGGTCTCGGCCAGCTGCAGGGTAACACCCGTGTAATTGGTCGTGCGATAGCCGAGGCAGTTGACCTCGACGCTGTAAGGACCACCGGTACGCATACCCTGGATGGTATAACGTCCATCTGCATTAGTGACCGCGCCGTAAACCGTTCCGGAGGGCTCGTGCTGCGCAAGAATCGCAGCCCCCACCACCGGGACGCCGGCTTGGTCAACCACACGGCCCGACAGGGCCGAAGTCGTCACCTGGGAATAGGCGACAATACCCGCAAACAACATTGTGAAAGCGAGCAAAATGCTTTTGAAAGCGTTTCTCATACGGTTGATTTATTGTAGAAAAAAAGTATCTCCGCAAAAATGCATTGCGAAGATACTACCTTTTTTTGATATACGAAAATTTTTTAGAGAGCGAATTTTTCCTTTATCGCAGGAACGCTGTCCAGGAGTTCCCAGCCGAAGAACTGGACTTCTTTTTCCTGGCCTTTGACTATCACTTTCTCCCTGTATGGAGTCCTGCCCATATGGCCATAGGAGGCCGTCGGCAAGAAAATCGGATTTTTCAGGCCGAACTTGCGGATAATCGCCGCCGGACGGAGGTCGAAGAGTTCGCGGACCTTGAGGGCGATTTCGCCGTCAGGGATGACTCCGGTCCCATAAGTGTCCACGAACACGCTCACAGGCTCTGCGACGCCGATGGCATAGGCCAGCTGCACCAGGCACTCGCCGGCCACACCGGCTGCCACCAGGTTCTTGGCGATGTAGCGGGCGGCATAGGCTGCACTGCGGTCAACCTTGGAAGCGTCTTTTCCGGAGAAGGCTCCGCCGCCGTGGGCTCCCCTGCCGCCGTAAGTATCCACAATAATCTTGCGTCCGGTAAGGCCGGTATCCCCGTGAGGACCGCCGATGACGAACCTGCCGGTGGGGTTGACACGCAGGGTAAAATCCTTCAACAGGGCGGCGGTTTCCGCAGGCAGGGATGCCTTCAGCCTTGGGATGAGGATGTTCTCGACATCGTGGTAGATCGTCTCCTGCATCTTTTCGTCCGTGTCGAACTCGTCGTGCTGCGTCGAGAGAACGATGGTATGGACCCTCAGGGGACGCCTGGTCTGAGCGTCATATTCTATGGTGAACTGGCTCTTGGCGTCCGGACGGAGGTAGGACATCAGCTCCGGCTCATTGTGTCGAATGTCGGCCAGGATGCGCAGCAGGCGATGGCTAAGATACAGAGCCAGAGGCATATAGTCTTCGGTTTCGCGGCAGGCATAGCCGAACATCATACCCTGGTCGCCGGCGCCCTGGTTGTCCAGATCGGCCCTTTCCACACCGCGGTTGATATCCTCGGACTGCTCGTGCAGGGCGCTCAGGACGCCGCAGGAAGATGCGTCGAACATATATTCAGCCTTGGTGTAGCCAATCTTGCGGATGGTGTCGCGGACGGTCTTCTGGATGTCCACATAGGCATCCGACTTGACTTCGCCCATAACTATGACCATACCGGTGGAGCAGAAGCTCTCGCAGGCAACCTTGGACTCCGGATCCAGGCGGAGGAATTCGTCGAGGATGGCGTCGCTGATCTGGTCGGCCACCTTGTCGGGATGGCCTTCGGAAACACTCTCTGAAGTGAAAAAATAGCTCATAATATAAAAAAATTAGCCCCATACGCTATGCGGGAGGCTAAAAAACACAAAACACTGATATGTCATTTTAGCATTTTTTAACGTGGTTGCAAGCAGCCAAATCTCTCCACATATTTTTCGGGACTGCAAAGGTAGCGCTTTTTTCCGTATATGCAAAAAACTATTGCGCTTTTTGCCACAAATGTAGCGGAAGGGCGGGGCTACGGGCGGACCCAGTGGATGCGGACCCCGTCGCGCTCCATTCCCCGGAACCAGGTCATCTGCCGCTTGGCAAACTGATGGATGGCATTTCCGATGGCTATGACCATATCTTCGTAGCTGAGCTCCCCGAGAACATACTGCGTAACGAACTTATACTCAAGTCCATAGTAAATCAGATCCTGAGCCGGGACTGTCTCGAGCAGCCCCCGGATTTCCTCGACCAGACCTTCCTTCAGCCTCTCCTCCAGCCGCCTGTCGATACGCTCCACCCTCTCCTCGCGGGAAACCAGAGTACCTATATAAAATACCTTCTGCGGAAGGCTCTCCGGAGGCACGCCGTTTCCCTTTTCGAATTTGTAGCCGCGCGTGACCGACTCAATCCAGAGCCCGCTGCCTCCGCAGAGAATCGGTATCCGGCCACGGCCCCGCACATCCGCCCAGGCCTCGGCAAATGCCGCCTGGTACTGATAGATATTGTATTTGGCTCCGGCCGGAACGAGGTCCAGAAGATGGACCGGGACCTCCCCGTATTCCGCAAGGTCCTTCCCCGTACCTATGTCCATACCACGGTACACTTGCCGCGAATCCGCCGAAAGGATTTCGGCATTGCCAAGCTCCCTGGCCAGACGCACGGCATAGCGGGTTTTCCCCGAAGCAGTCGGCCCCAGGACGCAAACCAAATCGTACTCGCCCCGCTCCAGGGCAGAGCGCAGCGCATCCACATCTATGGTCTCCGCCTCCGGCATCGGGGCCATAGGCGGAATACCGGGACGGTCGGGAAGGAGTTCAGTGCGGTTCATAACGCAAAATTATGGAAAAATGATTAACTTTGCAATCTATGCCAAAGTCGAAAAGCAGCATACAGATCAAGAATCGCAGGGCCTCGTTCGACTACGAGTTCCTGGAGACTTACACCGCAGGAATCCAGCTGGTGGGGACGGAGATAAAATCCATCCGCGCGGGCAAGGTTTCCCTGCAGGACGCCTACTGCTATTTCGCCGGGAGCCAGCTCTTCGTAAGGGGGATGAACATAGCCCAGTACCACTGGGGCAGCTGGGGCCAGCACGAGCCCGCCAGGGACCGCCGCCTGCTGCTGACCAAAAAAGAGCTGAGGCACCTCGCAATCGAGGACAAGAAAACTGGACTGACCATAGTCGCAGTCAGGCTGTATATCGCGGAAAACGGCTACGCAAAGCTCGTAATCGCCCTTGCCCGAGGCAAGAAAGAATACGACAAGCGCCAGAGCATCAAGGAGAAAGATGTCCGCCGCGAGTTGGAAAGAGGATATTAAAACACAAGGATATGGCATTCAATTTCGGTTTCTTCGGACAACAGGAACACCGCGTGTTCAACTATCGTCCGCGCTACTACGACCCCGAGGCCGAAGAGCGCAAGCGTATGTTCGGGGATGTGGACGGAAGCAATGAAAAAGCGAAACAGGACGGCAGCTACGTTCCCGGGAGCAGCATCCGCGGCGCCTGGAGGGACGGTCACTACCAGCGCACCCGGGCCACGGTCTCACGCACCCAGACCATCATCAGCATCATTTCCCTGCTGCTTATCGCCGTAGTCCTCGTATATATCACAAAATTCTATTCGCTGCTCTGATGGAACTTCGCATCCTTCCGAAGAATATCGCCGATATGATTGCCGCCGGAGAGGTCGTCCAGCGGCCGGGGTCCGTCGTCAAGGAACTGATGGAAAACGCCGTGGACGCCGGTGCAAGCCAGATTCACGTCCGCATCACCGATGCCGGACGCACACTGATCCAGGTCATTGACAACGGCTGCGGGATGTCCCCGGACGACGCCGTGGTCTGTTTTGAAAGGCATGCGACCTCCAAACTCTCCACCGCAGAGGACCTGCACCACATTCTGACGTACGGCTTCCGCGGAGAGGCCCTCGCATCCATAGCCGCAGTAGCGGAAGTCACGCTGAAAACGCGGCGTGAAGGCGACGAAATAGGCACAGAGGTCGTCCTTGAGGGCGGGGAGCAGCGCTCCCTCAAGGAAGTCGCCGCCCCGAAAGGTTCCTCCTTCGCCGTCCGCAATCTCTTCTACAACATCCCGGCCCGCCGCAAGTTCCTCAAGAGCGACAGCGTCGAACTACGCCACATAGTCGAAGAGTTCCAGAGAGTCGCCCTCACCTGCCCCGACATCGGCTTCACGCTCAACGCCAACGACAAGGACCTCCACGTGCTGAAGCCGGCCAAGAGCCTGAAATTCAGGATTCTGGACCTTCTCGGCAGCCACGTCGTCGGAGACATTATGGACATTCACGCCGAGACGAGCATCGTCGGGATCGACGGTTTTGTCGGCCGACCGGAATCCGCCAAAAAGACCCTTGGCAACCAGTTTCTCTTCGTCAACGGCCGTTACTTCCGCAGCCCGTACCTGCACAAAGCCGTGATGAAGGCCTACGAGGGCCTGATTCCGGAAGGGACCACCCCCTCCTACTTCATCTACCTCAACGTGGACCCCGCAAGCATAGATGTCAATATCCATCCGACCAAGACCGAGATAAAATTCGAGGAGGACAGCGTAATATTCCAGAGCCTCTACGCCTGCATCAAGGAGTCTATGGGACGCAATGCCGTGGCCGGAAGCATAGATTTCGACAATCCCGAGATCAGGGACATCCCAATCGTGGGCAAGAGTTTCTCCGACTGGCGCCCCTCCGACATCCCGGAAGGAGACCCGACATACAATCCTTTCAACGAAGGGACCTACGCCGGTTTCGACAAGCCTGAAAAGCCTTCGGTCCCGGACTATGGCCACGGGGGAGGCTACAGCGCCCATATCGACAAGAGCGACAATTACGGCGCCCTCTTCGCCGAACGCACCCTTCCGACCGCCCAGATTCTCTGCGTCCAGGGCCGTTTCATCTTCACCCAGTCGTCCTCCGGAGTGCTGGTCATATCCATACGCCGGGCCCGCGAACGCATTCTGTATGAGCGCTTTCTGAAACAGCTTTCCGGCAGTGTCCACGCAAGCCAGACCGCACTCTTCCCCGTCGAAGTCGTAGTCGGAGTGGAAGGCTGCCTGCTCTTCGAAGCCAACAAGGAGATGCTCTCCAGGCTTGGCTATGACATAGAGCTATTCGGAAACGACAGCATAGTGGTCAACGCGGTTCCCGACGGTTTCGACGCCACTCCGGGCAAGGTCGAGGCTATGGTCGGAGACCTTAAGCTCATCCTCTCGGAGGAGAAGCCCGGCCTGAGCGAGATGATGGACCAGACCACGGCCGCGAAATTCGCTCTTCTGGGGGCCTCCGGCGGCGAAAAGATATCCTCTCCACTCGAAGCCCAGAGGCTGGTGGACGCCCTTATGCAGACCGGCGCACCGGAATTCACGCCCTCCGGGAGACGCATCATTTCCATTCTCTCCATAGAGGAGATTGAAAAAAGATTCTAGAAAATGCCTTATTACCAACAGCAACGCGGAGGCTTCCTCTCCAACATACCTGTAGTTACCCGGAACCTTCTGGTAATCAACGTCGTAATGTTCATTGCGACGCTTGTCAACGAGGATTTTATGGTCGGGACTTTCTCGATGTTCTACCCCGCATCGCCCTTCTTCCGCTTCTGGCAGCCCGTGACCTATATGTTTATGCACGGAGGCTTCTGGCACATATTCTTCAATATGTACACCCTCCTGATGTTCGGGACGGTGGTTGAAAGGACCATAGGGACCAGGAACTTCATCATCTTCTACTTCGTCACCGGACTCGGAGCGATGGCCCTGCACACCGGCGTGGAATATCTTCAGGCAAGCCATTATATCGCCGCCGGCACGCCTGCGGCCCAGGTCAGTCTCTCACAACTGTACCGCACCCCTATGCTGGGGGCCTCAGGCGCGATCTACGGCCTTCTGGTAGCCTATGCGATGCTCTTCCCCGACGCCAGGATGACTCTTCTTTTCCCGCCAGTTACTCTGGATGCGAAATGGATGGTAATCATATTCATAGCGATAGAACTTCTGACCGGAGTGACGGGGACCCAGATGGGCGTCGCTCATTTCGCCCACCTCGGAGGTGCGCTCCTGGGCTTCCTGCTGATCTATTTCTGGAGAAAAAGCGGTAAACTTTGGCGAAGATAAAACGGAACTGGTTTTCCCGGCTGAGTTTCGCCGCGGCGGCGCTGATCGTATCGGCGCTGCTGCCCCTGAGTTATGTCTCAGCCCTGATCAACCCGGAAAGAGGCTGGCTCTTCTCGCTTTTCGGCCTGCTTTTCCTGCCGCTTGCCCTTACGACCCTGCTTTTCCTGCTTTGGGCGATCAAAAGGCGCTCTCGGACTTGGATTCTGCTCTTTCTGATGCTGCTTCCGTCCATCTTCCTAAGCGGACGCTACTATCAGATTAGGCGCGGTGAAAGCGAGGAAGGCGCAATCCGTATAGTCTCCTACAATGTCGGGCTCTTCGCCCACGGAGACGGCAAAAGAATGGAGACCGCCGATTCCGTCGCAGCCGCGCTGAAGACACTCGATGCCGACATCATCTGCCTGCAGGAGTTTTATCTGCCGAATTCCGTCGGCACGGAGCAGTGGATTAAGACCCATTTTCCAGGCTATTATTCTGAGTACTATGTACTTACAGGAAAGAACGGACGGGCGGGGAACCTGACTCTGTCCAAGTTCCCGGTCAGCGGCAAGGGGAAGATCAGCTTTGAGAATTCCACCAACCTAGCGCTCTACACGGAGCTTGACCTTCCTATGGGCAAATACCGCGTATACAACTGTCACTTCGAGAGTTACAACATCTCGGTCTCACATCTTCTGACTAGCGTGCGCGAGGAAGAGGAGCTGATTGACACCGGCCGGAAGGTGCGCCGCTCGATTCGCCAGAGGCCTAAACAGGTAAACGCCGTGGTCAAGGACATCGAGGGTTCAGGCCGCAATGCCCTGGTTCTCGGGGACTTCAACGACACGCCCATCTCCTACACCTACCATCGCCTGTCCAAAGGCCGGAAGGACAGTTTTGTCGCCGCCGGGAAGGGTTTCGGCGCCAGCTACCGCGAATTCTGGCCCTTGCTTCGCATCGACTATGTGCTCCTGCCCGACGGACTTGACGCCTGCAGCCACAAGACCATGAAATTGCGCCACTCAGACCATTATCCAATTATCGTCACCTGCAATGAAAGCTGAAGAAATCTTTTCCACAGCCCTTGAGACCCTCCGCAAGGGCGGAACCATTCTATACCCGACCGACACCGTATGGGGCCTTGGCTGCGATGCCACGAACCCGGAGGCCGTCGCGAAGATTTTTCAGATCAAACGCCGCAGCGAAGCCAAATCCCTGGTCCTCCTCGCCTCAGACCTGGATATGGTCGCGAAATATATCAAGGAGATTCCGTCCATAGCCATAGACCTCGTGGAGGTGAATGACGCGCCAATGACCATCATCTATCCGGGGGCTATATCGTCCACCCCGCTATCTAGCGGCGACCGCTGGCACCTGGCCTGGAATGCGGTAGCGGATGACGGCTCGGTCGGAATACGCATCCCACTGTCCGAATGGTGCAAACAATTGATTTTCAAGCTTGGAAGGCCCATCGTCTCGACTTCCGCCAACATCTCCGGAGAACCGACACCCAAGCGCTTCACCGAGATTCCGGCGGAGATCAAGGAGGCGGTCGATTTCGTCGTTCCGCCGTCCGTAGATAAAGAATCCACCGGTAAAGCCTCCCAGATTATCAAGGTCGGCCTCACCGGTGAGATAGAGATTATTCGGAAATAAATCTTACTTGGTGAAGGTAACCGAACGGTCTACACGGTTCTTGTCCTGATAGATATCGATCTTATTGCCGTTGGCGTCACGCTCCCGACCGAGCGTTGCGGTAACGCTGCAGTTGTTGCTGGGAGCCGCAGTGATGTCGAATTCCACAGAGCAGTTCGTGTCGGCCTGATCCTGAATCAAATGTGCAGCGCCGCCGGAAGTCCAAGCCACGCGATGTCCGCCGGTAATCAGCTCCAGCCTGTACAAAACGGAGCCGACGGGAACCCACTGGTTTTTGTCATTAAGATAGACCATCTTGACGACATAGGTACCGGCACCATTCTTGGCAAAGCTGCTGGTAGTACCGATTTCAGTCTCCTGGCCGTCTGAACCCTTCTTGTAAATCATTAGCTTCCAGGGAGCAACCGTAATCTCACCCTCGTAAGCCTCGACGCTCTTGTCGTTGCGGTCGCTGGTCTTGAGATGAACCTTGTACTGTTTGTCCGCATTGGCGGGAAGATTGAACTTGGCCACGCAATTCTTGCCCTGGTCATTGTACTCGAGTTTGACAAGGTCCTTGGAATCATTCGCGATGGTCCAGTCCACTTCACTCTTGTAGGTCAGACCGAGAAGGGCGGTCTGGCCGTCATAGACGGTGACACCGGAAAAGACAAAAGATAAGCTGTTGCTCACGGCCTCAGCGAGGGCTTCACAGCCGGTCAGGGTGACTGCTGCAATTGCTGCTGCAAAGAAAAGTTTTACAAGTTTCATAGTATTAAGGAGTTAAAAGTTATTTTCCGTTTCAGTATCAGCCCCAAAGTTACAAAATAATCACAAAAAACAAAAATAAACGGCTTCGGCGGCGGTAATTGCAGCTGTTTCAGTGCGAAGGCGCGATGGACCGAGATGGACGGGGATGTAGCCGTTGGCGACCGCCTCGGCGGCCTCTTCCGGCGAAAAATCGCCCTCCGGGCCTATTAGGACGGTGATTTGCGGGAGGCCGACTGAGCCGGGGCCGACATTCCCGGCAGCGCCGGGGCCGTCGCAGGGCCCAATAGCTCTCACCTCGGCATTCCCGGCGAGACCCTCCGGCCTCTCACCGGCCTGGCAGTATTGTGCCAGCGCCGCCTTGATGCTGCGGCGGGGAACATCGCCCTCGAAACAGTAGGCTATAAGCTTCAGACCTTCGCGGGGCTCGCGGACGAACTCCCTGACACTAAGTGGTTCAGATATCTTCGGAAGCTTCGCCTTAAGGGACTGCTTCGCGGCAGCAAGCGCGATGCGCTCCGCCCGTTCGGTCTTGTAGACTTTTCGTTCCGAACGCTCCCCTATCAGCGGCGCGATGCAGTCCACGCCAATCTCCACCGCCTTCTCTACGAAGGTCTCGAAGCGCTCGTTGTTCTTGGTCGGGCAGCAGCCTATGGTCAGGCAATATGGGTGGGCGCCCCAATCCGGGAAGGCCTCAAGCACCTCAGCCTCAGCAGCTTTCGGGCTGTCGTCCGTCAGGCGACAGCGGTACATAGTTCCCTCCCCGTCGATTATATGGACCTCGTCTCCGGCACGGCGCCTCAGCACCCTCACCAGATGCGCCGACTCATCGCTGTCCAGACGGCAGGTCCTCCCGTCAGATTCGTATGCGTAGAATATCTCCATTTTCCGTAATCAATATCCCTTTTCCCCACATCTTATACCTCCGTCTCTGTTGCAGGATCTCCGTTTCCCGCATCCTTCCCCCTGCAAAGTTAATCAATTTTCGCAGTTATCCCCTTTTGAGCGTCCGTAGGGACGGCACGGATCCTCCGCTCCACCATCCTCACGCCCGCTTGATGCCGTGAAATGTAAGTGGTTGTGCGACAGTATTTTATGCAAAATCGTATATGTTAATTTGCATACACGATTTTGCGCAAATTACTGAGACACAGTGCTTTATATTTCACGCTAATTCACTGTCGCTCCGCATGTCCGCTGCAGGTGCCGAGCGTCCGTATCGGTCCAAAGTGTGGGACGGTACGGACGCTCTTGCGTTTGAAGGAAATTATTTTTAAGTTTGCGCCCGTTTTCGGGAAATGTGGTGGACTCTGGCATTCCTTTCCGCCGCCCTGCTCGGCGGATATGATTCTTTCAAGAAGATTTCCTTGAAAGACAATCCCGTCATCCCCGTTCTTTTCCTCAACACACTCCTCTCGGCGGCCATTTTCTCTCCTTTCCTCTTTTCAACGGGTTTCGGCAGCTGGGGCATCCAGCGATATATCCTCTTGAAAAGCGTCCTGGTGCTCTCCTCCTGGATTGCAGGCTATTTCGCAATGAAGAATCTGCCGCTGACGCTTGTCGGTCCGGTCAACGCCACCCGCCCGGTACTGGTTCTTCTCGGCGCCATCTTCCTTTTCGGAGAAAAGCTGAATCTGCTTCAGTGGGCGGGAGTCATGCTGGCTATGGTCGCATACTTCCTGATGCGCCTGAGCGGAAAGAAGGAAGGCTTCGGCGCCGGCAACAAATGGATCGTATGCCTCATACTCGCCGTCATTCTCGGAGCGGCCAGCGGGCTGTACGACAAGTACTTGATGTCGCCCGCCTGCCTTGGCCTGGACCGTTCGCAGGTACTCGCCTGGTACACGCTTTACCAGGCAGGGATAATGGGCATAGTGCTAGTCCTTACTTGGCGCTCATCGCGGTCACGGCCCTTGAAATGGAGATGGTCCATACCCCTTATCAGCATCTTCCTCTGCGGGGCGGACTATGTCTATATGCAGGCCCTGTCTCAGCCGGGCGCCCTGATTGCCGTCGTATCAATGATCCGCCGCGGCAGCGTCCTGGTCAGTTTCGCCATCGGCGTCCTAGTCTTGAAAGAGCGCAATATCCGCTCCAAGGCCGTCGACCTCGCCCTGCTCCTTCTCAGTATGGTCCTTCTCTATCTTGGGTCAAAATAGTTTTTTTCTTTTCCGCAGCCGACATTGTTCCCAAGTTGAAAAAAAAACGCTAACTTAGTGGCGGCTAAGGCTAAAAGAATAATTATGAAAAACTGTATAGCAATGATTATGCTCAGCGCTGCAATACTCAGCTCCTGCAGCGGAAACGTGACGGGGAATGCTCCGGCAGAAAATGAAGTCATCGCCGCGATAATGGGCAGACGCTCCATCCGCAAATATCAGGACAAGGCGGTTCCGAGGGAACTGCTTGAAAAGGTCGCGGTATGCGGCATCAACGCCCCGAACGCACGCAACGCCCAGAACTGGGAAGTGCGGATAGTGGATAGCCCCGAATTCATAGACGGGGTCACGAAAGTGTTCCTGAAAGAGGCCCCGGATGCCGCGGCACGCAACTCCTACTTCAAAAACGTGTTCCGCAACGCTCCTGCAATCATCTGCGTCGCCGGCGCGGAAGGCCGTTTTACGGACATTGACTGCGGACTTATGGGAGAGAATATGATGCTCGCAGCCTACTCGCTCGGGCTCGGGACCTGCTGCCTGGGCGGTCCCGTGGACCTTCTGATGAACAATCCCGAGGCTCGGCCCTTCTACGACGCCCTGCAATTCTCTGAAGGCTATTCGCTGCGTTACATCCTTGCGATCGGCTGGCCGGAAGAGGCTCCGGAAGCAAAGAGTCGCGACGCATCCAAGATACGCTTCGTAGAATTCCAATAATATGGCGAGCGGAATAAAAAAGACAAAATCCGTATGGTTCTGTTCGAACTGCGGAAATGAATACTCCAAGTGGTTGGGACGCTGTCCGGCCTGCGGGGAATGGAACTCTATGGTGGAGAAGGAAGTGGTGACCGGGAAGGGCCCCGCCGCCGCAATCACTGTCCCCGGCGGCGGAGAGAAGCCCCTGCGGCTGAAAGATGTCAGCGCCTCGACGGAAGACAGGCTTTCCCTCGGGAGCGCCGAGGTGGACAGGCTTCTCGGAGGCGGAATCGTGAAGGGTTCTCTCGTGCTTATGGGCGGAGAGCCGGGCATAGGCAAGTCCACCCTTTCGCTCCAGATTCCCCTCTCCCGCCCCGATCTCAAGACCCTGTATGTCACCGGCGAGGAGAGCGTGAGGCAGGTAAAGATGCGGGCGGACCGTCTCGGCGGCGACGCCTCCAACTGCTTCATCTACAGTGAAACGCTGATGGACAACATCCTGGAGCAGATAAAGGAAACCGCCCCGGATCTGGTGATCGTGGATTCGGTCCAGACGATGTACTGCCAGAGAGTGGAATCCACCGCCGGAAGCGTCACGCAGATAAAAGAGGTCGCCGCAAGCCTTCTGAGGACCGCGAAAGAAAGCGGCATCCCCATCATCCTGATTGGCCATATCACCAAGGAAGGGGCCATCGCCGGGCCTAAACTTCTGGAACATATCGTCGACGTCGTGCTGCAGTTCGAGGGCGAAAACCGCGGCGCATACCGGGTCCTGAGAAGCATCAAGAACCGTTTCGGCTCGACCTCCGAACTCGCCGTATTCGAAATGACCGGCAAGGGACTCCGCGAAGTGTCCAACCCCTCCGAACTGCTGATCCCCGTCCACGAAGACGGCCTCAGCGGAACGGCCATCAGCGCAATGCTGGACGGCAACCGCCCCTTTATGTTCGAGGTCCAGGCCCTGGTCTCGTCGGCGGTCTATGGCACCGCGCAGAGAAGTGCGACCGGCTTCGACGTGCGCCGCCTGAATATGCTCCTGGCCGTGCTGGAGCGGCGTGCAGGCTTCAAACTGGCCCAGAAAGACGTCTTCCTCAATATGGCCGGAGGCCTGAAAATCACCGACCCGGCCTGCGACCTGGCGGTGGTCGTTTCGGTGCTGTCCTCCAATTTCGATTATCCCATTCCGAAGGACGTCTGTTTCGCCGGTGAGGTCGGCCTCAGCGGAGAAATCCGTCCCGTATCGCAGGCAGAGCGCCGTGCCACGGAAGCCGCCCGACTCGGATTCAAAAGAATCTTCGTATCATCCTATACCCATTTCGACCGTAAGCCTGAGGGAGTGGAAGTGGTGAAAGTCGCCGACATTCCGGCACTGGTCAGAAACCTGTTCAAATAATGCAAGTCAAGAATCTTTTCCGTAGCCTAGCTATTGCCTTTCTGGCCCTTTTGGCCATACTGACCATAATAGGAATCCTTCGCCGGGACCACAATGGATGGACGGAGTCGGAAAAAGCCTTAATCCTCCGCCAGGACTCCCTGATGAATGTCACGCTGATGCCAAAGGACAGCGCCATTCTGCGTTCAAAAGCAGCGGAACTCACCCCGCGGATGCTCCGTAGCCGCGAAACCAAAGAATTGGTAGCCAAGATGTTATACACCGTACGCCATCCTTCCCAGGACGGAGTTGGAATCGCCGCCCCGCAGGTCGGGATCAGCCGCCGAATAATCTGCGTCCAGCGCTTCGACCTGCCGGGAGACCCCTTCAAGGCCTGCCTGAACCCGGTGATTGACACGCTCTTCGGAGAAATGGCCCCCGGAAGGGAAGGCTGTCTGTCCATCCCCGACAAACGTGGCATAGTCACCCGCCACCAGGGAGCGGTGCTCTCATACACTGACGCAGAAACACTTGAATATCACCGCGAGACTATAGAAGGTTTCACCGCCGTCATAGTCCAGCACGAATGCGACCATCTGGACGGGATCCTCTACACCGACCGCGCAGACTCCCTGTGGACAGTGTCCGATTAGCGGCCCTGCAAAGTTTCTCCTCCGCTGTTTAAAAAACAAGACTTTTCATTGTCTTGTCAAATTAATTGCATACCTTTGTTCCCCGGAATTTCTGTCGCCGTACAGATAATTCCGGTTTTTACATATTCACACAATGGCTACATTCCGTGAAAGGGCGCTCGCCGTGGCGTCCTCACGCAGTTCCGGGAGGTTCTGCGTGGAACAAGGGCCGATTTCGACGTACTTCGGCCAGAATGTGTTCACTGTGGAGACCATGCGGAAATATCTTCCCGCCAAAGCCTTCACAGCAGTATTGGAGGCCCGTCAGAACGGGCTCAAAATCGAAAGGGCTATCGCAGACGAAATTGCCTCGGGCATGAAGACCTGGGCGATGGAGCGCGGAGCAACCCATTTTACCCACCTTTTCCAACCGCTTACCGGCGCGACCGCCGAAAAACACGAAGCATTTGTCGTCCCCGGAGACAACGGGATAGCGATGGAACAGTTCCGCGGCGCGGCACTGGTCCAGCAGGAGCCGGACGCATCAAGTTTCCCCAGCGGAGGCCTCAGGAACACTTTCGAGGCGCGTGGATATACTGCATGGGACTCAACCTCGCCGGTATTCGTCCTGGACGGGACCCTTTGCATTCCCTCCGTTTTCGTGTCTTACAACGGAGAGGCTCTGGACATGAAACTGCCCTCTCTGCGCTCCATTCATTCCATTGACAAAGCCGCTACCCGAGTAGCCGCATATTTCGATCCTTCAGTCACTTCCGTAAAAGTTAACATAGGGCTGGAACAAGAATATTTCCTTGTGGACGAAGCCCTTTACAATTCCCGTCCGGACCTCCAACTCTGCGGCCGCACGGTCATCGGACACACTTCCGCGAAGGACCAGCAACTGGAAGACCACTATTTCGGAGCCATTCCTTCCCGGGTCATCGCTTTCATGAAAGATTTCGAGACCGAGGCTTACAAACTTGGAATCCCGCTCCATACAAGGCATAACGAAGTGGCCCCGGGCCAGTTCGAATGCGCACCAATATTTTCGGAGATCACGCAGGCGATTGACCAAAACATGCTTCTGATGATTGTCATGCAGAAAGTGGCGGAAAAGCACGAACTAAAGGTCATCCTCCACGAGAAGCCTTTCAACGGCATAAACGGCAGCGGGAAGCATTGTAACTGGTCTCTCTGCACGGACGGCGGCGTCAATCTGCTTTCCCCGGGAAAGACAGCCGACGGGAAACTGCGTTTTCTCTCTTTCTACAGTTGTGTGCTCAAGGCCCTAGCCGAGCATAATCACCTGCTCATGGCCTCCGTGTGTTCTCTGGGCAATACCTGGCGGCTGGGCGGAAACGAAGCGCCTCCGGCCATACTGTCAGTCTTTTCAGGTTCCACTCTGGCTAAAGTCTTCGAAGCCATCCTCAAGATGGAAAGCGTGGACTGGGAGTCTGGAGCCAAGAGCATCAGCATAGTCGGGTCAATCCCTGAGATTATTCTTGACAATACAGACCGTAACCGCACCTCTCCTTTCGCTTTCACAGGGAATCGCTTTGAATTCAGGGCGTTGGGCTCTTCGGCCAACCCGGCCAGCGCCACTTTCGTCCTGAACAGCATTGTCTCGGACAGCCTGAGCCTCTTCGCCGACAAGGTGGACAAACTTCTTGCAGATGGCGAGGAAAAGGAAAAAGCCATACTTACAGTTATACGGGAGTTCCTGGAAGCCGCCAGGCCGATAATGTTTGAAGGGAACGGCTACAGCAGGGAATGGCAGGAAGAATCGGCCAGACGTGGACTTCGTTCCGTCGGTAATGCCGCCGAGGCTTTCCACGCTTTCCAGGAAGATTCATCGGTAAAAGTGCTCACTTCGACGGGCGTTCTCTCGAAAGGAGAAATCGAGGCCCGGGTGGAAGTGATGGAGGAAACTTTCGTGAAAAAACTCCAGATAGAAGCCAGGGTGATGGGAGATATCTGTCTTAACCATATCATCCCTGCAGCCATCTCCTATCAAAACGTGCTGGCCCGGAACCTGAAGGCCTGCAGTGATATTTTCGGAGACGAAGCCCCGTCTCTGAGCAAGGCGGCGGCAAAGAGTTTCCGTGAGATATCCACCCTCGTCAACTCCCTCAGCGACGGCATAACTGATTTGGTGGAAACCAGGAAAAAAGCCAACAGGGTCGAGAACATGTCCGAGAGGGCTATCCGGTACTCCACGGAAGTGATGCAGCGTATGTCAAAAGTCAGGGAAGCGGCGGACCGTCTGGAAATGCTGGTCGACGACGCTTGCTGGCCTCTTCCCAAATACCGTGAACTCTTATCCTTGTAGGCCATGTGTGGAATAGTAGGTTATGTAGGTGAGCGTCAGGCATGTCCTGTCATCATCAAGGGTCTTCACCGTCTGGAATACAGAGGATATGACAGCGCAGGGGTGGCCATAGTCCATCCTGACGGAGTAATCGACATTCACAAGTGCAAAGGCAAGGTTTCCGGCCTGGAAGCATTCCTCGCGGGGAAGGATAGCAGCGGGACCATAGGCATAGGGCACACCCGCTGGGCTACGCACGGCGAGCCGAATGACATAAATGCCCATCCGCACTTTTCCCGTTCCGGGGAAATCGCTCTTATCCATAATGGAATAATAGAGAATTTCCGGGTACTCAGAGATGCCCTTCGGACCAATGGTTTTACTTTCCGCAGCAGCACTGACTCGGAAGTGCTGGTGAATCTGATAGAATATGTCCGCGAATCGGGAAAATGCAGCCTGGAAGAGGCTGTCCGTGTCGCGCTGAAACAGGTTGTCGGGGCCTATGCGATTGCCATTGTGGAAAAGGGAAACACTTCGCGCATCATCGCCGCCAGGAAGAGCAGTCCCATGGCCATAGGAATAGGCGATGGGGAATATTTCCTCTCCTCCGACGCTGCGTCCATCATTGACTACACGCAGGATTTCGTGTACCTGAAAGACAATGAGGTCGCGGTCATTGAGAAGGGTAAGCCTCTGCATATCATGAATCTGGACGGAAAGGACAGCAAGGTCGCCGTGCAGAAATTGAAAATGTCGATATCCCAACTGGAGAAAGGCGGTTTCGACCATTTCATGCTCAAGGAAATCTATGAGCAGCCGGAAACCCTGGAGGACTGTGTCCGCGGCCGGGTGATTCCCGACAGCAAGGAAATAGTCCTTTCGGGCGTCCTTAACAACAAAGAGAAGTTCCTCAAAGCCCGGAGAATCATATTCGTTGCATGTGGAACTTCCTGGCACGCATCCCTAATAGGCGAACACCTTATAGAAAATATGTGCCGCATCCCGGTCGAGGTGGAGTACGCTTCGGAATTCCGTTATAGGAATCCCATACTCTACCCGGACGATATTGTGATTGCCGTATCCCAGTCCGGCGAAACTGCCGACACTCTTGCCGCCGTGGATCTGGCCCGTAAGGCCGGGGCATTCATCTATGGAATCTGCAATGTGGTCGGCTCGTCCATTCCCCGGGCGACCGATTCCGGAACTTATATCCACGTAGGCCCGGAGATCGGCGTCGCTTCGACCAAGGCCTTTACCGGCCAGGTGACCGTGATGACCATGCTCGCCCTTCTGGTCGGCCGCCTTCGCGGGACCATAGAAGAGGGCTATTATCACCGTGTCGCGCAAGCCATTCTGGAACTCCCGGCGACCATCCGCGAGGCGCTCAATACGGCGGAGCCGGTTTCGGCACTTGCCCGCACCTTCACCTATGCCCATAATTTCATCTATCTGGGCCGTGGCTACAATTATCCTACTGCGCTGGAGGGAGCCTTGAAGCTTAAGGAAATATCCTATATCCACGCGGAAGGGCTTCCCGCGGCCGAAATGAAACATGGTCCCATTGCCTTGATCGACTCGGAAATGCCCACTGTGGCTATAGCCACGCTCGACAAAACCTATGAGAAGACGCTGTCCAACATAGAGGAGATAAAGGCCCGCGGTGGGAAAATCATCGCCATTGTTTCCAAAGGCGACGATCTGGTCCGCCGGAGCGCGGATTATTGTATCGAGGTCCCGTCCACAGTAGAATGCCTGATGCCACTAGTCTCCGTAATCCCACTGCAACTTCTGGCTTATTACATAGCCACTTACAAAGGCCGCAACGTGGATCAGCCCAGGAATCTTGCAAAATCAGTAACCGTTGAATGATGAAATACAGGAATCTTACATCTGAAGAAATCAAAAAACTTGAAGCGGCTGGATGCGTGGCCCGGAACTGGTCTGACGTGCTCACGTCGGCATCGAGCCTGGACCCGGCCCGTATCCGCGGTGTCAATTTTATCGGCCCTGTGCGCATGGGCACTTTTGATAAAGAGTTCTCGCTCCCGGGGAATGTGGTGAAGCCGTCCGGAATCCGCAATGCTACCCTCAGCAACGTGACTGTCGGGGACAACTGTCTGATAGAGAACGTGGCCAATTACATTTCGAATTACGAGATAGGAGAGGACAGTTGCATAGACAACGTGGATTTGATGTTCGTCGAAGGGGAGTGCACTTTCGGCAACGGGGTGGAAGTCTCCGTGATGAATGAAACCGGCGGACGCGAAGTGCGCATTCACGAAAAACTGACGGCCCAGGTGGCTTATATCCTCACGATGTACCGTCACCGCCCGGAACTGACAGCGCGGCTTAACGCGCTGGCGGACGAGTTCGCCAATAGCCGACGGAGCACGTCCGGAAAGATTGCCTCCAATGTGATTATCCGCAATACCCGCTACATCAATGGAGTCAATGTGGGACCCTATGCGGTCATCAGCGGGGCTAGCAGACTGAGGAACGGGACCATCGTGAGCAATGCCTCCGCCCCGGTTTGCATAGGTCACGGGGTGATAGCCGACGATTTCATTATCTGCAGCGGCTCTTCCGTCGAGGACAATACTACCGTCGACAGGTGTTTCATAGGCCAGAGTTGTCATTTCGGCCATGGATACAGCGCTTCCGATTCGCTCTTTTTCTGCAACTGCGTCGGGGAAAACGGCGAAGCCTGTGCCATTTTCGCCGGTCCGTTCACGGTCACTCATCACAAGAGTACGCTTCTGATTGCCGGCATGTTTTCATTCATGAATGCCGGCAGCGGTTCCAATCAGAGCAATCATCTCTACAAACTTGGGCCCATCCATCAGGGAATTCTGGAGCGTGGCTGCAAGACGGCCTCGGATTCCTATATCCTGTGGCCTTCCCGCATCGGCGCTTTTTCTCTTGTCATGGGGCGGCATGCCACCCATTCCGACACGACCAACCTGCCGTTTTCATACCTTATCGAGCAGCAGAATTCGACCTTCCTGGCCCCTGCAGTTAGCCTTCGGAGCGTCGGGACCATACGCGACGCCCAGAAATGGCCGAAGCGGGATGGGCGGAAGGACCCGGACAAACTGGACAACATCAACTATAATCTACTGAGTCCTTTTACCGTTCAGAAAATGTTGAAAGGCATTCAGTTGCTCAAGAATCTGCAATACTCTTCAGGTGAACTCTCGGACGTCTATTCTTATCACAGTACCAAGATCAAGAACAGTTCGCTTACCAATGGGATTCGCCTGTATCGCGTCGCAGTCACCAAATTTCTCGGCAATTCCATAATCAACAGGCTTGGAAAGTTGCGTCCCGGGGCGTCGGACCAGGAAATACGCGAGGCCCTGATTCCGGACACGCCGCACGGCTCCGGCTATTGGGTGGATCTTGGCGGAATGATTGCTCCGAAGGCTCTTGTCGAGGATTTGATGGACAGGATAGAGAAAGGGGAGATATGCGGCGTCGAGGCCATCAATGCCAGCCTGGCCGATATCCATAGGAACTACTATAGTTATGAATGGACCTGGGCCTATGACAAATACAAGGACTTTTTCGGGATTGCGCTCGAGACCATCACGGTCGCCGAAGTCATTTCCATCGTCAAGATGTGGAAGGAGGCGGTAATTGGCCTTGACAAGATGCTGTACGAGGATGCCCGCAAAGAATTCAACCTGGCGTCCATGACCGGTTTCGGCGCCGATGGCAGCAAAGAGGACAAGGAGCACGATTTCGAGCAGGTCCGCGGCGACTTTGAATCCAACGCCTTCGTCAAGGCCGTCCTCGATCACATCAAGACCAAAGAAGCCCTCGGCGACGAACTCATCGCCCGGCTATCGGGAGAAAGGAATTAAACTCAAAGCTGCATTTTGTTTGCCGCATTAAAAAAAATGCTATATTTGTAAAGAAAATGTAGAATGCTATGAATTTAAGAGACATTAAAAAAGACATCGAATATGTGGTCGGATCGTTTGTGGACGATTGCACGATTTTTCTCGAGTCCCATCCCGGCAAGAATGCCGCAGAAGTTACTGACCTGATTGAAGAAGCCGTCGACCTGTACAATGACCTGCGCGACCGCGTCGGCAAGCCCGAAGGAGGCAAGAAAGCCTTTTACACCGGCATACGCAAGGAACTTGTAGAAAAAGTCGACGCCCTCTACGATAAACTCAGCGAAGCCGTAAAGAAAGGACTCGGCGAATAATTAACAAAAGAATCCCGGGGCTTTCGAGCTCCGGGATTCTTTTTTCTGTCGCGGATCAATTACTTCTTGATAGCGTTGACAGCAGCGTCGGCAGCGGCGTTGACACCCTCGACAGCCTTCTCGGTAGCAGCGTCCTTGACGGCCTCTGCGCCTTCCTTGACAGCCTGCTCGACGGTCTTGGCCTCTTCGCACTTCTCTTCGCACTCTTTGGTGCACTCGGTCTTAGCCTCTTCAGCGGCTTCCTCGGCCTTCTTGCCGTTGTTGTTACCGCAAGCGACGGCGGCAGCGATCATAGCTACCATCGCGATGGACATAAAAACTTTCTTCATTTTTTTAGATATTAACTAGTTAAACAATAGGTTTCACTTTGTGAAATGCAAATGTAGATGTATTTTTTGATACATCAAAGAAAAATTTTTAAAAATTAGTCTTCGCCCTATTCTTCAAGCCCTTCTCGGCAGGTTGAAAACCTCCAAAGCACTGATTTCACCGCTTACAATCTGAAAGCGGAGAGCCGTCCGGACCGCGTGCCAGCCCTGAATGCCTGCGGCGCCAGGATTGAGATACAGGCAGTTGCAGGACTTGTCGAACTGGACTTTAAGTATATGCGAATGGCCGCATACGAAAATATCAGGATGATAAGTGCGGAGAAGCTCCGCAGCCTCGGGATAATAGTGCCCCGGAGAGCCTCCGATGTGAGTCATAAGCACTTTCATTCCTTCACAATCCCAGAAGCGGAAAAGCGGACAATGGTCCAGAAGACGGCGGTCGTCGCAGTTGCCGATTACGCCCTTAAGCGGCTTGAAAGCAGCTATCTCCGCCTCCGTATCCAGTCCTCCCCCGAAATCTCCGGCGTGCCAAATCTCGTCCACCGGCTCCAGAAATTCCCTGAACTCCCGGTCAAATCGTCCGTGCGTATCTGAAATAAGTCCTATGAACATCTATGGCGTTTTTACATTTTTCGGATTACTATATACCGTTCCGGAGCTGGTTTTCAAGTAAGCCTTGACATAATATGTGGTTTTGGATGCGCAGTTGTTCGGCAGGGTTTGGCCTGTGCCTGACAGTTTATGGCCACCAATCCACACCCTCCTGCCATTTGTACTCTGATCGGTAGAGTAATAGAATCCGATTTCATTGACTTCGTCGGCAACCACTCCGCTAGCTTGTACAGAACATTTTATCCAGATGTCCACAGAAGACCTGCCTGCCGAAAGATTTGTAATCTGGATGCTTCCTTTTCCGGAGCCCGTCGAAGAGGATGAACCCGAACTGCCCGTGCCATCCTTTTGACATCCAGGAATCAGCATCACGATGGCAAACAAGATAAAGGCAATTACTGTTTTTTTCATATGTAATAATAGGTTAAATGAATTGCGCTCTTTAAGGAGACAAATATACGGAATAAATCAGTTTTTCGAAAAATAAGCCTTGTGACTACGAATATCGTGCTTCTTGCCCTTGTAGGGCAGGAAGCGTGAAATGTAAGTGCCTGGCCTGCATGTACTTACAAATAATCGTCTATGTTGGTTTACATAGACGATTTTACATAATAGACTGGCACTCAACCATTTGCATTTCACGGAGGGTAGTCAGAAAGAGAACTTATAGCCTATGCCGAGTATGCCGGTAAAAGATTTCTCGATATTGAACGACTTGAGTATCAGGTAGCTGTTGTCATCGTCGTCGCTGCGCCAGGCAGTGTCCACTTCGCGGTCCAGATTCCAGTCGAAAAGGCCGTAGAGCTCCAGGGAATGGTGCTTATTGATCTTCCAGTCGGCCCCTAGACCGGCGCGATAACGGTCCATACGGACGACGCCGTAACCGCCGAAGGAATAATTGCTCCAGGAAAGGGTCGCAGTATTGTAGGTAGCACTGACCGCGGCCTCGTTAAGTGCGGTGCGAAGTTCCAGAAAAGCATAAGGTTCCACAGGCTTCCAGCCCTTGTAGGACAGTTTCAGGCGGCTTTTCAAAGCGAGCTTGTTGCGCGGCGCCTGGGTAGCATTGAACGCATCCGGACGGTTCGTCAGCTGGAAAGTCTCCCTGAGCGAAAGGCGGAAATCGCCCAGCGGCAGCGCCCCCTGGACATAAAACCGCCCCCTGTGCCTGGGCTCGAACACAGCTTTTTTGACCTTATAGTTTTCCAGCAGCGAATAACTCGCACCCGTCTTGAAGTACTTGTTGATCTTATAATCCACACCCAGGGTAGTCTGAAGACGTTTCAGGCTCCCGTTGTAACGCACTTCCTCCTCCAGGTTCAAATGCAAGCCCTTGGCTATCTTGTAATCAGCCGCGACGCTTACACGGGCGCCGAAAGACGCCTCCCCGACAGAAGTGGTCTGGGCCAAAACGGGGAGAGGCAAAGCCAAAACCCACAAAAAGACAAGTTTTTTCATTGTTCCACGAAATCCTTGGCCTTGGTAAGGGTGTCGATCGTCGCCGACTGCCCTTTTTCCAAGGTATAATAAACTTTCAAGAACGCCGCATCCCGGAGAAAATCCACGTGCCCGACCTCCACATTGTCCACCTTCACGCCGATGCGTTTCTCCAGGTCGGCGACCAGTTCCGCCCGCCTCTCGGGGACAATCAGCTCAATCCTGTCATAGAGTACCAGTTTCGCCGAAGTATGCCTCAGCAGCCGCTCGCTTTCCAGCACCCATATCAATGTGACCACCAGTCCATTGGCGAGCACGGCAAGCCCGACTGTCCCGGCCGCCAGCTCATAATGGGCCCCGGCACTCCCGGCCCCGACCAGTTTGTATATCGGCGCGAGACCATTCATAGCCGCCAGGGCGATGATCACGAAAAGGTAGGTCATCTCACGGATGGGCACGGTCTCAGTCCGGTAGCGGATGACCCCGAAGATGGCGAAAAGACCAAGGGTCAGGCCCACGCCGACCTCGACATTGCCCATCATATAGAGGAGCATCAACATAGCCGAGGAAAAGACCATAAAGGTGAAATAATAATCCCGGCGGCGACTTTTCCTGTAGTAGAAAAACTGCACGATTATCCAGCAGACCAGAAGGTTGAGGAAAAAGCGTATGGCCAGTTCCGTAAGGCTCTGGACGGGAGTCATCATAGCGTCGGTAATGGACTGTACATCGATGAATTCGTCATCGGCGAGGGTGTAGGCACCCACTTCATCTGCTTGTATCATAAGACTGTGATTTTATTGTCGATTATTTTTTCTATGCTGCGTATCTTAAGCTTGAAGCGGCCCGGAATGGCTGCAGGATCGCTGAGCGAGACTCCTATGCAGTACTTGCTCACACGGAAAGGATGGATACGTTCCTCGAGAAGAAGCCGCTTCATCCGGCTGCCGGAGCGGCCGTCCTGCTTTAGTTCTATTATGACCGCGTCCTTCAAAGACGCTTCGATACCTGTTCGCAGATTCCTGAAACAGACGCAAGTGTCTATGGTCAGGCGCTCTGTCATCTCCGGGTTGACGAGGGTAATCCTGCGGAAGAGAGTTTCAACGCTCGGACTCAGCCCCGGAAGGTCAAGCATCATCCCGGAAACCGGCCTGCGCTCCTTCTTTGTCCGTCCGTGATTGTTCTTTCGTTTGTATTCAAGGAAAGTGGTCCCGGAGTTCAGATAGCAGCGGGTGCGGACCTTCTGACGCACGAGGCGCTGGTTTCTATGGTCATAGAACATCTTCAGCGAAGGCGTGTCATAATAGACAGAGTCATAGGGAGATATGCGCTCCCCTTCGGTCTGGAGCACACGGTATCCGGAAGCCGCCGCGGCTGATAGAAGGCGCCGGAGGCCGGCCTCGTCCGTGACGTACTTCGTATCGATGCGGTTCATAAGTTTCACCGCATCCATCTCGGCCAAGGTCACCGGGGGAAAGCCCGACAGAGCCTCCGAAAAGTCGATATGACTGCACTCAGGCATCTCCGGCTATATACTCAAAGTCCTTGATGCTCTTCAGTTTACCTTTCGCATCATAGGTATATTGGACCTTTTTCCGCCCGAAAGCGTTGTATTCGAACTTCTTGATGTTCACCAGACGGTTCCTCTCGTCATAGACCAGTTCCTTCGAAATCTTGCCGTCCTCGCCCCATTCATAACGCTTGCGCCATTTCTGGCCATCGGAGTTGTACTCGACCTCCTCGACCTTCCGGCCGTCGGAATTATAGGTCGTGACGTGGTCCAGGACCTTCTTGCCGCTGCGGGCGTCGGTGTTCCATTCCTTGACGACGAGGTTTTTCTTGTTCAGTCGGGGGATGCTGTCCTGGGCGGCCGCGGTGAATGCGGCCACGAGGAGCAAAAATAGCGTAATATATTTTTTCATAACAATCTCTCAATGAATGATTTGACCTTCACCACGGACGTCCGCCACCACCAGGACCGCCGCCGCCCGGGCCGCCACCGCCGCCAGAGTACGCACTCAGGCTTAGCGAGCTGCCGCCGCTCAGGCTGCAGTCCCTGTACCCGCTGCCGGCAAAAATCTCAGTGCCGCCGCTGTAAGAAGGGCCTTTGAGAAGAGCCGGGGTAGCCGTCCCCACGACATACATCGCAGTCGGACTCAGGGAAGAAGGCGTCCGAACCGCGTAGCTGGCAGAGCCGGAAGTAATTCCGTACCAGGTGTTTGCGGAGGCGGTCCCCGCCGAATAGGCACTCACTCCGGAGGCGCTGAAACCGTTCTCCAGGGATCCCAGCGCTATGACTGTACCGCCTGTGAGATAGAGTTTTTTGCTGTTCTCCGAGCAGGCGTCTATGCTCATCCCGCCACGGCCTGCCGCAGCAAAGACGAAGCCGCCCTTGATATAGAAATTGCCGTTTGCGTCGAGTCCGTCGTCCCCCGCCGAAATGCCGCAGACGCAGCCTCCGGAGATGGTGAAATCGCTTACACTGTTGATCGAGTCGTCATTTCCGGCATAGGCATAGACATCCCCGCCGCTGATGGTCAACGCCCCCTTGGCCTCGATAGCCTCGGCGTATTTGGCTGATACCCAGACCTTTCCGCCAGTTATATTCAGGTCGCCGGACCAGGAGGAATAGGCCCATTCCCCTTTCTTTACCGCCCAGCCGATCTTTATGCCCTTGGGCGAGATGTCGCCCGTGGTATATTTCGTGCCGGTCGTAGTTATGGTCAGGGAGCCGCCGGAAATTGTGCTCGGAAGGAGGGTAAGCTGGTCGGTGGAACTGCCGACCTTGATTCCCTTGCCGCCCTGGCCGGAATTCGTGATAGTCACCGATCCGGCGGTCATCTCGAAGAGACGGTCGGCCTTTACGCCCGCACTGCCGTCATAGTCCTTGTCCTCGCTGTCGTAGGCGGCGTTGCCGCTGACATTTATGGTCGTGACTCCACCGTCGAAACGCACCAGGGAGTCCGAGGAAAAGCCTTTCTTCATATCGGCGGAGCACTCGGCTTCGATATTTCCGGCGGAGACTTGGATCTTTTCCTTGCCACGGATTGCGTGGCCGGCGGAAGAGGAAACCTTGACGGTCGGGCAGGAGAGGAAGCGCACATAGTCGTCCGAAGTGATTCCGGCCTTGCCTTTCGCGTTTACCGTAAGGCTGCCACGGCCGGAGAAAATCAGCTCACCCTCGGAGAAGAGCGCTGCCTTTTCGTCTTCGTCGGCGGGAGTGCCGCTATAGCTAGTCCCGTCCGAGAGGCTGTTGGCCGTACCGTCGGAAACAATTATGAATGAACGCTTTCCGCTCTGGATATTGATCGCGGCGCCGGAGGGATTCGTAAGAGAGAGGCCCTCCAGGACAAGCGCCTGTTTCTTTGAAGAATAGAGCTTGAAACTGCCATTTGCACTGCTGCCGGAGAGATAATACACTATCCTTTCTGCCGTATAAGAGTCCGTAGTCCGATTGTCCACGGTGACGGCTCCGCCGCTGACCGTGACCAGAGAGTTCACGTCACCCTCCACGCTGGCCCCGGAGCCGGACCATACAATACTTATCTCCCTGTCAAAGACTGTATTGGACACTACATCCTCGTCCTCCGTATCCACCGAATCTTCGCTGTCAAGGACGATGCTGCCGGCAGTTGAAGCGCCTTTCTGCGAGACCGCGACCGAAGCCGAGCGTTCCTCGGAGGCCGTTTTGAAGACAAGCGTTGCACTCAGGGCGGAAGCGGCATTGGCCTCGGCGGAAAGCGTCACTTCAGTTTCACCGGCATTCCCGCTTTGGGGAGTAAAAGTAAACCAGGCCTCGTCGGAGACCGCCGTCCAGGAGGTATTGGAACTGACTGTAAGTTTCACAGCTCCGCCTTCTGCGGCGAATTTGACCGAGGAGGGCGAAACGCTAAGTGTCTCAGCACCCTTGTACTTTTCAAAGCTTAACTTGTCTCCGCTTGACAGGGCCACACTCACTTTCCCGTCCGACTCTGAAGGCAGCGAAGCGAAGACCGGGACGCCCTCCCCCGAACGAAGGGCCAGGTCCAAAGAATTCCAGGAACCGTTATAATATGCCTTCCAGACATCCTTCTCGATCTTGAGTTTCAGCAGTTCATCCTTCGCCGCCGCTCCGACAGACTTCCCTTCCACGGTCCATTGTCCCGAAGACGAGACCCCGACCACCGGATTGACATAACCGGAAGAATAAGAATTGACGGCGACAGTGAGCGACGAAGCGTCGGCAAAAGTGATTGTCCCGTCTTTAAGTTCCGTATATTTGACTCCGTCTTTGGATACGAGTGTCTGAAGGACCGCTATGTCCTTGTTTAGGTCCGCGCAAGTGTTGGAGACGCTCTTATCCACATAGTCCGTGGTCTCTATCTTGTCTTGAGAGCACGCTCCCGCGAGAAGGGAAAGCGGGAGCAGCAGGCTTATGACCTTTTTCATTTCGCTACAGGTTTAGGGTTGCACAAAAAAATTCCGGGACAATGATAATCAATTTTCCAGCCGCTATGGAGCCAATTCAGCGAACGGGCCATTTTTTTCAGCGAATCAGCATTTATGGACAGAAAAAATCTTACATTTGCAATTATGGATAAACTCAGGAAAGAGGAATACCTGCTGTATGCACTGGTCTGGGCCGTCGTTATCGTGATGGTTCCGCATTGGGGCATACTGGCATACCTGCTGCTTTTCCTGATCCATAACTTTCTCCTGGAGCCTCTGCTCCCGAAGAAAAAATGGTTATATCTCGGTCTTACGCTTACCCTGCTGACCCTGTTCGGCATCTACTGCTTCCAAAGCGGGATGCGTCCGCCGGAATTCGGCACTCCGCCGCCCCCGCCGGATGGCTTCGGTACTCCGCCGCCGGATGGCTTCAGCACCCCGCCACCTGAAGGCTTCGGCCCTCCGGATGCGCCTATGGGGCCCCCGCCTGACGGACATCACCCGGTAAAGCCCGAAATGATGCGCCTGATGCTCGGCATCCTTACCATTGCAGTCAACCTTGGAGTAAAGTCCTTCTTCCGTGCCCGCCGGAGCGAACTGCGCGTCAAAGAGCTGGAAGCCGAACACAAGGCCCCGGAACCGGACCGGCCGAAAGAGGAAACACTCCTGTTCAAGACCGGCCACAAGACAGTCCGGGTCTCCCCCGGCGACATCCGCTATGTCGAAAGTATGAGCGAGTACCTGAAGATCCATCTGCAGGGCCACGACCAGCCACTTGTCGTCCTCTACAGTCTCAAGCGCCTCTCCGCTCAGCTCGACCCCCAGCGCTTCGTCCGCATCCACCGATCCTACCTTGTGAATCTCTCCCTCATCCGGGAGATGTCGAAAAACAGCGTTACGCTGGACAGCGGCATAACCCTGCCCGTCAGCGATTCTTACCGCGCTGCACTGCCGCGGCAGTAGCCCTATTGATAATCAACCACTTATGCAATGTTCTTCCCCCGTTTCCAGGGGAAGAACATTACGTAAACGCCTGATAATCAGTACCTGTTCTGTCGCAATTACTTCCCGGCCAGATGCTTCTCCCACGCCCACGCGGCCTTGAGGGTCTCCTCAACACTGCGGGTGGCCTTCCAGCCAAGTTCCTTGTTGGCAAGGGTCGGATCCGCCCACACGGCGGTGACGTCGCCGGGACGGCGCGGGGCGATCTTGTAATTGAGCTTCAAGCCATTGACCTTCTCGAAGGCGGTGACCAGCTCCATCACGCTGACCGGCCGCCCGGTGCCCACGTTGAAGACTTCGCAGTCCTTCTTCATCTTGCCTTCGATCATCCTCGTCACCGCGAAGACGTGGGCCTTGGCAAGGTCCACTATGTCGATGTAGTCGCGGAGGCAGGTCCCGTCGGGTGTGGGATAGTCGTCGCCGAAGATGGACAGGCACTCACGCTTGCCGATGGCAGTCTGAGTGATAAAGGGGACGAGGTTGTTCGGCACTCCGCGCGGCAGCTCGCCGATAAGGGCGCTGGGATGGGCCCCGATGGGATTGAAGTAGCGGAGAAGGATGCCTTTTATGGCACCGCCGGAGGCCTTCACCGTGTCCTGGAGGATGTCCTCGCACATCTGCTTGGTCGCTCCGTAGGGCGAGGTGGCAGGCTGGCGTGGAGACTCTTCGGTCACCGGGAGCTTCTCGGGCTGGCCATAGACAGTCGCAGATGAGGAGAAGAGCACATTGCAGCCTCCGTGCGTCTGGGCGGCCTCGAGCACATTGAGGAAACTGCCGAGGTTGTTCTTATAGTACATCACGGGCTTGTCGACCGACTCGCCCACGGCCTTGAAAGCAGCGAAATGGATCACCGCGTCAATCTTGTACTTGTCAAAAAGAGCCTCCGTCGCCACCGCGTCGCAGAAATCCACCTTCTCGAAAGGCAGGTCCGCGCGGCCTGTGATTTTCTTCACCCCCTCGAAGCAGGTCATATCGCAGTTGGACATATTGTCGGCCACGACTACCTCGTAGCCCGCCTCAAGCAATTCAACGGTCACGTGGCTCCCTATGAAGCCCGCTCCGCCTGATACCAAAACAGTTTTTTTCATATCATTTACACCTAGTCGTGTTCATATTGCTATTCTCAACAAATCGAAAGTTATGTATTTTTCAAATAAAAACCAAAGGTTTTTGTTGATTTCTCCTGCAAGGCCGTCCTAAACCCGCCGACAGATTTTATAAAAATAATATTATATTTTTTCTATAAAAATTTTTTGCTTACCTTTGCCCAAGAAAAAATATGTCCAAAAATGACTGAAAAACTGCCGCTTAATCCATTCTATTCAGGGATAGATATTCCTGACCGCTTTTTCTGTGACCGCAAAGCAGAAACAGCAGAGATAGTCAAGCTCATAACAAACGGGAACAACATTGTCCTCAAAGCGCCCAGACGTATCGGCAAATCCAGCCTGATTAAACACGTTTTTTCCCAAAATGCGATAAACAACAAATACAACACACTCTATGTCGATATTTTTGGCACCAGATGCTCTGCGGATTTCCAGATAGAACTACAAAACGCTTTTATGGCATCGTCATTTGCAAAAAGCACGAAACTGTTCAAAAAGATAATGGCTTACGCCAAAAACGCAAGGGTAGAACTGGGAGCCATTGAGCAAAGTGGCATCAAGTTGCCAAGTATCGGTTTTAACGATCCTACGGGGCCGATATTCACAATTTCCGAAGTGTTTGATGCATACGAGCAAGCCGACAAACCCGGCCTCATCGTGTTCGATGAGTTTCAACAAATACAGGATTATCCGGAGAGAATGGCCGCGATCCTGAGGGGGCTGATCCAGCAAATGAACAACACTCGCTTTATCTTCTGCGGCAGTTCAAGGCATATGTTGAACACGATGTTCCTCCAGCATAATCAACCATTCTATAAGAGCGCATCAACCATTGACCTGGATATCATAAGCCTCCCTTCGTACCAAGAATTCGTTTCAACGAACTTTTCAATATATGGGAAAAAAATATCCAATGAAGCAATTGAATTCACCTATTACCTGATGTCGGGAAACACGTTCGGAATGCAGGAAGTAATGAAGTTGGCGTTTATGAATGCGGAACCCGGGGCACTGACAGAAAAAAAAGACATCATCTGCGCTCTGAAAGAACTGCTTACAAGTAAAGATGCTGAATACAGGGATCTGCTGAACCGGATTACCAGCATCAAAGACCGAAACACCTTGTTCTGCATCGCCGCAATGGGGGTAGCCACTAGCCTGACATCCTCCGGCGTAATGAAAAAGTACAATCTTGACAACGCCTCTTCTGTCCAGCATTCACTTGCCAATCTGGGTGCCGAAAAAATGAACTTGATACAACTTCTTTCCAAAGGGACTTACACGCTTCAGGACAGGTTGTTCGAACTGTGGATCGCATATCGAGGCAATTACCTGGACATGAAACTATACAATCCGAAAGAGCGTTTTGAAAAAGAACGGAGTGAACTCAGCTCCCTCCCGCCTATTCCAAAACCATAAAAAACAGTAAATTTGTCCAAAACAGAATGGCTATGAAATGGATGCTTGGAGCCGGACTTGCCGCCTTGATGATACAGTTTTCCGCTGTCGGGGTGCAGGCCGCCGACAAAGAAAAGTTGAAAAAGTGCATTGACGAAATCGCTGCCAGACAGGCTCTGAAGGGAGCGGTCTGGGGAGTTTGCGTCAAGGGGATGGACGGAAGTACGCTCGCCTCACGCAACGAGCAGGTCCGGATGATCCCGGCTTCCAACCTGAAACTCATCACCACCGGTGCGGCTATGCACGCTCTCGGCGCCGATTTTCGCTTTGAGACCGGCCTGGCCTATACCGGCGAAATTACTGACGGAACGCTCAAGGGCGACGTCTACATTGTCGGCGGAGGAGACCCTACCATAGCCTCGCGCGACAGTATCTCGCTGACTGCTGACGGCTTGTTCTGGAAATGGAAATCTATGCTGAAAAAAGCCGGCATCCAGCGCATTGACGGCAGGATAATCGGCGACGGACGGGCCTTCGAAGGAGCTCTGGAGAATACGTCCTGGACCTATGACGACACCGGGACTTTCTACGGCTGCGGCGGCAACGCCCTCGGCTTCTATGCCAATGCCGTGGACTATTCGGTCAGTGCCGGAAGCCTTGGAGAGCCGGTCAAGATATCCCAGACCTATCCGGAGACGCCTTGGATGCACATTGAGAATTACACCTCTACGGCAACGGCAGGCAGCGGCAACAGCCTCTTCCTCTTTACGACAGACCTTGCGCCATATGGTGAGTGGAGAGGGACCTTCGCCCTGGACCGCCGTCCCAAGGCTGAGCATACGGCTAATAAGTATGGCGCCCTGACCTGCGCATATTATTTTTGGAAGTATCTGAAAACCACCTGTTTCGAAGTGAGCGGAGCATACTGCGACTTTGCCCGTGACGGGAGTGTGCGCAGCGGCGTCGACTGGACCTTGAGTCCTGAAGGGACAGCAGGGATGGCAGGAACGGCAGGGATGGTCGAAATAGGCAGAACAAAGTCAGCGCCGCTTTCGCAGATTGCCAAGATAACCAACTGGCGCTCGGACAATTACTTTGCCGAATCCATCTTCCGTACCCTTGGGGAAAAGGCTTGCGGCATCTCCGTCTATGACAGTTGCAGCGTCGCCGTAAACGAGGTCCTGGAGAGTCTTGGCCTGAAGGCCTCTGACATCCATATCGAAGACGGCAGCGGCCTATCTCGCAAAAACGCCGTCTCCCCTGCATTTTTCTGCGATTTCCTCCTTGCAATGCGCTCCAGCAACGCCGCCGGGGACTTTCTCTGCAGTCTCCCCGCACTTGGTGAAGGCACTCTCTGGAGCCTGCTTCCAAATCATCCGCAGCGCAGCCGCATCCGCCTCAAGAGCGGCTCTATGGAAGGCGTACTCTGCTACTCCGGCTATGTTCTTGATGCCGAAGGCGCTCCCGTCTATGTCTTTTCTATCCTGACTAACGCCACCACCGCAAAGATCGGCGATGTACGAAGTTCCCTCGCCCGGCTCCTGACGCTACTGCTGGAATAAGCACGCTGCAGCTGTCGGCTTTAGAAGAAATTGTCGCAAGTGTAACACACTCTCTCCCGGGGCGCAGCTTTTTCACCCGCAAAAATGCCCGAAAATGCGGGTGAAACTGTCGATGGGAATTCCGACAGCAGGGCAACGGCGGCAAGAAGAGCATTCACATTTGACCTACGTTCCTCGATCTTGCCTTTCTCTACACCCTTCTCTAATAGCGTGAGATGTAATTACCTGAGTATTAGATTATTCCGCAAAATCGTCTATGTAGTCCAAGGTTCTTCGTCACTTTTGATGCAATCCATTAAAAATTAGGCTAATTCATTGATTTTCAACGAATTAGCCTTGCTTTTTACATATATTTTTCGTAACTT
>CACZDC010000005.1 GCA_902779785.1 uncultured Bacteroidia bacterium
GTTGACGACGATGGCGTCATACGGCACCGGATAGAGGTACATTTTGTCCTCCCACAGCCGGTCATATTGTTCATTGGTGTTGGCCTTATAAATCAGACGACCATAATTCTTCCCGGAAAGAAGATATTTGGACCCGATCATCACCTGGTAAGTATTGCTTTGCCAGGATGTCTTCTTGACAAAGGTCACGTCCTCCTCTCCGTCACCGTCCAGATCCAGCGGAAGATCCAGCGAAGGCACATAGATTCCCTGGTATTCCATCGCCATCAGTCTACCTGCTTTCCAACGTCGGATATCGTCGAAACGCTGGCCTTCGGCGACAAGCTCAATACCCGGATTTCCAGCAAAACCGGGTCGGTCAGTTCCGGGAAATACGTCTGCTTTAAGTAGGGATCGGCCTCGGTCGGCATTCCGACAGAAGTGATGCCGGCCCTATGGCGGAGCGCCCCTACCGTCTTGTCCCAGTCGCCCACGGTAAATACGCCCAATTCGGCCCTGGCTTCGGCATAGTCGAGCAGCACTTCCGCATAGCGGATCCATGGAATTGCGGTCGTCTGCATCGATCGGGAATCCATCGACACATCACGAGAAACCCATTTCCGAATCTGGTAACCTGTCGTACATGCGCCGAAGTCCGGCGGATAGACTTTGCCATCACTGCGTACATAATGGCCGCAACGGATGGTGGCCGAAAGACGTGGATCGCGCGCGGTCACTTCATCCTGGAATTCCATTTCATCATACCCCAGGGTATCTGTAAAACGACTTCCGTCCACATTGAGATAGGTATTGACAAACTGATGAGTCAGTCCGAGGCATTCTCCATAAGAAGGAGAAGTATAATACCAATTGGCGGCATGATGGACCTGAAGTCCGGCACTGTGGACGATCGCCAGAAGGACTTCCTTCTTGTCGGCTTCTTCCGATACGAACAAGTTTCCGTAATCATCCGATAACGAAAACAACTGGCTGCCCATCACCTGGGCGGCAGCATCGGCCGCTTCAGCGAGCCACTCCTCAGGGGCGGGTTCCGCCGTGATGCCATGATACTTGCGGAAGGTCCCTTCAAAAAGGCAGATGCGGGCTTTGAGCGCAAGGGCCACATACCGGTCGATGACAGAGCAGTCGGAGTCGGACAATTGCCCCCCGTCCCGCGAACGGAGATGCTGACAGGCGTCTTCCAGGTCTTCCAGTACTTTCTTCATGATAAACTCCCGGCTGTCCCGCGGTTTATAGAGATCCGGGTCATCGTACTCCAGCGGTCTGTCATACCAAGGGACATCTCCGAAACGTTTTACTTTGTCGAAATAGAACATCGCCCTCATCAGCCTGGCCAAAGCCCCATAATGGGCACGTGCCTCGGCCGGAATAGCGGGATTGTCGTAATGGGAGAGGAAATAATTCACGTTGCGCAGGCTCCCCCAACTCCAGCCGCCACTGTCCTGGGCCGTGTAACTTCCGAGGAAAAACTTCCCGACAGCGATGGGAGCCATATAATCGCTGACGCGGTCGCCATAAAAAATGGTGTAGGCCGACGGCAACATCGAATAGAAGCCATTCGTATACAGTTTCAGATCCGCTTCCGTTTGGAAGGCGTTGCTCTCGAAGAGTTTGTCGGACGGATTCTGTTCCAGCGTATTGCATCCGGCCACGACGAGGCTCAAAAGGAAAAATACTATCTTTTTCATCGCATCAGAATCCAATCGTTACACCCAAAGAGCAGCTCCGGAGCATCGGATAGGCGTTACCGTCGCCTTTTCCCGTGGCGACCTCCGCATCCGATCCGGAGATGACTTCCGGGTCAATGTTCTTGGTTATCCTGTGAATGGGCGACCATGTCCAGAGATTCTGTCCAGAAAAGAATAACTGGCATTTGGCGATTCCGACCTTTTCGAGGACCTCCTTCGGGATGTCGTATCCGAAAGTCAGATTCTTCAGGCGGACATAGGCCGCATTCTGAAGATAACGCGTATTGGGCATCCGGAGGACACCGTTGGTAGAAGTGGCCAGATAGCCGCGGAAACGGGGAAAATAAGCATCGGGCGTCTCTTCTGTCCAGTGATTCTCATAGATATGCACAGGCAGCATATTGTACGGACGATTATACATTCCCCAAAAAGCGTTGCATTCGACCGATGGATACCAGTCACGATGCCCCACCCCCTGGAAAAAAGCCGTCAGGAAAAAGTTATTCCATGAAGCGGACAGATTGACCCCAAATCGCCAACGGGGCGTTGTGTTGCCGATGACCCTCATATCTCCGTGCTCATCAACGGTCCGTTTTCCGTCGTTGATCTTACCATCCTGATTCAGGTCGGCATATTTCATGTCTCCCGGCAACCATATTTTCTGGCCCTGTGAAGTCTTCATATAACTCTGGTCCGCCCAGGATGCGATCTCATTCTCATCCTGAAAAAGACCCACGATTTCATACCCCCAGATTTCCCCGACTTTGGCGCCCTTGTAATAGACATTGTCAATGAGTCCGTTGGGATTGTTGTAGCGGGTAATCTCCGCCTGCGAATCCGACAGGACAAGTTTGACGGAATAGTCCAGAGACTTCTGCCATGCAATCCGGTCCTTCCATTCCAGCGACAATTCCAGTCCACGGGTTCTGAGGTCCGCGTAATTGCCTTTGGGAGAACTGGTTCCAAGTACAGCAGGAACGATAACGCCTGTCGTGTACATGTTTTCCGTATTCCGTTGGAAGATGTCGGCGTTCAACGTCAGCCGGTTTTCAAGGAAACCCAGATCGATGCCGACATTATAGGTACTGGAGCGTTCCCAGGTCAGGTCATCCGGCACCAGCGAGGGCATATACGAATACAGCGGCAGGGCACCGTCGATGATCCGGCCGGACTGATAGGTCGAGATGGTCTGGATATACGAATAAGGCGGAATCTGTCCATTTCCCAATTCACCGTAACTCAAACGAATCTTCAACTCGGAAACCGCCTTCGGAGAAATCCGCCAGAAATCTTCCTTGGAGACCCGCCAGCCGGCGGAAGCCGAAGGGAAGAAGCCCCACATCGAGTTGCGCGGGAAGTTGGAGGAGGCATCATAGCGGCCGTTAAGTTCCACCAGGTAACGTTCTTTGTAATTATAATTCAACCGGCAGAATAGTCCCAGGACCGCCCAGGCGCTTCCGCCGCCCGTGATGAGGAAACTATCTCCGTTCGCCAGGTTAAAGTCTGCGATGTTTGGTTTGAGAATACCGTTCCGTTCCATATCGTTCGTCACGGTCTTCTGATACTCGTAGTTGACACCGGCCATTGCCTTCAAGTAATGGCGCCACCGGAAAGTATTCTCATATTCAGCATAGAAATTGGTCCCGAGATAATTGGTCTCATCAATTCCCTCGCTGAGTTTGTTGGTCCCTTCGGATGTAATCACCCCCTCATAGTCACTGTAACTGACCGGATACAGGATCCGCTTGTCTCGTGCAAGGCGATAACTGTACGTGAAATCCCCATTGAAGCGGAGGGAATTATCCAGAAAAGAGGCCACAGCACCGAGGGTATTCCGGAGATTGAACTGCGTTGTGAGACTCTTGTTATTGCCCGTCTTGAAATCACCGACGGTATAGGCCGCATGGCGGGTCATCGTCCCGTCCGGATTGTACATCACAGCCATCGGGAAGCCCTGGTCGGCGATATTGCGCCAGATGCCCTTCTCATAAATGGAGGTGAGCGGATACTTGTAACTTCGGCGGGAGAAATCGACATTATCACTCACTTTCAGCCAGGGGAAGGCCTGGACATACCCCTTACCACGAAGGTTGAACTGGTTGAAATCGTCGGAATTGTACTTGAAGATACCTCCCTGTCCATAATACCGTCCTGACAAATAATAGCCCACATTGCGGGCGCTTCCCGAAAGGGTCAGCGTATGCTCCCCTCCGGTGGACACCTTCTTGTAGAGTTCATCATACCAGTTGGTGCTGCCATAATACACATATCGGCCATCGGAGGTGGTCGCTACTTTCGGCAGGGACGGATCATCATGCCTACGTTTCAGTTCGGAAAGCCAGGTCTCCAGATTGGGCGTGAAAGGGAAAGCGTTATTCACGCCGGTAGGATTGGTAACATAGTCATTGTAAGCGTAATACGCCTCAACGAAACTCTTCGCCCATGTGTAACCGTCCCAGATATAATCATTGCGCTGGGTCTGGGTATAGAAGGACACATTTCCGGAATACGTGAGGGATGTCTTTCCCTCAGATGGATTCTTTGTCGTGATGAGCACGACACCGAAGGGTCCCCGGGCACCATAAATGGCCGCCGAGGCAGCATCCTTCAAGACAGTAACCGATTCAATATCACCGGGATTCAGGAGATCCGGATCGCCGGGTGCGCCATCAATCATAATCAACGTGCTACCACCTCCTGCTCCGATAGAGGTCGTTCCACGGACATTGTATTCGGAACTTCGGATGGGTTTCCCGTCCATCATATCAATATTCAAGCTCGGAATCATTCCTTGCAATCCACGGGAAAGGGACGGCATCGGCAGATTCTCCATGGCTTCGCCACCGAGGCTCTCCACACTACCGGTCAGATTGACCTTTTTCTGCACACCGTAACCCACGACCACCACCTCTTCGAGTTGAGTGATATCGTCTTCCAGGACAAAATCCAGCCGAGATGCCGCCTTCCTGGATACGGTTTTATATCCAATCAGAAGGGCATCCACCCAGTCGCCATCGGCCACACTCATACTATAGTTTCCGTCCAAGTCGGTCGTCGTGCCCTCCGAAGTGCCGTGGATCATCACGGTCGCCCCGACAAGCGGCTCTCCGTTGCCATCCACCACCCGGCCTGCCATCCGCATGCGAGACTTGACAGGCAGAGACGGATTTCGGTTGTCGTGAAGCTGTAGCGCATCTCGCCGCATCAGGATCAGATTGCGGCCCTCGACCCGTGCATCCACATTCAGTTGCCGAAGGACCTGCCTGATCGGGGCCGCAGTGACATGGACGGAGACTTTCCCGGATGCTCCCAAATCGGTACTCTTATAAAGAAACATCACGCCGGTCTGTTCCATCATCGCATCGATAACCTCTTCCAGGGTCACATTGTCCATGTCAAGCGTCACGGGGATGTCGAGCGGAGAATCCTGGGCTGAAAGCGGCATTATTACCAGACACAATACCGCCAGAAGAACAGTCAATCGTTTCATTCCGTTGCCTTGAGTAGATAGTAGCCGTCTTCCGGCATCACGAGTTTAAAGGAATTGTCGTAGTTAAGCAGGTTCAGAATCCGTTCAACGCCTTCCCCGAGGGAGACAGCGCCCGAATATCCTCCCTCTTTGCCAAGACCCGGATCAACCTCGATGGTAACCTTGAAATACTGCTCCAGACGGGAGGCAATCCTATCCAGCGATTCTCCCCGGAAATAGCAGATACCCGAGTTCCAGTCCTGCGCGGCTTCTCCGCGGGAAATTTTCTCCACTTTCATCCTGCCCGTTTTCTTGTCGTAGATGCATTTTTCACCAGGATGGATTTCAAGACTGCGGACCGATGCCCCTTCTGTATCAAGCAGGTCCAGTGAGACTTTTCCCTCCATCAGGATGATGGTAGAAAGCGAATCCTCCTTGAAGTCCTGCACATTGAAAGTGGTTCCAAGGACCTTGACCGCCTGATGCGGAGTCCGGACGATAAACGGATGCTCCGGATCGGCCACAACCTTGAAGAAGGCCTCGCCATCCAGCATCACCGTCCGCTCCCGTCTATCGAAGGCTGACGGGGCATACTGCAGGACGGATGCAGATTTGAGCGTTACGGACGTACCGTCCGGCAAGGTTACCGATGTCGCCGCACCGGGAAGCGTTTCCACTACGGTCATTGAATCATTTCCCGGACGGCGAAGGATGACGGCTCCGGAAATGCCGAGAAAGGCCGCCACGACGGCAACCGCGGCATAGCGGAAGATTTCCCGGGCACGCATTCCGGCAAGGGTCCGCCCACCGGTCACGGTCCGGATCAGATCCGCTGCGCGGCGGTCCTTTTCAAAAGGAGACATCTCGTCTCCCTTCATGGCCGCATCTGCCAGTTCCGTGAGGCTGAAAAGTTCTTCCTTTGCCGAAGGATCCTCCTCGGTCAGCGCATGGAGTTCTTCCATTCCCTCTGCGTCCAGCGTTCCATCAATGTATTCCAGGAACAAGGACTGCTTTCTTTCTTCTGTCATATCGTTTCTATTTATCTTTTTCTGATAGTTCACTTCGCAAGATTTGGAGTGCCTTGTACAACTGGGACTCAACAGTCCGTCGGGAGATGCCGTAGTACTCGGCAATCTCCTCACTCTTCATCCGTTTCTGGTAGTGCATGATGAAAATCTCGCGGCAACGTTCGGGCAATTGTCCCACCTGCACGGAGACCGCCTCCAGTAGGGCTTCCTGTTCACGAGGGGTACGCCTTGAAGAGAAATCGATTTCCTCTTGTTTCATCAAATACAAGGTCTCTCCCTCATAACGAGACACGGCCAACTGATGTTTGAGCCAGTCCTTACAGGCGTTGCGGACACTACGGAAGAGGTAAGCCTGACGAGTCTGTCCCTCCGGAACGTTCAGGAAAGCCCTGGAACTCTGCCAAAGCCTGACGAACACATCCTGCACCAGATCTCCCGCCACATCCTCGGGCACAAAACGGCGTGCATACGCCAGGAGACCCGGAAGGTTCTCCTTGTACGCGGATTCAAGCCGATACAATTCTTGCGAGGATGTGATCATGGTCTTCATTTCAAGGCCGCCAGAAGGATTTGTTCCATGACGTCGTAGCCGTTGCTGTCCGGATGGACGCCATCGCTGTGGTATCCGTCCTTGAAACGGCCGTCCGAGTCGGAAAGTGGTGTATAAAAGTCAATGTATCCGTAGCCTTTGCTAGCCGCCAACTCCTGATAGGCCTTGTTCGTCGCCACAATGAGTTCCTGAGGAGAGACATCCCCCGTCTGAGACGCATTGCAGGGAAGGATGGAGGAGATGAACACCTTCGCTCCGAAAGCGGCCGCCCGACGAGCCATCTCAGCCATGTTGGCGATGGTGGACTCACTGCTCTTCCATGTCTGGACACGTGTCAGATCGTTGGTTCCGCCCTCCAAAACGACAACTTGAGGCTTATAATACAGGACACTGCCCTCGAAGCGTTCCAGCATCTGGTCAGTGGTCTGGCCGCTCACCCCACTGTTGACGATGTCGTTTCCTGTAAAGAAATCAGGATGCCCGATTCCTTCCGAATCCCACCGGTCAAAGATGCTGTCACCAATCAGAACGCACCAGAATCCTTCAGCAGGTACCGGCGTCGGATATTCATACGCGCCGATGTCCGGAGCCGTCCCGAAACGCCGCGGGACGCCACCGGCATCCAAGACCATAAAGTTGAAAAGGGAGGTGTTGCCCTTGTCAATCAGCATATTGGCAGCGGATGTCAGATGATAGTCACCACCCGTATAATCGACGAAGATATTCTCGCTCCCTGAAGGAATCTCCTGCAGATGCTGGTTCCGCCCATTGCTGTTGGGATCGTAAGAGGAATGCAGTCTTAAGCCCCCTGCGCGGACAGCGTTGTTCATCAACCAGGTATATTGATGATTGATATACATCTGAACCGCCTCTGACGCATCCTTCCCTTTGGAATAATTGCCGTACAGGAGACAATTCTTGATGGTGCCGTTCTGGTTGATATACAGACCGGAAGAATTACCACCGTCAGCCGCATCATAATTCTTGACAATGGTACAGTTCACAATGGAAGCGATGCCATTGGCCAGGATACCCGAGATTCCGCCCCCCGTTGCCATATTGCCCTCTACCAGCAGATTGGCCACCTGGGTATTTCCGTAGAGACGTACTCCGCCGGCATTCTTGGAACTGTTGTGGCGAATTATACAGTTGTACATCGTCCCGTTGGTATTGCTGGCCGCACTACCGCCATGCATCTGGACGCCGCCGCCCACGTTGTCGGGAGCTTCATTGTCTTCAATCGTGCAGTATTTTACAAGCCCTTTTGAATAAACTCCGCCACCGGCATTCTGCGCGAAATTGTCGTGAATCCGGCACTGTTTGAGGATACTGCCTTCTGCCGCCCATACTCCACCCCCCTGGGAAGATCCTCCCTCGGCGCGGTTATGGTGAATGTCACAGTTTTCCAGCACACCGTTTTTCCGAAGAAAAGCACCGGCACCGTTCTCCCCATTCAGTCTACCATCGGTAAGAGTAAGATTCTTCCATGTAGTTAACGTTTCAAAGTCTGTTTCCTGGGTAAGGACGCGACCAGAGGTAACTGTCAGGATGGTCTTGTCGCCAGCCCCTCTCACATCGATTCCCTCGACCATCTTGAAAGGGCCCGTGAATGTACCATCGCCGAGGGAAAGGGCCTTGATACCTTCCGGAACAGCGGCAAGGATGGCTGCAAGGTCATCTCCTTCTTCCACTTTGAGGACGGTCGGATCTTTCGGGCCTGCCGGTTCCTCGGGATAACTTGGTTCCTGTCCGCCCGGTTGTTCCTCCGCAGGAACAGGGGAATGATGACATGAGACAGACATGGACAGCGCTACCGCCGTCATCAATAAATATTTTTTCCGCATACTGTTTTTGTATCTCATTTGTTGGTATCAGTCGTGCTACCTAATAGATAGACGACCAGCCAGCGGAAATACTTATTATAGTCTCACGAAAAACTGTGTTTTACGAGCGATTATTTCAGTATACCAACACACCCGGAGAGATGGGCAGGTGCGTAAAAGGGACCGACGCTCTGGTCATCTGTCATCATCCATTCTCAGGTATCAAGACAAATTTAAGGAGTTTTTGGAAAGATTCCTCTCTTTCGGCCAGACGGAAACTACACAATGCTATTTGTGTACACGGAACCGGCCGCTGAGGCCGATACGTTGTACACATGCGGCTACAAACCGCCAATTCCGGGGCAGTTCTGCGGTATGTGTACAGGAATCATGCACTACAGAAGATTCGCTTGTACACATACAAGAAACAGCCCGGAGGGACATGGAACCGGAGGGACAGAAGGCCAAATTGAAACTGAAGTAGTAGCACGCCTTCCGGGCCTATACCAAGTTCTGGAGCCGAGAGAGCATCTCACCCGCGTCCAGCGCCACCATCAGCGACACCGCGAACCACTTCTTACCCAGGTCCTTCAGGGAGGCCCCTACATGGTATACCCGCTCGTCAATGATGAGGAATCGGTCGTGCGCTCGCTGGAAGATCCGGACCGGAATGGGCGGATACTGGGCGTCGTGTTTGGCCAAGTCCAGCTGGAATGGCTCCCCCACCTTCTGCGTATAGATGGACGCCTCCACGCCCGGCCCACGCTTGTCCAGCATCGTCAATACCGTATGGTCCACATAATTGTCAATCAACACGATCCGCCGACTGGCACTCTGGATCAAGTTGCAGATGAAGTCGTAGGCGTCATACACCTGACCGTCATAGAAGATGCACTGTCGGTTTTCCGCTTTTCGATCTTCCAGCCGGGCAAAAACCTGTTCCATCTTCTGGTCCGTCTCCAACTGCCTGTACTCAATCCGGTCCAGCCGCTGGAACACCTCGGCATTCGCCGCCAGGAAGCGGCGCATGGCCACGAAGGCCCGCATGATCTGAATATTTGCTTCTATAGCGGTATCACTTCTAAGCAAACCTGACAGAGAAGCAACCCCTTGCTCCGTAAAAGCATAAGGAAGAGCGCGATCTCCTCCTCTTGCGTTTGAGATGCCAAATTGGCATTTCAAACTCTCATTCTCTTGCTTTGTCAATTGAAACATAAAATCTGACGGGAATCTTTTCTTGTTCCTTTTCACCTGTCTGTTCATCTGACTTACTTCTACTTGGTACATTCGCGCCAAATCCCTGTCAAGGACAACCTGTACCCCCCGAATTGTAATAATGTGGCTCTCAACCCTGTCGGTTTCCAGGCTATCGCCTCGTGCCACGGTCCCGTCAGATACTACCTTCATTGAATTCTTTTCCATAATCCATCAATCTGTTTCCATCTGCAAAGCTGAGAAAAATTATCCGTTTTATCCAAACATAAAACGGATAAATGTAAAACAGGCCCCAGAATATGTTCCAGGGCCTGTTTATATCGCGCACGATAGAGTAAAATCGCCGATTTTTGCGAATATCAGGATTTCTTTCCGTACCTCCGGACACGCTCGTCGAGGATGACACCGTTCCAGTTCAGGCCGAAGGCAAAATCATAGCTGTTGCCTTCGCTGTCCACATAAGGACGCATATCGCAGGGGACATCCTCGCACTGTTCCTCGACAGTCTCCATATCGGCAGGAAGCTGGCAGGGAAGAAGGCCGTAAGGCTCCGCGGCTCCGCTGATTATATCCAGAAGCGCATTGTTGCTCACTCCGAAAGACAGCAGGATGGCATCTGCCGAAGGCTCTATGTCCGTAGGGACGAAAGGCCGTTCGGTCGCGACAATTACGATGACCGGCTTAGAGCCCATAGCTTCCCGAGTCCTGCGGACAAGATACATATCTTCCTCATTGGACGAGGTTTCCGTATAGCCCTTATAACTCCGGTTGGCGGATGCCTCCGTAGGGTCGCCGCCGGCTACGGACACTTCCCGTGCCGCAGAAGCGGTGTAGGGGCTCCATTGCAGACTGATGGGCTGATAATGGCCTTCCGGAGCGCCGTCGGACGGGGTGATATAACCCCAGTGTCCGACCGGGCTCTTTATGGAAACGATGGCGAAATCCGCATCCTCGGGACTCTCTACGACATCATAATAACGCCTGAGCAGTTCCTTGGAAATCGGATATTCATCATACTCCGGCGTCACTTTTTGCCAGTGCGAAAGTCCGGCTGGAACGTGCCTCAGAGGCTCCCAGACCTTCAGACTGCCTTTTTCAGGCAGAACACCCCCGGCATTTTTCAGCATTACGATAGACTTGAGCTGGGCATCATATCCGGCGGCGACAAACTCCTTGCAGCCGACGATGCGCGCGGCCTCTTCCGGATCCACATAGGAATTTTCGAAATTCCCGACACGGAAAATATTTGTCAGAAGCCGGCGTGCACTAAGCTCAAAACGTTCACGGGCACTCTCGGCGCCATATTTCTCTTCCCAGAGATGATAGGCTTCGATGCTGACCTCGCTCTCCTTGGCCCCGCCGAGCTGGTCGACTCCAGCCTCAAAGCACCTTAGCCGCTTCTCAGCCGGGGAAAGAGTCTCCACGCCCCAGGGCTTTCCTCTGTGCTGATACACCTTATCATAGTCCCCCACTATACCCCAGTCCGTGCACACGACCCCTTCATAATGATACTTGTCACGAAGCAATTCCTGGATGATATAATGGCTGAATCCATTGGCCACATTCTCCCCTGAAGGGTCCTGCCCGTATGAAATCGTATAATAAGGCATTACGGCCGAGGCCATCCCTGTCTTCCCGGGAAGATTGAATGCGCCGTCCACAAAAGGAATCAGGCCCAGGTCAAAGCGTCCGCCCGGATAAACGGCATACTTTCCGATGCCGAAATGGGCATCCCGGCCGCCTTCGCCCGTACCGCCGCCAGGCCAGTGCTTGACCATACAGTTGACCGACTCGTTCCCCCAGCCGTCAGGACTTCCCGGAGTTGTCTGGAAAGCATCGCAATAGGTCCGGGCCATATCGCGGCAAAGGGCGGGGTCCTCGCTGAAAGTGCCATAGAATCGCCTCCAGCGGGGGTCTGTAGAGATATCAGCCTGAGGAGAGAGGGCTGTGGTTATGCCCATAGCCCGGTACTCGGCCGAAGCAATTTTGCCGTGCGCGCGCATTATGTCCAGATCGAAAGTCGCGGCCATACCGACCTCGCGCGGCCACTTGGAGATGTCGCTCTCGCCGGATGGATTGAACTCCCCGTCCGGCTCCGGGCGGTAGTTGTTGACATTTGCCGTGCCGTTAGTATAGTTGCGGGGGTCGGAGCTGTTGTTGGACGGGATGCCAAGAGAAGCCGCCTCGCATAAAGCCTGGACTTTGTTGGACCATATAGCAGCCGTGCGGGCATCCTTGACATCAGCAATAAGCATATGCCGGATATGGTCTTTCTCCAGCAGAGAGCGCTGCGACTCGGTCAGTGCAGAGTCCTGGACCTGCTGCGCCGAAGAGTAGAGCATAAGGCCGCAGATTTCATCCAGCGACATTCGTCCCGCCAGGTCGCGGGCACGCTCGGCCACACTGAGACGCCAGTCCTCATAAGGGTCCAGGGCTCCGCTCCGGTTCAGATCCTTGAATGCATAGCCGTCCACCATCAAGAGCTGAACTCCGGATGAGGGGGCGTATCCAAGTGTCTGTCCTTTGGACTGATATACAAGGGTATAGCCTTCGTGCTGCTCTTCCCGGATAAGATTACGCCCACAGGCAGCGACCAGAATGGCCGCAGTAAAAAACAACAAAGTCCTTTTCATAATATCAGAATTCAACGCCCTTCAGGGCTGCCGCCTCAAAATCCTCGACAACAATAAGTTCCACACCGGGAAGCAGCGCTTCTGCGGCGGGGCGCATCAGGTCGAAAGACTTGGCTATCTGGCCGCCAAAGAAGACGGTCTTGATGCCGAGTTCGTCAAGCAGGGGACCGGCCCCTTCAGCGAAGGCCTTGCCTGCTGAAAGGAAAGCTTCACGAGCCTCGGCGTCTCCCCCGCGTGCACGTTCTGAAAGCTCTTTCACATCCCCCGGAAGCGGCTTCCCGTAGGCCTTGAGCAGCGCCCTGCGGGAAACATAATCCTCCAGGACTCCATCCCGGAAGGGACGGTTGTAAAGGGAAAGAGCCGGGCCGAGATTCTCGTTCATCTTGACTTCGCCGTCCACGGCATAGGAAAAGCCAAGACCGGTTCCGAGAGTAACAAGGGCCACCTTTCCCTTCCGAAGTTCCGGATGAAGGGAGAGAAGACCCATCAGCGGGGCGTTGACATCGTGGACAAAATGAAGCGACACGCCCTCGGGAATTCCGGCAAGTTCACGGAAGGACATTCCATAGACGGCGGCGTACTTGTGCTTCATCAGGAAAATGCCATTACGGTAATCAAAGGGTCCGGGGATACAAACCCCGACCGATTCGAGCCCGCCGGTCTCCCCGACAGCCTTCCGGAATGCCGATGAAATAGCCTCTGCGCTGCCGTCGGAGTCCACAGGGACCTTGCGGGAATCGGAGCACTTTATGAAAGTGCCGCCGACATCGAGTGAAAGTTTGCGTCCCATATTATGCCGGATCATTTTCGTAGCCGTCGCGCAGGCAGGTCTTATGGACCCTGATGGGTTCCTTTCCGAGATTCTCGATCACATACTTGCCCATAGAGGCCGGCACGCAGGCTATTTCCATAAAGTCGAGGTCGAAGTAACGCTCCGGATGCTCCACGCTGCGGATACGGACGCTGGAGCCGTCCACCAGGGTGAGGACGTGGAACTTCTCGCCCTTTGTGTCCTGCTCGCACTGCTTCTCGAACTCCAGGCGGCGCAGAGAGAAATAGACCTGGGGATTCTCGCCCAGGATATACTCCTGCCAGCCTTCTCCGGAATCCGCCAGACGGGGTTTCTGGACGATATAGTCGGGACTGTTCGGGTCGTGGATCACACTGTAGCGGCGGTGCTGGGCGACATTCTCCTCGCCGAGCTTGGTATGGATGGGCCTCTGCTTGCCGTCGAAGTCAAGGCGGAGGTAGTCATACATTTTATAGGTATAGGAACCGATTGTCAGTGAGCCGATTTCGAGGATGACCTGGTTGCGGCCGGAAGAATGGATGGTCCCGGCAGGAAGCATTACCTGGAGGCCGGGCCTGGACTCCTCATAGCTGACATATTTCATATAGTCACACTCCTTGTGCTCGGTGTCTGCAGCTTCGATTTCCTTGAAGAAGGCAGGGATGTCGGCATCGTCGCGGAAGCCGATGAAGGTCTTGGCTTCGTGGCCGGTGACGACGACATAGTAGCTCTCGTCCTGGCGGCCGAACTCATTGTAATTCTCGATATTGAATTTGCCGCCGCTGTGGCACTGGATGGACATATTGCCGGTCGAATGGTAGCTGTCGTCCCAGTTGAAGCGGATGGGGAAATAGCCCTTGAACTTGCGCACGCACTTCTCGCTCATCAGGTTGACGCCCTCCTTATGGACGAAGGAACAGTAGTTTATGTCCAGTTTCTCGGCGCCGGCCTCGACCAAGACGCTCACCTCCATAGGGATGAAGTCGAAGACCCAGGCGGCATTGCGCATTTTCTCAGGAAGATGACGGTGCTCCTTCATATAGGTACCGCCCCATACGCCTTCGAGGTAGCAAGGCTTGGCACGGAAGGGATATTTCACGAGCTGGGCACAGATGTCGGCGAAACTCTCGAAAGGCATCATCTGGAGATTGGCCCTGTCGTTGTCCAGGAAATACCAGTCGAGATCGCCTTTAGCGAAGAGTTCCTTGCGGAGCTGGACCGCATTTTCGAAGTCGCAGTAGTAGCAGCGGCGGATGGTGCGGTTGATAATGCCCGTGTGCTTCTTGCCGAGATTGGCATACTCCCCTGCCCTGATGCGCAGCATAGAGTTCATCGGAGTGATGTCGAACCAGCAGCGGACGTCGTAAAGCGACCTTAATTCCTTGATAAGGGAGCCATAGCCATAGACGACGACCAGCGTACCAGGCGCCTTGAGAGCCGGGATGTCCTTTTTGAAGGCCTCCAGCTTCGCCGGATCCATAAGGCCGATATACCCTCCGTGGTACACTTTCCCATACAGGAGCGTCGGATCGATTTTCTTGTCCCATATCAGTAGCGGGTCGATGATGGCATCTATCTCCTCACCGCTTCTGAAAGTGCGTTTATAGCTATCCACGAACTCAATCTTGAAGCCGAAGACATCGCACTCGCGGGCAAGAAGGCTCACCATCAGGTCAAACTTGGTGGTGGTGTAACCGTCAAAGGCTACGATGGCGCCTTCGTTGCGGACTTTGTCGGCGATGAAAGTGATAAACTTCTTGGCGACCATCTGCGTGCCGCCTCCGACTATTGAATCAATTGTCTTTTTGGAAAGTTCCGGCCTGTTCACGGGTTTGGGGTCGTGATAGGGGAAGGGGTTGTACATAAAGCTCATATAGACTGATGATTAGTTTTTACATCACTGTGCAACTGTGGTGCACTGTGGTGCAAAGATACGAAAAAATATCGAAACGCGCAAAAGATTATTTCGGCAGAGCGAAGGCTTCACTCAGATCCCGCATCTGCGCCTGGGACATTCCTTCCGGCTCAAAGCCCATATTACGGGCGGCGATGTAGATCTGCGCACTCTTGTTAAGGACGTCGACCTGGTCGAAGGCGGAGATAATGTCGGTATCCACGGCAAAGACGCCGTGTTTTTCCCACATCACCACGTCGTAGTCATCATTCAATGCCTTGATCGTGGCCTCGGCAAGTTCCACGCTGGAAGGGAGCATATACGGGACCATACCCAAGCCCCTCGGGCAGAAGGCCTTGGTCTCCGGAATCATAGACCATAACATATTGGTAGCCACGTCCTTTTGCATCCATTTCCGGCTGTGGGTAAGGGCCACGAGTTCTATAGGATGGGTATGCAGGGAGGCTCTGTAGGGAGAGCCTTTTGCAAGGAGGTCGTCGTGGACGGCAAGATGTGAAGGGAGTTCGGAGGTCGGGGCGACAGGGGCGTCGGCGACTATCTCATAGCTTTCGCAGCCGGGGAGGATGCGGATTATGGAGCCGTTCTCCATCGGTTTGCGGGCAAGGTCGCGCATTCGCTTTCCTGTTCCTTTGCAGTAGAACCAGCAGCCTTCCAGATGCTCCAGGCGCTTTCCTATAGGTCTGGGCTCGGAGATGGCCGGAAGTTTCTGCATTTCGTCATCGACCCATTCGCTTATATTTACGGTTATATTGCCGCCGTTGCGTTCGGCCCAGCCTTTCTGCCAGAGGTAGAGGGCCACTTCGGCGACCTTGTCAATTTCGGCCTTCAGGGCCGGTCTGTTGTCTAATATACTCATAATTATACTGTTGCAGCCACTTAAATCAATTGAGGCAGGAAGGTGCTGATTATCAGGACCACTATGCCGGTCAGAAGCACGGCGAGGGCTTTGCGGGAAATACCCTTCCACTCTTTCAGGATTATGCCCCAGACGTTACTGAAGACGACATTAAGCGACATCAGTATGCACCAGCTGAAGGTAATCAGGACCGGAGAGTCGGCGAGGAAGCCCTTGCCGAGGCTGAGGCCGAAGAACTGGCTGTACCAAAGCACGCCGGCGAGACAGCAGAACAGAAGATTGTTCCCCCAGAGGGACTTCTTCCCATAATCTGACCAGGTCTTGTTCTTCGAATTCTGGTAGAAGCAGTAGATGGCGTTGGTGAGGAAGCCGCCTATGGTCACCAAAAGGGTGGCGGGAAGAGTGGCGAAAATGGGCTTTGTCTCCGCCCAGGTCAGGGGTGCGCCGAAACTGAGGCCGATATTGAAGCAGGCGCTCATAAGTCCTGCAAGAAGGGCCACGACGAGGCCCTTGCCGAAGTTGAAGTCCTTGACGGCCTTCTTTTTTTCCTCTTCCGGAAGTGCAGCAGACTTCATTCCTCCGGCGATTCCGATGATGGCTATGCCGATGAGGGTCACCACGACGCCGATTATAACGGCTCCGGTAAGGTCAGAGGCGTGGCCGGTCAGCACTGGGCCGAGGATGGCGCCGAGGGCAGAGCAGGTGCCAAGGGCTATGCTCTGGCCGAGGGCGACTCCGAGATAGCGCATACTAAGGCCGAAAGTCAGGCCGCCGACGCCCCAGAGGGCGCCGAAAAGTATTGTCAGCAGACTGGCCTTGGGATTGGAGGCGAAAAGGGCCCAGAGGCTTTCTCCGGCAGGGACGGCCAGGAGTGCTCCTAAAAGCGGGAAGACCAGCCAGGCGAATACGCCCTGCACTATCCAGTAACTTTCCCAGCTCCAGGACTTTATCTTATTGATTGGCACATAACTGGAGCTCTGGCAGAAGGCTCCGACAGCTATGATCAGCAGTCCTAATAATATGTACATATTTCAATTATTTCGTTCCAGAACTATATGGTGCCCCAAACCTTCGTCGCTTCGCTCCTCGTCCCTCCCACGGCCAGAGGCCGCGGGCCCCTCCCCCTAATGAGGCCGGGGGTGGCCACAGTTTTGGGCACCATATAGTTCTTTCAACTGATTAATAGTTTTCTACTACGAACCGAAAAATAAAAGGCCTATCTCTTGGAAGTGACGTCGCGCTCGTAGCGTTCGATTTCGGGGATGAAGGCAGGGCCGACAGGGACTCCGTTCTTGAGGTTGAAATAGTCGAAGACGGCGCCGAAAGGCATTGTCTTAGCCTCTTCCAGGAGGGCGAGACGCTGGAAGCCCTTGCCGGCGTCCTCGTACTCGCGAAGCTTTGCAAGAGGCTCCAGAAGGGCGCTCAGCAGGCACTTCTGAGTCGCTCTCGTTCCGATGACATAGGCGCCGATACGGTTGATGGCGGCGTCGAAATAGTCCAGACCGATATGGGCACGGCCGAGGGCGTCGGCGCGAACGATTTCCTTGAAAAGGTCGAGAGTCTGGTCGTTCATTATGGTCACGTGGTCGGAGTCCCAGCGGATCGGGCGGGAGACGTGAAGCATCAGTTCGGGGACGAAGAGAAGCAGGCTGGCGACCATATCGGAAACATTCTCTGTCATCTCATAATGGCCGGTGTCAAGGGTGTACATCAGCTTGCGGGTGGCACAGTAACCGGCGACGAAATCGTGGGAGCCGACGGTATAGCTCTCAAGCCCGATACCGAAAAGCTTGGCCTCAAGGCAGGTTTTCATTCCCGGGAGCTCCTCCTTCAGGATTTCGTCGAGGGCTTCGGCAAATATCTCGCGGTAGCGTTTGCGCTCGACCGTCTGGTCCTTTGAACCGTCGTGGACCCAGATATTCATAATGCAGGGGTCGTTCTGGGCCTTGCCCATAGCGTCGGCGATGCGGCGGCAGCGCTTGGTGTGCTCGATCCAGAAGTCACGTATGGCCTTGTCCGGATTGGCCAGGGACAGGTCGCCGCTCTTAGGATGGCCGAAAGAGGTCGAGTTGAAGTCCAGTTTGAGGCCGTTTTCCTTCGCCCACTGTATCCAACTCTCGAAATAGCGGACGTCCACCTCGTCGCGGTCCACCTTCTTGCCTCCGAAATCACCGTAGATTTCGTGCAGGTTCAGGCGGTGATTACCGGCGATAAGGCTTTTTGCAAAGAGGACGTCGGCCCGCACCTCTTCAATGTTACGTGCGCGGCCCGGGTAGTTTCCGGTAGTCTGGATACCGCCGGATAGACCGCCCTGGTTTTCAAAACCGATTACGTCGTCGGTCTGCCAGCAGTGAAGGGAAATCGGAGTTTTCTCCAGGATTTCGATGGCTTTGTCCGTGTCCACGCCGATGGCGGCATAGCGCTCTTTGGCCAATTCGTAGGCTTTGAGAATTTGTGCTTCGTTCATATTTCTTTTTATTTATTGTGTCTGCGTATAGCGTGCATAGTGTCCCATTTTCAGGGACACCAGTGTCAAAAACTACCCTTTTCCGCACATAGTGTCCCATTTTTTGGGACACTATGTACGCTATGAGGCTGGAAAGTACGTACTTCAAAGACCGAGGCAATAAGGCTGCGGGCCTCCCAGCGGTCCTTGACCATACCGGCGGCCTGGGCCTGGAGGACGACATTGCCGATTGCGGTCGCCTCGGAAGGACCGGCGAGCACCGGAAGACCGGTTGCATCTGCCGTCCACTGGTTAAGCAGGTCGTTGGCGCTGCCGCCGCCGATGATATGGAGCTTCTCAATCTTGAACGGGGCGAAGCCCTGGAGCATTTTCAGCACCTCGGCATAGCGATCTGCAAGGGAATGATAGATGCAGGAGACGATCCGGGCGTCGGAAATGCCCGGGCCGAGAGCCGCGCTGATTTCCGCGACCATATCTCCAGGATGGGCAAAGGCCGGGTCGTCCGGATTGATGCGGCCGGGGAAGTCCTTCTCGGAGAGGGCCATAGCCTGGAGCTCGGGGTAGGAATAGTCCTTGCCCTGCTCCTTCCAGACCTTCCTGCACTGCTCCAGAAGCCACATTCCGGTGATATTTTTGAGGAAGCGGACCGTCCCTTCTACGCCGCCTTCGTTGGTAAAATTCAGTTTTGCGGACTCTTCATTTACGGCCGGTGAAGGAAGTTCAATGCCCATAAGGCTCCAGGTGCCGCTCGAAAGGTAGGCGAAATGCTCGTCCGAGGCCGGGACTGCAAGGACGGCCGAGGCGGTGTCGTGTCCGGCTACGCTGACTACGGGGATGGGCCCGAGACCCGTCCGGGACGCATATTCCTCCTTCAGCGAGCCGAGTTTGCGGCCGGGTTTCACTACCTTTCCGAAGGCCTCCGGGGCAACTCCGGCAAGGGCGCATATTTCCGGATCCGGAAGGCCGGTGGCGGGATTTGCCAAGGCCGAAGTCGAGAGGATGGTTGACTCCGTAACTTTCTCTCCCGTAAGCAGATAAGCAAGGGCATCCGGAAGGAAGAGCACGCTTTCAGTTCCGGGATACTGCCCCTTCTGGGCATAAAACTGGAATACGGAATTGAAGTCCATTATCTGTATGCCGGTGCGCCTGAACAACTCGGCTCGGGGCATCTCGGCGAAAAAGCGTTCCGGAACGCCGGAAGTATAGGGGTCGCGGTAGGACCGGGGATCCTCGATCAAGCTGCCCCGGGCATCGAAGCGGGCGAAATCCACGCCCCAGGTATCTATGCCAATGGACTCGGGCTTCAGGCCCCGACTACCGGCGACGGCAAGGCCATCCACTATGGATTCGAGTATCGCGCCGAGGTCCCAGAAATACTTTCCTTCCCGTTCGAGAAGAGGTGTCGGAAAACGATGGAGGGTCTCCAGTTCCAGAGAGCCCTCACCCAGCGAGGCGAGCATAACACGCCCGCTCGTCGCGCCGCAGTCCACGGCGATGAAGTGCTTGAGTACCATATTGCAAATGTACTATTTTTTCTACTTAGAGTCAAGTACTTTTTTCACCGCCACGGCTATGTCCTCAGGGCCAGGCTTTAGCGAATTTCGAAATCGACCCAGACAGGGAAGTGGTCGGAGGCGAAAAATCCGTCGTAGCGAGTATCGTTGCAGCAATAGCGGAGCGGCGTGACGCCTTTGCCGCGATAGTAGATGAAATCGATTCGGTTGTGATTGGCGGCTGGGTCGACCAGATTCCAGCCATTGAAGGTCACTTCCGGACCCGTTCGGAGCTCCGGCTTGTCGTCAAAGTAGTGATAGGAATCAGTCCAGTGAGTACGATAGACGGCTGAAGCCTTATGCTTTTCCGTGGCATTCATATCCCCGACAAAGAATGACGGCAAATCCTTTGGATTGTACTTGCGCTCCATCTCGATTATAATATGGGCATTGTCTGCGTGCTGCTGCTTGTTCAGAGGCGCGTGGGTCACGATGAAGCAATATTTCCGGCAAGTCTTCCTCTCCTTCAGGATCACGCAGATGGCGCCGCGGATGAAACGATGCTTGCCGTCGGAACCGAAATCATTGACCTGCTTCTGGTCCGGAGGATTTGACAGCCAGAAATGATGCGGCTCTCCGACAAGTTTGAAGCGGTCTGAGCGCCAGATGATTCCGTGAGCCTTGGTCCCGTGGCCGTCCTTGGCATACGGACCGAAGAAATAACTTCCATACTCCACTCCCCTTTCAGAGAGCATTCGCGGAACACTCTCCTGCTCCTTGGAATCCACTTCCTGAAGGCCGCAGACATCGAACTCATTGTCCAGGATGGACTGGATAAGACGAGGTTCACGCACCGACCATTTATTGTCTACGCTGGCGGAATCCAGCTTTGCCCTGCGAAGATTGTAACTTCCTACGCGAATCTGCACGGGCTTTCTTGCAATAGCTTCTGAAGACGCCGCGACAAGAGCGGCGACGGCACAAAATGTCATCAGTATGAATCTTTTCATCTCACTGTGGTAAACTGTGGTGCAAAGATACGAATTTTAGCGGAGATACTCCTTGAAAAAGTTCCAAATCTCGCGGCAGGTATCCAGATCGTTCATAGCCCAGGAATGTTTTCCCTCCACGACTTCATAGAGCCGGACTTCGGTGGCAGGACCGCCCTCCCAGGCTGGCAGGCCGCCATAATAGCGATGGAGAACAACCTGGCGGGCCTCAGGAGTCTTGAGCGGGAGTTCAGTCCGCTGGTAGGCCGGGCAGCGGTCGAGCGTAACCATTGCGCTTACGGCCGAAGGAACGCTCAGATAAGCTCCCCAGCCGTACTGTCCCTGAGGATCCCCTTCCCAGCGGGATGTTTTGTCCGCAGTCCCGTGTATTTCCATAAAGGGTATCGGGCGCCCCGGCAGTTCTCCGTCATAGATCCACTTCATAGTCAGGCCGGCGACAGATGCCAGAGCAGAGAAGGTAGTATCTGAGGACCAGGCGGTCAGGTAACACATTTCACCGCCATTGGACATTCCGGCGAGGAAGGTATTCTTCTCGCTAAAACCATACTTTTTCTGGAGCAGGCGGGCAAGTTCAGTCAACAGGGCGAGGTCATCGTCCTCCAAATCTGCCTGGGTCGGATAGCCAACATTCCACCCTGTCTTGCCGACCGAATTCTCCCTGCCCTGAGGATAGCAGACCGCAAAGCCTTCTTCGCTTCCGACTTCCATCATCTCCGGGCGATACCCTTCCGCCTTGCCGCCATATCCGTGCAGGACCATCACCAGCGGTATCCCCATTGGGGCGTTTTCCGGAATATAAAGTTGAAAGGAGCGCTCCCTGCCGTCAAAGCGGAAGGATTCCTTAACACACTTCGGCTGAGCTGCAAGCGTGATAGAGAGCAGCAGCAAGCCGCATAATAGAGAACAAATTCGATTCATAGGACTAAGGTACGAAGAATATTTTGAATTCAGAACGCAAAGAGTATTCCGTAGCTTATTATCGCCACTTCCGCGTCAGCAAACTCAAAACGGCGGAGAACAGGGAAGGTATTGCGCACTGGCGACGACCGGGCGTTATGGCCGCCGCCAGAGGGGCCTACCGCGAGCTTGCCACAAAGGCTCGCGTCCGGCCCCTCTGCTAGCTGCTTGGAGACATTGTCAAATGCTGAAGAACCCTGAATCAGTTGGCCAAAACGACACATTTGCCGTAAAATGCAACTCGCTGACTTTCAGGTATTTATCCATTTCAACCTATGTATTTTTACGCAGGTTAAATCACACAAACTACTGCTAATCAATAAGTTGCATTTTACGACAAAATTACCGCAGCCCCAAGCGCAAAGCGCCAAGCACGCGCTGACAAAGCCCGAAGGCGCGAAGGGCAGAACGACAAGCGGCGCCCCGAAGGCAGAACGCCGGGAAGGGCGGGAAGGATGGTGGAGCCGAGGGGCCCTGGGCGAAGCCGACCATTTTCCGGTCGGCAAGGCCAGCGCCCCGAAGGCGCGAGGGGCATAACGACACACAGCGCCCCGAAGGCGCGAAGGCATACTCGCGAGCGAGCTGCCGCCGGCATTCAAAGCCCGCCGAGGGCGCTGCGCTCGATGATCAGCACGGGCGAATCCCATAACGGGAAGCCCTTGAAACGGGTGGTGCCAGGGTCGTTGTGGGAAGGATTGTCCTGAATGCCTTTGAGATCGTGGACGAGACCTGTCAGCATATCCACATAGACAGGATCCTCCATTACCGCATTCACGCAGACATTGCAGAGGCGGCGCTCAAGGGACGAAGACGGACGGTCGCCGCTGAGCCAGAGCACACAGCCGACCGCTTTGCCACCCTTCTCGATGCCAAAAGAAGTGAACTCAGAGGCCGTATCCACACTGGCACGGATTCCACCACCCGGTTTCAAATCCGGCGTAAAAACACTCGTAACGTGCTGGACAGCATAGAATTTAGGCCTCAGATAGACCGGTTTCTTATTCCCGTTCATACGGATAAGCCCAAAAGACTGGAGCATCCAGCCGTAATTCAGGTCCACCATCGTAAAGAAAGAATACGGAATCCCCAGTCCCCAGTGCGTCAGTGCCTGCCGAAGGTCCCACTTGGCCTGGCTGTACTCGGTCCATTCGATATGCTTCATAGCGTGGCCATACTCAAGCTGACCGGGGCAGCCGGTCTCCCCCTGCAGCAGACCGACGGCCGTACTGTAGCGGTCCACATCCTCCCTGAGCTCCTTCACGTAAGGGACGATACTCTCCGGGAGCGGCCAGTAGGCGTGGTAGGTGATATAGTCCATATAAGGAATGCCACCGGCCTTGTCTATCAACTCCAGCGCCTGGCGGATATACTTACGGTCCGGGCTGCAACTGCCGAAAGCCGCAATCTTAGCCTCGGGATCCACCTCACGGATAGCCTTCGCAGTGCGGACGAACAGATTGGCATATAAAGGATAGGAATCCAGATTCTTGCGGCCGTCCGGCTCGTTCCAGACCTCCCACATCGTCACCTTGCCTTTGTAGCGGGAGACCGTCGCTTTCACATAACGCAGCCAGGCGTCCATAATAGGCCCGTCGGGGAAAAGCTTTGCATTGAGGTCGTGCCCGTGCTGGGAATAGATCGGGTTGCCATAGCAGAGGCACATCCAGGGATGGACCCCTTCGGCAATAAGTCCGTCCACGTGCTCATCCAGCCAGGCGAAATTATACTTTCCCTTTTTCTGCTCGGTCTTGGCCCATCCGCTCTGAAGGCGAGCATAGCCGACGCCGGTCTGACCGACAAAGCTGCGGAACTCGCTGAAAATCGCATAGTCCCGATCCATTGTTTCCACTCCGACAGACCATACGGACTGAGCGTCGAGACTGGATGCGACTGGATGGATTTCCCCGATGACGGGGAGAGCGGCCGGATGGGCCTTGATATTCTCCCAGGTTACGGATTTCATCAACTGCTGAGAGTGCAGGGGCAGCGAAAGCGCAAAAAAGAGCAGAAAGGCAAGTGTCTTATTCATTGTAACGGCTCTGATAAAGGGTATATCCTACCGAACGGCAGGCTTCAATCGTTTCAGGATAAGGAGTATCGCAGCAGTCCAGGAATCCGACCTGGAAATTCTCGCCGTCAAAGCGCCCTGTCGTAGCCTGGTCCATATACTGGTGCCAATGGATGCCTATGATTTGTGGATGTCTGAGCGCGCTCAAAGCATACTCTTTGTAAAAATACGCCCTTTCCTGCTGATTGTCACAAATCTGAAGGGAAGGATGGAAGAGGCCGCGGTCCAAGGCGCCAAGATGCCATTCCCCTATCATCACAGGCTTGTCAAGCTCTTCCGGAAGCTTGTATGAATCAATGGTATAGCGATACTGGTTGTGGGAGATGACATCGCAGTATCTGGCACCAATCGTAACGACATCCGGATTGCTGCATACAAAACTAGCAAAGCGGCAGCCCATATACAGCACGCCCGGAGCATAGCGGTCGAAAGATTCCCGGATTACCTTGTAATACTCCTCGATAAGAAGCCGGTTGAAATCCAGGAGGTCAGACTCCGACGCTTCTGACGGCTCGACCGGCCAGCCGTAACGCTGCTTCAGGAAGGAGCGCATCGCCTTTTTGGCAGCCTGGGACTCGGGAGCATTCACCACGCATTTTGCGGCGTGAGTTTCGTTCCCCCATTTAATCTCATTATCAACGAAATAACCAAGGAGATACGGGTCTTCGACATCCCTCTTGTGGGCCTTGAGCTGGTCCTCGACCGCTGCGCGGAAACTCGGATCGAAGGGGTCCATTATGGGGAACCACGGGCCGTCGGCCCCCTCGATAGGGACGCTCCGGATATCAAAACGGTCGATGAAAGGAGTGCGGTCCTCCCGGCAGATATCGATGTCCGAGGAGTTGGCGATGGTGTTAAGTCCCCAGCTGCGAAGCCTCCTGTGGGCAAGATCCGACCAAATGGACTTATAATCAGGGCCATATTTCCGGTAGATATTGGCCGAAGAGAAGTCGAAAGTCGAATCCTCCTGCCAGCGCTCATAGTAAGGTATAAGCAACTCGTCATTGGTAAAGCGGAAGCGCCAGAGTGAATCGTCCGGAGAGGGCAGGTATTCGAACATATAATCCCGGGAAGCAAGCTTTGCCCCGTGCAGCGGAGTGACCGAAGATGAAGCGTTTACGCGGATTATGCCGTGGCTCCAATAGAGGCAGCCTTCCGGGTCTATCATCCACCACTTGCCGTCAATCTTTTGGACGCGGAAATGGCCGGTCGCCTCATAGCGGGGTCCATCCGCCCAGCCGCCATACTTGTTCCAGCCTTCCGGACCGGGATGCGCGGCAAGGTCCTTTTCTTCCTCGCTGCGGGCCCTAAGGAGGTCCTCGTCAGAATGCGTCTTGCCGGGCCATTCCTTGTGCTTGAACTGGCCATAGCGGTCAATCATCGGGAAGAAGGCCGCACTGTCCAGCTGCATATAGCCAGGAACAGGACGCTCGCCCGGCACAAGGGTCAAATTCTCTATGGACCAATGGCTTACGGGATACTGCTTTTTCGAAATGAAACGAATCTCCCTTACATCGGACAGGTCCACTCCGTACTGAATATGCCGGAATTCTCCGTATGGAGTATCCCTCATAAGTGTCAGGAGACGGTTCACCTCCGGATGAGGCATATCACAGGGAAGAAGGACTTCCAGAGTGGTATGCTCTCCTGGCGCTACTTTGAAACGGTCCTCCAGTATGCCCTGGGAAGGACGGGAGCGAGAATCTTTCCCTTCATTCTCGAGGAAGAAATAAAGGCTGAGATAGTCTTCAGTATTGTCATTACGGACCGTAAAACGGATCTTGGAAAAAGGGCGGAGGTCCCACTTGCCCTTCAGGGAGAAGCCGCCCTCCACCTTGGCGGTGCTGACGTCGATCCTCTGCTGAGATATCTCAAGGGATGACTTCTTAAAAGCATCCACCTTCAATGAAGGATCATCAAAGGAGACGCTCACCCTGCCGCAGGAGCTGAAAAGCAAAGCGGCGAGGGCGAGAGTTAAACCATATTTACGCATAAGTTATCGGATATCGTAGAATTCGAATCCCATTATGGAGGCGAAGTCGCGAAGCTCGTCCCGGTAGTCGCCGTCCACTATTGCGTAGTGCTGGGTGGCTCCTATGTTTAGGACTTTCTCCCAGAGCTCCTTGGCGGGAACGACGGGACGGAAGATAGTGTGGCTGTAGGTCGCCAGGAGGTGCTTCTTGGCGCTCTGCGGGGTATCCTTTTCGGAGAGACTTTCCGCCATAAAGGTGATGAGCTTGTATTTCCCGTCCTGCTCGTAGAGTCCGGCAACGGTCTTCATCCCGGGGCTGAAACGATACCAGGCAAAAGGCGCCCCGGCATACTTCCAGGAGGTCTTTGCAAAGCGCACGTCGCGGGAAATTATAACATTGTCCTGCCAGGCCGGGTCATTATGGTCGTTCGGACCGGCGTGACCGCCTGCGAAGGTTCCGAAGTCATCCTCGATATGGAAGGGCTCGATGAAATTGACATTCTTGCCGCTGAGGAGCTTCAGGATGTAGGTAATCAGGCCGGCGCCGATATCGGCCTCCGGAACCAGTACACTGACGTTTTCATTGAACCACTGTGGATAGAAGCCCGCGCGGCAGCCGGCGGTGCGGAAAGTCGCCTGGTCAATGTCGTTATAGACATAGCAGTCCACGTCGTTCTTCTCGGCCAGTTTCTTGATGCCGAGCGTCGCCTTGACGCAACCTATAAACTTGTCGTATTCCACGTCGTCCATCATCTTGTACTTCGAGGTCAGTTCGTCGGCATAGGCCTTGACCTCGGCGTCCGTAAGATTCTCAATCTCAGTACCATAGTCAGAGTACGGGAGGTAATGGATCTCCGGTCCGATCTTGGTGAAAAGGTCGTAATTGTCGATATAGGTGGACCACATCGCCTCGTTCATATTGGCCATCAGGCCCACGTTGGACTGGCGGAGAATAGAACGTACCCGGGCGGCCTCGGCGAAGATTTTGACCTTCTCAGTTATCTGCTCGCGGGTGCCCATTATGGTCTTGACATTCTTGCGTCCTGTGCGGGCCACGTCGCCGGAGCCTTCCAGAGAGCCCACGAGGGTGCCGGCGCAGAGGTAATCCACGAAATCGTCCTCGTCCAGGGTGGTCTCGAAAGTCATCCTAGGCTTGGCGACATTGCAAAAGAGAATGGGAATCTCCGGGCAATCACGCAGGAAGCGGATCCAGGCAAAGTCCTCGCTCCAGGAAAGGAACTCGGCATAGATGAAATCCACCTTTTCATTATAGAAGAGGTCCATAGCCCTCTGGGCATCCTCCCTCTCATAGACGATGCCGGGGTCCACCAGGTCCATAAAGTCCATAGTGGCCTTGATCTGCTTGACGGCCTCATCCTTGCGCTCGCCGTAGGTACCGCGCTTGGGGCCATAGAGATTCTTGAAACGAGGCGAGGCAATCAGGAGCAATCCAGCCTTCGCCTTTCTGGTTTTGAGTTCTTTATTCATTGTTCAATTGGTTATTGTCATAGTCTTTCTGATAACGGGACTGGGCGACGACGAGCATCAGCAGGCCGCATACCACCCAGATGACGGCGAGGATAGGGAAGGTCCTCGACAGGGAGCCCATACTCTCTTTGAGGGCACCGAGCACTACGGGGGCGAACGCACCCACCGCGAAACCGGTCATAATCATAGCGCTGGAGCAGGATGCGTGAAGCCTCGGGGGCGTCACGTCATAGAGCACGGCATAGGTATTGGCATCGAAAAAGGCACGGAAAAAGCCCCAGCCGGCAAAGCTGACATAAAGGAGCCATAGAGCCGGATGTCCGCCCATAAGGAAGAGGAATACGGCGCCTCCGATAAGGCCGACGCCCTGAAGGAACATCCTGAGCTTGCGGCTCTTGAGGGCAAGCTTGTCGCTCAGCGATCCTGCCAGAAGAACCCCGGCGAAGGCAGCCACATAGGTCCAGAACATAGAATTGAAGCCTGCCGTGGCCTGATTCTGGGCGAATTCCTCCTGAAGATAGGCAGGCACCCAGGTCATATAGCCTGTAATCACGAAGATCAGGCCGCTGAAACCTATGGTGAGCATAAGGGCCGTGGGAGTCGTGAAGACAGTCTTGAAGCCGTCGAAGAAACCGGGCTTGTCGGCCTTTGTTGACGGAGCGCTCGCCCCGCCCTCCTTTTTATTTATGTCCATATCGGTCCGCGAGAGTGTAGCCTCCTCCTTCGGGTAATCCTTCAGCCGCACGATCATAAGTATGCCCCATACTACTCCCACAGCGCCGAAGATGATGAAGGAATACTGCCATCCCAACTTGTCTGCGATCAGTCCCGCGAGCCAGCCGGCGAGAATCACGCCGACATAATAGGCGGTCTGATGGATGGACATAGCCCTTGCGCGCGTATCTGTATGGTATTGGCCCAGAAGGGAATAGTTCGCGGGGCCGAAGAAAGCTTCACCACCGCCGGTAGCCACCGAGCGCAGCACTATAAGCCAGAACATACTGGTCGCAAGGCCGGTGAACATAGTCGCGACACTCCAGAAAAGGATGGATATCGTCGTGACCCACTTGCGCGAGAAGCGGTCCCCCGCCCAGCCGCCGATAGGGACCATAATGGCGTAGAAGAGATTGAAAATCGTTGCGATAAGGCCGACGGAAGTGTCGGTGAGATCAAGTGCGTCCCTGATTGCCGGGAGCACGGTGTTGAACACCTGCCTGTCCGCCTGGTTCAGCAGGTATGCCATCCAGAGCAGGAGCAGGACTTCCCATTTGTAATTCTTGTGCATCGTTTCAGTGCTTTTCTGCAAATTTAGGAAAATTTCCGACACCACAGCACACCACAGTAAAAAATTTTTCTTTTACTTGCTTTTCTCTTGTCTTGCAATTAAATTTGCATTGATGAAAAAATCCGTATTATCCCTGGACAAACGCAGCGACATCCCTCTCTACCGGCAGATTTACCGGCAGATAGAAGACGGACGGCGCAGCGGAAAGTTGCTCAGCGGAGAACTGCTGCCCTCGATGAACGAAATTGCCGAGCAGTACAGCATTTCCCGCGAGACCGTAAAAAAGGCTTACAACCTCCTCTGCCGCGATGGCATACTTATACCGCGGCAGGGCAAGGGTTTCTATGTGGCGGAAGCCTCCGGCGGCGCCGAAAAGAATGTCCTCGTTCTGATTGACAAGCAGAGCATCTACAATCAGCTGATGCTCCAGTCCCTCCAGGAGGGCCTCGGAGGCAAGGCGAGACTGACGATACTTCTTCACAATCAGAACCTCGCTCTGCTGGAATACTATCTGGACAACAGCCTAGATATGTATGACTATTATATTGTAAGCCCACACTTCCCTCTTGACAAGGCTTCGCAGGCCAAGGCGGTCAGGCAGCTAAGGCGCATCCCCAACCGCAAGCTCATTATGGTGGACAACTGGCTCCGCGAGGTTCCCGGGAACTACGGAGTCGTCTATCAGGATTTCCGGCACGACACCGAGCAGGGCCTGTCCGAAGGCGCCGAGGATATCCTGCGCAGCGGCAGGCTGAAGGTCATAGTGCTCCCGGCCAGCCTCTACGGGAAAATCATAATGAAATCGGTCAGGGAATTCACGACTCGTCTCGGTGTGGAGCTTTCAGCTTTCAGCAGCGTCCCGAAGAAAGTGGAGAAGGGCGATATCTTCCTGGTCCTCAACAGCCAGCTTGACTCCGGCCTGGCGCTTCTGTCCCGCCGGGTCAGGGAATCGGGGCTTAAAATCGGCCGGGACGTGCGCGTCATTTCCTACAATGAATTCCCGCTGAACGAGATAGTCCTCGGAGGACTTACGACCATATCGACGGACTTCGCCGAAATGGGCCGCAGCGTCGCCGAAATGGTCCTCGGCGGAGAAATGAAAAAAATCCATAATCCCTTCCGGATGACACGGAGGGAGACTTTCTGAGACTATGCTTACACTTGAAAAAGGCGGGTTGAGAATCGTCCTGGCAGCCCCGGGAGAGTATTACCGCGGCACCCGCTTCGACCATTCGGGGGTGTTCCGCGCCATTTATAAGGACGGGCGCAATTATGCTGACGAATGGTTCCCTGTCTATGACCCGCTGAAGCACGACGCCGTCTGCGGGCCGTCCGAGGAATTCGGCGAAATCGGCTTTGACGAGGCTGCCCCTGGGGGACGCTTCCTTAAGCCCGGAATCGGGTGGCTCAGGCGGCCGGACGGCGAGGCCTATGACCGTTTCCGCCTCTACGAGCTGCTGGACGAGGGGGTAAGGACCACGGAAGTCAGGGAGGATTCAGTCGTTTTCGGCCAGCGCCTTGACAGATACAACTATCAGAAAACCATACGTCTGAGCGGCAACGACAGTTTTGAAATCATCCATTCTCTCGAAAACCTCGGAGACACCCCTCTGAAATGCACCCACTACAACCACAACTTCTACACTCTCTCGAATGACTCCGTCGGGCCCTCGCGGGAAATCGACTTTCCCTTCCGTCCTGACGGCCACTGGAGGAGCGAGTATGACAATGTCCGGCTGACGGGAAACGGCATCCGCTTCACCGGAGCGGTTCCCCCGGAGGGCCCGAGCGTATTTATGGGCGACCTGCACGCCGCGAGCAGGATGGTGGAGCCGAGGGTTCCTGGCGGAGCAGGCCATTTCCCGGCCGGCGAGGCCAGCGGCCCGAAGGCGCGGAAGCCGGAAGAAGAACCGATTGAATTTACGCTGCGGGACCTCGGAAGCGGTCTCGGCGTCAGAGTCAGCTGCCCCCTCCCCTTCACCCACATAGTCTTCTGGTCCAATGACCGCGTCGCCTGCATCGAGCCCTACATCCTTCTGGACATAGCACCCGGCCAAAGCGCTGAATGGACCCTGACTTACAGGCTGTTCTGACATACTCTTGTATTTTCGGCGAGTTTTAACTATGTTTGTAATCTGTAAACTGACACATTGACAATTATGTTTAAAGAACTTTTAAGTCAAGTCCTCCGCAACGTCGGACTCGGCGGAAACACCTCCCTTTCACAAATCGCAGAAAAACTCAGCTCCGCAGCCAAACAAAGCGCAGGAAAACAGGAAAGGAGCTTCACTTTCAACTCCTTGCCAAAGAATCTTCAGGAGATGAAAGCCCTTCCCGAAGCCTCGCTGCAGGACCCTTATGCCACTGCGGCGCTGTCCCTGCTCGCCCTTACAAGCTTCGAATCCGACCGCGAAAGCAGCATCGAGATGCTGAACTTCCTTCAGGGACCGGAACCGCTCAACCCCCGCTCCCTTCAGCAGATCTCCGACCGCTTTATGGACGGAAAGTTCTATAAGGTGAATTCGTTCTTCTCGGGAGCCACTCCCCAGAATAATTACACGCCGTCAAAACCTTACACCATAGTAGTCAGTTCCAATCCCTATTCCTTTGAGAACGAAGGCTGGGCCACGCTCTATCTGACTTCCGGAGGTTCCGACAACCCCCGTCCGGTCAAGCTCAGGCTGAAACCTAGCACTTCACAGTGGTTCCTGTCCGAGATCCAGTATCTGGGCGACATCCGCGTCCCGGTCGCTCAGGACAAATGGGCATAATATTAAACTTCCCCGATATGTTCAAGAAAAAAAAGAAGAAAGATTCCTATCCCTGGCAGTTTGCCTCGGTGGGAGGTAAAGTCCGCGTCAAAATCCAGAGCGGCAAAGACATAGCCCATCTGGGCGAACTTGACCGCAAGATGTGGACGGTCCTGAGCTGCCCGGTCACGGGACTCGAATTCGACGAGGCTACCCTCAAGGCAATTGACCGCGACGGCGACGGAAAGATTCGCGTGGACGAGGTCATCGCGACGGCCCAGTGGCTCTGCTCGGTCCTCAACGACCCTGAAATACTTCTGAAGGAAGCCGACAGCCTTCCGATATCCGAACTGAATTCAAGCGAAGACGGGGCAAGGCTTGCCGCCTCGGCGAAACAGATACTTCAGAATCTCGGACTTGAGAAGGACAGCGTCTCGATAGAAGACACTTCCGACTATACCAAGATTTTCGCCAACACTAAATTCAACGGTGACGGGATCATCACTCCCGCCTCTGCCGGAGACGATGCGCCACTTGCCGAACGCATAGGCCAGATTCTCAGCATCGGTTCAGCTACGGACCGCAGCGGAGAGGCCGGTGTCACCGCCGAGCATATCGAAGCCTTCTATACGGCTCTCGCCGACTATGCAGCCTGGATGGAAGCCGGAGTCAAGGAGGTATTTCCCCTCGGAGACAAGACCGCAGACGCCCTTGCCGCCTGCGAAGCGGTCAAGGACAAGATTGCCGACTACTTTATGCGCTGCAAGCTCATTGGCTTCAACGAAGGCACGGCAGCGGCAGTCGGCGTGTCCGTCGACAAGATAGGAGCCATCCAGGGCAATCTCGCCCTCGCGGCCTCCGAAATCGGCGAGGAACCCCTCGCCCAGCCTTCCAAGGAAGGCATCCTGCCCTTGAAAGAAGGCATCAACCCTGCCTGGAAGGGCGCCGTCGATGCTATGGCCGCCCTCGTAGCTCCGGACAAAGACGGGCTCAGCGAGGCTGAATGGAACGCCATCCTTGCACAGTTTGCACCGTACACCGCGTGGATCGGAGCAAAGAAGGGAGCCGAAGTGGAAGCCCTCGGCCTGGACACGGTCAAGGCCATACTGAAGGAGGACCGCAAGGCCGACTTGCTGAAACTCATCGAAGAAGACAAAGCCCTCGAGGCAGAAGCCCTTTCTATCGAAGAAGTAGGCCGCCTGGTTCGCCTCTGCAAGTACTTCTACCGTTTCCTGAACAACTATGTGGTGCTTTCGGACTTCTACGACAAGGACCACAAGGCCATATTCCAGGCCGGACGTCTCTACATCGACCAGCGTTCCACCGACCTTTGCATCAAGGTCGCCGGTCCTGCGCCCGAGATTTCTTCCCTCAGCGGAATGTACATCCTCTACTGCGCCTGCACCAGCGAGAAACTCGGCAAGAGTTTCAATATCGCAGCAGTGCTGACCGACGGCGACGTGGACGGAATCCGTGCCGGAAAGAATGCGGTATTCTACGACCGCGAAGGCAATGACTACACGGCCAAGGTCACATCCATAGTGGATAACCCCATCTCCGTCCGCCAGGCTTTCTGGTCTCCCTACAAGAAGGTCGGAAGGTGGATCAACGACAAGATCGACAAGAGCGCAGCTGAAAAGAACGAAAAATCTATGGCTGACCTCACTGCAAAAGCCGACACCGCCACATCTGCAAAACCTGCGGGTGACGCGAAAGAGACTGCGGCCGGAATGAAGTCGAGTTTCGACATTGCAAAGTTCGCCGGAATCTTCGCCGCGATAGGAATGGCCATAGGCTTCATAGGACAGTTCCTGGTCTCGGTCGCCAAGGGTGTGGTCGCCCTGAAATGGTGGCAACTGCTGCTTATCCTTGTGGGCATAATGCTCTTGATTTCCGGTCCTGCTATGTTCATCGCCTGGAGAAAACTGCGTCGCCGCGACCTCGGCCCCGTGCTGAATGCCAACGGCTGGGCGGTCAACGCCGCATCCCTTGTCAATGTCAAGTTCGGACGTACTCTCACCCAGCTCGCCAAGTTCCCGAAACTTACCGCGGTTGACCCGAAAGCCCGCAGGAAGGCCTTCTGGAAAGCTTTCTGCTGGTCGCTGTCCTGCCTTGCAATCATTGCGGTCGTGACACTCTGGCTTCTGAATGTATTCGCCCCCTGCTGCAAGAGTCCTCTCAAAAAATATAAGGAAGTTCCTGTAGAAGAGGTGATTGCAGAAGAGGTCCAGCCGGCTGCGGAAGTGACAGAGGAAGCTCCCGCAACGGAAGCGGCTGCCGAGAGTGAAATCTGAGTATGGATACCCCGTTTCCGCACTCACAGTTTGTCACCGGCAAGAATTTCATCGGCCGGAAGTCGGATTGCATCCTCCTGGGGAATCTCATTTCCCAGGGGGAGCACGTCTCGATCTACGAGCCCCCGAAGAGCGGCAAAACTTCCCTGATCCAACAGACTCTGTTTTCTCTACGCTACACCGGCAAGAAATTCACGGTAGGAGAAATGTCCTGCCTGAATATCCGGGACGCGGTGAGTTTCATCTGCCGGCTCGGAGGCACGGTCATCAAGATGGCCGCCGTTTCGCCGGAAGACTACAGCGCCCTGGTGAGCAATTATCTGGAAGGGACTCATCTGGTCTTCGATCCCAGCGCCTTTGAAGACAGGGGCGAGATAGTATCCCCGGCCTGGGAGCTGACGGAGGAGGACTACAAGGCAGTCTTCCGGCTGCCGTTCCGTTTAGCCAGGGACAAGGGAGAGAAAATGATTCTCACCATCGACGAGTTCCAAAACGTCAGTTTCACAGAAAACGACGGGGACCTCATCCTGCGCCAGCTTTCAACTGTAATCAAAGAGATGGCCGAAGATGGGAACAGGGATTTCTCCTTCATCTTTTGCGGCTCTATGGTCAATGCAATGAAAGAGATCTTCGAGCGCAATCTCCTGCTCCGGCGAAGGGTGGAAAGGGTCAGGCTGTCCCAGGTGAGTGAAAAAGAGATAGCCGACCACGTCCACAAAGGTTTTTTGGCAACAGGGAAATCCGTCAAGATCGAGCTTCTGGAAGGGGCCTGCAAACTGCTGAAACACAATCTTTGGTATATCAACCATTTCGCATATCTGGCAGACTCAATGGCCAGGGGCTATGTCCTCGAGCCTACTCTGGTCGATGCCCTGGATTGCCTGATCGCGATTCATCAGCCGCGCTTCGAGGCCATAATGAACTCCCTGACCACCCACCAGGTGAGCCTGCTGAGAGCCACTGTGGCGGGCGTCACCCGTTTTTCCTCATCAGACGTCATAAGGCGTTACGAACTGAATTCCTCCGCCAACGTGAAGAGAATCAAGGAGGCCCTGATGAAAAAGGAAGTCCTGGCTTTCAACGAAAACGATTTGCCGGCTTTCCTTGACCCTCTCTTCGAATACTGGATCCGAAAGTATTATTTTGAATTAGGAGAATGACAATGAAAAAGAAACTGGTAGTCTTGAGCGGTGCAGGAGTGAGCGCCGAAAGCGGCTTTGCGACCTTCCGTGACACCGGCGGCCTGTGGGAGCAGTACAATGTCAATGACGTTGCGTCCATTGAAGGATGGTATCGCAACCGGAAGCTGGTGCTGGACTTTTACAATGAGCGCCGCCTTCAACTCCGGGACGCCAGTCCGAACGCCGCCCATCTTGCCATCGCGGCCCTCGAGAAGGACTACGACGTGGACGTTATCACCCAGAACGTGGACAATCTCCACGAGAGGGCCGGATCTACGAGAGTACTCCATCTTCACGGAGAACTCACCAAAGTCCGCCCCGAGAACGGAGAATATGACTTGGACGGGAGTGAAAAAGAAGTAATCGACATAGGATATGAAAAAGTAGTCCTCGGAGACCTCGCTCCGAACGGGTGCCAGTTAAGGCCGCACATCGTATTCTTCGGGGAAGCCGTACCCAAGATTGAAAAGGCTATATCTCTTGTGCAAGAGGCTGACATAATGCTGATTGTCGGAACTTCCCTGCAAGTTTATCCCGCCGCGGGACTCTATCGTTATGCCAAATTCGAGACTCCTGTCTACATTATCGACCCGGCCTCGGTGCCCGTAAGCGACCCTCGCATCGTCCATATCAAGGATGTGGCGACCAAAGGAATGGAAAAATTTATCGAAATGCTTGGAAATTCGTGATTTTTGCGTACCTTTGCCCTCCCGAAATAAAAAGGAGGTGTAACAAGCAATGATCATCGTTCCTATCAAGGAAGGCGAAAATATCGAGAAAGCGCTGAAAAAATTCAAGCGTAAATTCGAAAAAACCGGTGCAGTGCGCGAAATGCGCGCCCGCAAGACCTTTGAGAAGCCTTCAGTGAAAAAGCGTATGGCTCTCCAGAAGGCCATCTATGTTCAGAAGCTTCGTCTCGAAGAGGATCAGTAATTGCTTAAGCACTTACCGTTTAAAGAATGTCGGAATTCACTTCCGGCATTCTTTTTTTATTCGCACAATATTACTACTTTTGTGTGATGAATCTGAAGAAAGGCATAAAAATCGGCTTCCTGTCACTTGCAGGACTGTTTCTGGCAGTACTGCTTACTCTTCAGATAGTTCTGAACGAAAAACTTCTTACCCGGATTGTCAACAAAGTTGCGGCAGAATATGTGGACGGGGACCTGGTCTTTTCAAGGGTACACGCCTCCGTCATAAAGAGTTTTCCGCACCTGGACGTAAGCCTGGACTCTTGCTCTCTCACTTATCCTCACGAGAAGTTCTCCGCCTATGACGTCCCCGCAGAGTCGGGGAAAAGGTTTTCCCTGATAAATGCCGGCCGGGGAGAAAGCGTCGACACCCTGGCCTCATTCCGCCGGCTCGAGCTGGCGCTCAATTATGTTTCCTTGATAAAGGGCGGACAGATCAACGTCCGCAAGCTCAATCTGGAAAAACCGCGCATCTTCGCCCATTATTACGATTCGACGGCAGCAAACTGGGATATCCTGCCTCTCGGAAGCGATGATGAAAACGACACTTCGAAATCTCCTCTCCCGGACATCCTCCTCCATAAAATCAAACTGAGCGACAGGCCGTTCATCGTGTTTACCGACCCGGTGGACACCCTCCACGCGATGATCACGATGCGACGGATGGAACTGGACGGGAAAGTCCGTACCAGCGAGCCGGAACACGTTCGCGGCGCCTTCATCATAGACACCCTCTTCGTTTCCGGCCGACTGCCGAAGGATACGCTGGCCCTCGGATTGGACCATCTCTACCTGAATGGCGGCGACAGAGCCTTCGAACTTGATGCAAAAGCCAAGGCCTTCCTTGCGACCAATTCTTTCGGCAGGCTGAAAGTTCCCATCGGCATCCAGGCCGACGGAACACTTCCGGAGCGTGAGGACAAAGCCCTGGAACTGGACTTCGGACGGCTAGGGCTGGATGTTTCGGCACTCCACGTCGACGGCAAGGGAAACGTAGTGGTCTTCCCTGACAGAAAAGCCATCCTTGCCGACATCAAGGTGGACCGCTGCCCGCTTGGAGAGATTTTCCGCGAATATGAACGTAACCTGAGCTTTTTCCAAAAGATAAAGACTGACGCCGTCCTGTCTCTGGACGCCCACGTCGAGGGCGACTACAGCGAAGGACGCTTCCCCGCAGTCAACGCACATCTGTCCATTCCGGAATCCACCCTCGACTACCAGGGGCTGCCTCGTCTCGGCCGCCTGGCCCTGGAGGCCGACGCCGTGACCGACGAAGCTATGGTCATAGACCTGGATCTCAAGCGTTTCCTCTTCGACATTGTGGGAGCGAGGGCTGACCTCAAGGGAAGGGTCGAGGATGTAAGCGGAGATGATCCTTTGATTTCCCTGGACGGGACGATACGCGCACGAATTGATTCCCTGACCCGCGCCTTCACTTCCGAACGCGGGATCAGCGGCACAGGCTCACTTAAGGCCAATCTTCACGGCAAGGCAAAGCTCTCCCAGCTGGATATGGTCAATATCGGCAATGCCAACATACAGTGTGACCTCGTTGCCGACAATCTCAGCATAAATGACGCGCCAGACTCCGTGAAAGCCTATGTCAGACGGGCTGACATCACCCTTGAGAGCGCGGCGAACAAGATAGACAAGAATATCAGGCAAGGGGCTCGAGTATTGAGGCTTAAGGCGAAACTGGACACTCTCGACCTCACATACAAGGAGAATATCTTCGCCCGGGGCGGAGACATCCTGCTGCTTGCACAGAACTCTGCCGACATTCTCAAGGGCGGCAAAGGTCTCACTCCTCTTATGGGCCTTCTGAAAATAGACAGAATGAGACTCAAGGACACCGACGGCCTGGGGGTAGGACTCCGGGGCAATACCGAGACCTTCCGCATCACTCCTGTGACCAAACAGAACAAGACCACGAAGCTTACGCTCAGATCTGACAGCAAAGGCCTGTTCCTGAGACAGAATTCCAACGCATACGCACTGCGCAACTTCAAGTTTGACGTATCTGCATCCAAGCATCTCACATCCTCCCGAAACAGCGAGCGCAGGCGCAGGATGCTCGATTCGCTGCAGAGAGTGTATCCCGGCGTTCCCCGCGACTCGCTCTTCCGCAAAATGTTCTCGGAACGCGCCAAAAGAGTTTCCACCGACGCTTTCGCCGGACACGATGTGGACATCAGCCTCTCCAGGTCCCTGTCCAGATATGTCAGGGAGTGGGATATCAACGGCAGGCTGGACCTTGAGAAATGCCGGATAATGATGCCTTCACTTCCTCTGAAGACCTACGTCAAAGACGCCAGAGGAGCCTTCGACAATGACAAGATAGAGCTCGAAAACATAAGCCTGACGGCAGGCGAATCAGACATCTCCGCCAACGCTACCTTAAGCGGACTCCGCCGTGCCCTGATCCGCAGGGGCATACTGAACCTGGATGCAAAAGTTACGTCCAACTACTTGGATGCCAACCAGTTGATGCGAGCCTATGCGTTCTATTCGACCTACGAGGAAGACAAGTCCCTGGAAGAAAAATCGGACGACGAACTTCAGAAGCAGGCCGAGCTCGGGGAACTGCCCGACAGCACAGCCTCCAAACTGATTGTAATTCCGTCCAACCTGAATGTCAATCTCACCCTCGAAGCCAGCGGCATCAAATACGACAGCCTGCTTGTGAGCTGGGCGGCCGCGGACATCGCAATGCGTCAGCGCACCCTCCAGATTACCAACGCTCTTGCGGCGTCCAATATGGGCGACATCTATTTCGAAGGTTTCTACTCCACGCGCAATCCCGAAGACCTGAAGGCCGGCTTCGATCTCAACCTCGTGGACATCACGGCCGAAAAGGTCATCACGCTCTTCCCTGCCGTCGACACGATAATGCCTATGCTGAAATCCTTCGCGGGCGACCTGGACTGCGAACTTGCAGCCACGACAGACATAGATTCCGAGATGAACGTGGTTCTCCCGACTGTGGACGGCATTATGAAGATTTCAGGCAAGGACCTCTCCCTCGCAGGAGACAGCCAGGAGTTCAAGAAGATCGCCAAGTACTTGCTGTTCAAGAACAAGGAAGAAGCCAAGATTGACAAGATGTCGGTGACCGGAATGGTCCGTGACAATATTCTGGAGGTCTTCCCCTTCGTTCTGGACGTAGACCGTTACCTTCTGGCGGCAAGCGGAACGCAGCATCTGGATTCGTCGTTCAAATACCATATTTCCGTCATAAAGTCTCCACTGCTGCTGAAGTTCGGAATAAATGCCTGGGGGCCTGATTTCCAGCACGTCAAGTTCGGTCTCGGGAAGGCGAAATACAAGAGCGCAAACGTGCCTGTCTTTACCAAACAGCTCGATACCGTCCAGTATTCGCTGCTCTCCTCTATCCATAACATCTTCGAAATAGGAGTTGAAAAAGCCATCGCGGAGAACCGTCAGCAGCAAGTGCTTGAAAACCGCATAGACGAGGTCCATCTCCACAGCGAAGAAGCTGATACTGCGGGACTTGCCAAGATTGTGTTAGACACTCTGGAGCGCTCCGAGAGTTTCACCGGAGACATAGAGGAGAAAGTCGCCTCGAAGAGAGAACAACTCAAGAAAGAAGTTCTCACTCTTGCTGAAAAAGCCTCCACTGAGATGGAGAAGAAAGATGAATAGTCAAGACTATATAGAAGTAAGCATACGTCTGGAGCCATTCTCCGAGGCTCTGGCGGAAGTGCTTATGGCAGAACTTTCCGAACTTCCCTACGATTCTTTCCAGACCGAAGAGCCTTTCTTGAAATGTTATATCCAGAGGGAAGACTATCAGGCGGGGGCGCTCAGAGTCGTATTGAGCGCTTTTCCCGAGGCCAAGTCCTTCGAAGCGACTCTTCTTCCGGCTCAGAACTGGAACAAAGAGTGGGAAGACTCATTCAAAAGCCTCGTCGTCGACGGAAAGGTCACGATCAAATCCCCCGCGGCAAAATCCGCTCCCCGGACCAGGTTCAACATCTGGATAGACCCCGGAATGGCCTTCGGCACCGGCTCGCACCATACGACTTATATGATGATCCAGCGGATGCTCGGGATAGAAGCGTCCATCAAGGGCCACAGCGTGCTTGATATGGGCTGCGGGACTGCCATACTCGGGATACTGGCCGCCAAGATGGGCGCAAGGAAGGTTTTTGCCGTGGACATAGACGCCGTCGCGGCGCGGTCGGCCTGGGGCAATGCTAGATGGAACCGCGTCGGAAGCCGGATTGAAACGGCCTGCGGAGACGCCTCCCTGCTTCAGGCCGGAAGCTATGATGTGATTCTGGCCAATATCCACCGCAACATACTCATCCAGGATATGCCCACCTACAGCCGCTCGCTCCGCAAAGGCGGACGTATTCTGCTGAGCGGCTTCTATGAACAGGATATTCCAGCCGTCGCGGAAGCCGCCGCATCCTATGGTCTCACCCACTGCGGAACATCCCTCCGCGAAGGCTGGGCTTGCATTGAATACAAAAAAGCAAGCGCCTGAAAATCAGACGCTTGCGACTCAAGTCTGGATGACTGGACTTGAACCAGCGACCTCCTGGTCCCTAACCAGGTGCGCTACCAACTGCGCTACATCCAGAATTGGACTGCAAAGATACTATGTTTTTTCGGATTTGCAAAAATATTAACTATATTTGCGAGAATATAGAACAAAATAATGAGAGAGTTTTTCCGGATGATGAGGCAATACGCCTCCCCCTACAGCGGCTATTTCATTGGAGCTGTTTTTCTTAACATATTTTCAGCGGTATTCAATATTTTTTCCTTTGCCGTCATCATTCCTCTCCTGAACATCCTATTCAAACTCGAAACGGCTAGTTATGAGTTCATCCCCTGGGGAACCGAAGGTTATTCACTCAAAGACTTGGTGATCAACAACTCCTACGCCTTTATGTCCTCATACTCCGATGCTCACGGAGCGACCTCGGCTCTCTTTATGCTCTGCATAGTGATGGTGGTTTTCACGCTGCTCAAGACCACCTGCTACTTCGGCTCCGCGGCTATAATGATTCCAATCCGCACCGGCATCGTCAAGGACATCCGCAAAAAGATGTACGACAAGATCCTCAGCCTGCCGATAGGATTTTTCTCACAGGAGCGCAAGGGCGACATCATAGCCAGAATCAGCGGAGACGTTGGAGAAGTCGAGGCATCGATTACCTCCAGCATCGAAATGCTCATCAAGGACCCTATCCTCATTATCTTCTATTTCGGCATCCTGCTTTTCATCGGTCCGGAACTAACCTTGTTCATAATCCTCTTCGTGCCCGCGTTCATCTGGGTGATGGGAGTAATAGGAAAGCAGCTAAGGCGTTCCTCTCTGGAGGCTCAGAAACTTTGGAGCGACACGATGTCGCAGGTAGACGAAACACTCGGCGGTCTCCGCATCATCAAAGCCTTCAACGCAGAGAGCAAGATGAGCAAACGTTTCGACTCCGTAACAAACGCAATGAGGATAAAGAACAACCGCGTCGCCATACGCCAGTCCACGGCCCACCCGGTCAGCGAATTCCTCGGCACAGTGATGATTATGGCGGTCCTGGCATTCGGCGGAGTGATGATTATCCGGGGCAGCGGCTTCCTCGGCAGCAGTTTTATGGACGCATCGCAGTTCATCTTCTATATGGTCATACTCTATTCGGTCATAGCCCCGATCAAGGAACTGTCCCGTGCGGCATACGGCATTCCAAGGGGTCTTGCATCGATAGAGAGGATCAACAAGATCCTGGAGGCCCAGAATCCGATAAAAGACCCTGAGCATCCTGCCGAACTCAAGGAATTCAAAGACTGCATCCGTCTGAAAGGGGTGAAATTCTCCTACGAGAATGGCCGGGAGATACTGAAGGACATAGATATGGTCATACCCAAAGGCAAGACCATAGCCATCGTCGGCGAGTCGGGAGCCGGGAAGTCCACCCTGGTCGATCTGATTCCGCGTTTCTACGACGTGAGTGAAGGAAGCATCACTATCGACGGAACCGACATACGCGATGTCCGCCTCAAGGACCTCCGCGCCCTGATGGGCAATGTCAATCAGGACCCGATCCTGTTCAACGACACGATTTTCAACAATATAGCCTTCGGAGTCGAGGGAGCCACCGAGGAGCAGGTCATAGCGGCCGCGAAGATAGCCAATGCCCACGATTTCATTATGGAGAAGCCGGAGGGCTACCAGACCAATATCGGAGACCGGGGATCCAAGCTTTCAGGCGGACAGCGCCAGAGGCTGTCCATTGCTCGGGCCATACTCAAGAACCCGCCCATCCTCATACTTGACGAAGCCACCGCTTCGCTTGACACGGAAAGCGAACGAATGGTTCAGGACGCCCTCGACAAACTGATGGAAAACCGTACGACAATCGCAATCGCGCACAGGCTCTCCACGATAAAGGACGCGGATGAAATCATCGTTATGCACGAAGGCCAAATAGTGGAACGCGGCACACACGAGAGCCTCACCAGACTTGGCGGCTATTATAAGAGACTCAACGATATGCAGGCGCTTTGATGACACGGAGGCAGAGAATATGGGCAAGGATACTGCTGGGGGCCTATCTCCTGGCAATACTCGTGCTGTGCTTTGCCAATTTTTCCTCCGTGCCCAAGGTCAAGGACACCCTTTTTGGAATACAGATGGACAAAATCGTGCATTTCCTGATGTTCTGTCCTTTCCCGATTCTTGCCTATTTCGCCTTTGACTTTCACTCGAAGACAGTACGCTCAAGCCTGCTTTTCGCCGCCACAGTCTTCATTATCGGCTGCATTTTTGCCGCTGCGACTGAAATTGGGCAGGCAAAACTCACGACCTGGCGCAGCGGTGACCCCACTGACCTCATCGCCGACATCAGCGCACTGGCCCTTGCAAGCATCGCGGTTATAATCTTCGACAGAATAAAACAGCGCAAAGTATGCTCCGAAAAATAGCTGTCATATTTGCCTGCCTGCTTCTGGGGAGCACGAGTCTCCATTCGCAGACCAGTCAGCTCACACGTGATTTCAGGGTCCCGGCCGATTCACTCCGAGCCAGGCTTCAGCGGCGCACCGGAGTGACCGCTCCTCTGAGCCTTACACGGGTGGTAAAACACGGCAGTTCCGACCTGGACTTCTACTTTTCCCAGGAGCTTACGGAATATCCCTGGCGTACCGGAGACATCAACTGGCTCCGGAATGAATGGAAAGCTCTTTTTCCAAAAGCATACAAGGACAATACCCTGGGAGATTTCTACGCCGGAAAAGAAAAGAATCTCGTCACTGCCGAGCTTGAGATGCCCTTCCCGGATAACAGCGGCAAGCCATTTTACAAGTTTCTCCGCACGACCAACCATAAAACTCCCCCCCTCGTCCGGGGTGACGAGAACTGGGAAAAGGGGCTGAGCGGCCGCCACATCGCCATCTGGCAGAGCCACGGACGTTATTATGAGGTCAAAACTGACAGGTGGGAGTGGCAGAGAGCCGCAATCCACCGCACAGTGGAAGACCTCTACACTCAGAGCTACGTCCTCCCCTTCCTCATCCCGATGCTGGAGAACGCCGGGGCCTGCGTGATGACACCCAGGGAGCGCGACACGCAGAGCGCCGAAGTCGTGTGTGACAACGACCCTGCATTTGCCGGAGAGAGGGGCGAGCGCGTCAGAAGACGCGGAAATTACAGGGAGACAGGCGTATGGGCTGACGCCGGGGTGGGATTTGCAGACGTAAAAGAGAATTACGAGGGCTGCGAGAGCCCCTTCCGCATGGGAAGCGCCAGGATGATAAGTTCTTCAAGTTCCGGCCGCGAAGCTACGGCGACCTGGACACCCGACATTCCGAAAAGAGGGCTTTATGCAGTCTATGTTTCCTATAAGACCCTGTCCAACAGCGTCTCGGACGCATCCTACACCGTCCGTCATCTAGGCGGCGAAACCACTCTCAAAGTCAACCAGAAGATGGGAGGAGGCACGTGGGTATATCTCGGCACCTTCGATTTCGGCAAAGGCAGGGACGGATGCGTCATCTTGTCGAACCGGAGCAAGGAAAATGGCGTCGTAAGCGCGGATGCCGTCCGTTTCGGCGGCGGGATGGGACGTTATCTCCGTGGAGGACGGACCTCCGGGCTTCCCGCCTATGCGGAAGGCGCTTTGTACAATATGCTTTGGAGCGGACTTGACAGTACCCGCCTGTCTTCCTGGGAGACAGACTATACCAGGGACTATGCCGGACGCGGCCAGTGGGTAAGCTGGCTCTGCGGAGGCTCGAGAGTCAATCCGGGACAAAAAGGGCTCAAGATTCCCATCGACCTTTCCTTCGCCTTCCATACCGACGCCGGGGTGACCCCAAACGATTCCATAGTCGGCACTCTGGCCATCTACACTATGAAGTGCGACGGTAAAGAAGAACTGCCTAGCGGAGAAAGCCGCCTCAACTGCAGGGCCCTGACCGACCTCGTGCAGACTCAGATAGTGGAAGACATACGTGCCCTGTACAATCCGGGATGGACAAGAAGGGGAACGTGGAACCGCTCCTACAGCGAATCCAGAACGACCTCGGTGCCTGCCGTACTGCTGGAACTCCTTGCCCATCAGAACTTTGCCGATATGCGCTACGGCCTGGACCCGGCATTCCGCTTCGATGTTTCCCGCGCCGCATACAAAGGGATACTGAAATATCTGTCCAACCGCTATGGCTGCCAATACGCCGTCCAGCCTCTTCCCGTCCACTCTTTTTCCGCAAGACTCGCCGACGGAGAAGTCCACCTTAGCTGGGAGCCAAGCCAGGACCCCTTGGAGCCGACGGCCAAGCCCGAGGGCTATATTGTCCAGACAAGAGTCGATGACGGTGCGTTCAGCCAAGCGGTAAGCGCAGACAGGACCAGCATCTCCATTCCCGTCCGCAAGGGACACATCTACAGTTTCCGCGTCATCGCCTGGAACAAGGGAGGCAAAAGCCTGCCCTCGGAAACACTCTCCGTGGGAACGCCCGCCGGGAATCCGAAGAAAGTCCTTATAGTCAACAACTTCACCCGCATCTCAGCCCCGGCGTGGTTCGACACGCCGTCATACGCAGGCTTTGTCGACCGCATCGACAGCGGAGTGCCATACCTGGAAGACATACTGCTCACAGGCGAAGTCAACCAGTTCGACCGCTCTGCGGTATGGACGGATGACGACAATCCCGGCTTCGGTGGCTCGAACGTAGAATACGCCGGACGCAAGGTCGGAGGCAACAGTTTTGACTATCCCTATGTCCACGGGAAAGCCCTCTTGAAAGCCGGCTATGCCTTTTCGTCAATGAGTCTAGAGGCCTTCGTGAAGGCGAAAGATGTCAGCGAAGAGGCCTTGGACCTGATCTGCGGCAAACAGGTCACAGTCCCGGACCGTGGCTTCAGCGTCTTTCCGGACGCCCTGCAGGAAGCCCTTCGCCGCTACGCCGCGAAGAAAGGCAATATCCTGATATCCGGTTCATACATAGGCACAGACGCCTGGGACCACGTCTATCCCCTTGACCCCGGCGACCAGGGACCTGTTCAGGGTTTCATCCAGGAGATACTTGGATATAAATGGCTCACTAATTTCGGCGACACTTCTGGTCGTATATATGGAAGCGGGATGGATATCCGGACTACTCTCCGATACAACCGGAACTGGAGGGAGGATTACTACAAGGTAGAGAACCCGGACGGAATAATTCCGGCCTCCGACAAGGCAAAAACAGTTCTGCGCTACTCAGGAACGGACATTCCAGCCGGAGTCGCATTCGAGCAGGACGGCCGCCGAGTAATGGCCCTGGGCTTCCCTCTCGAGTCCATCACCGGCGAAGATGGGCTGAACGAAATCGTCAAAAAAAGCCTCGATTTTCTCACCAAGACTGACAAATAGAAAAATTTTTGCAAATTTTAGAAAGTTTTTATTGTTTTTCAATATTTTCTTTCTATTTTTGCATCAACAAAGTTTTTCTGACTATGATAGCATCCTGGTGGGCGGGACTTGACACCGCTATGAAAATTCTCTGGGGAATCACCTTTGCTGCTTCCCTCATCTTCATCGTTCAAACAATTATGACCTTCATCGGAGCCGATGCCGACGCCGATTTCTCTGCCGATGTGGACACGTCAGCGGATGGGAGCGACCTTTCCAACATTGACGGCGGGTCCAATCTCTACACCTTCCGGAACTTCGTCAATTTCTTCCTCGGTTTCGGATGGACCTCCGTCCTGCTTTATGACAGCGTCCGTCCGAGAATCCTGCTCTTTATCATCGCCGTCATCGTGGGCGTAGCCCTGGTGGCCGCCGTGATGTGGCTGTTCAAATGGCTTGCAGGAATGCAGCAGAGCGGGACCATAGACATTTACAAGTCTGCCGTAGGCTGCAACGGTTCCGTTTATCTGACCATTCCGGCCTCCCGTTCCGGAGAAGGAAAGGTCCAGATAAGCATCAACGGCGCGGTCCGCGAATACAATGCGATGACCGACGGAGACAGCATCAAGAACGGCACCACGATCAAAGTCGTGGAAGTGATTGACAATCATACCCTCCTTGTAGAAGAACTCAACTCTTATATTGTATAATTATGACACCTACACTGATCATTATCTTCGTGGCGGTCCTCTTCGTGACCCTGGCCGCCATCCTGAAGCGCTATCGCCGCTGCCCTTCCGACAAGATCCTTGTCATCTATGGTAAGACCGGAAGGTCTTCTTCCGCAAAGTGCATCCACGGCGGTGCCGCCTTCATCTGGCCTGTCTTCCAGGACTATTCCTACCTGGACCTCAAGCCCATCAGCATCGAGTGCAACCTTACCAATGCACTGTCCAAGCAGAACATCCGTGTCGATGTCCCCTGCCGCTTCACCGTCGGTATCTCCACCGAGGCTGACGTAATGACCAACGCCGCAGAGCGTCTGCTCGGCCTCTCCCCCGAAAATATCCAGAACGTCGCCACCGATATCCTCTTCGGTCAGCTCCGTCTTGTCATCGCGACGATGGACATCGAGGAAATCAATGCCGACCGTGACAAATTCCTCGCCAGCGTTTCCGCCAACGTCGAGGCTGAACTCCGTAAAATCGGTCTGAAACTCATCAACGTGAACGTGACGGATATCCGCGACGAATCCGGCTATATCGAAGCTCTCGGTAAGGAGGCCGCCGCAAAGGCCATCAACGATGCGAAGAAGAGCGTTGCAGAGCAGAACCGCTACGGTGAGATCGGTAAGGCCGAGGCCGACAGGGACAAGGATATCCGTATCGCCGAGACCACCCGTGACACCCGTATCAAGACCGCGGAAGCCAACGCCCTCGCAGTAGAAGGTGAAAACGCCTCAAAGATTACAATCGCCAACTCCGACGCAACCCGCCGCGAAAAGGAGGCCGAAGCCGCCCGTATCGCCGTCGCCGCAGAGAAGGTCCAGGCCGCAAAGGCCCTCGAAGAGGCCTACAAGAGCGAGCGTGACGCAGAACTTGCCCGTGCCGCCAGGGAGCAGGCTACCCAGCAGGCCAACATCGTCGTCCCTGCCCAGATAGACAAGGAGAAAGCCATCATCGAGGCCGAGGCCCAGGCAGAACAGATCCGCCGCAAGGCAAAGGGTGAAGCCGACGCCATTTTCGCCAAGATGGATGCCCAGGCACGAGGTCTGCTCGAGATCCTCTCCAAGCAGGCTACCGGTTTCCAGCAACTCGTTTCCGCCGCAGAGGGAGATCCTCAGAAGGCCGTGCTGATGATGATTGCCGACAAACTGCCCGAACTGGTCAAGACCCAGGTCGAAGCCGTCAAGGGTATAAATATCGACAAGGTCACTGTCTGGGATACCGGCAACGGTGCCGAAGGCAAGACCGCTACCTCAAACTTCATCTCCGGAATGATGAAGAGCGTACCTCCGCTTGAGGACCTCTTCAAGATGGCCGGAATGGAACTGCCTTCCTACCTCAAGGGAAAGACTCCTCAGGCAGAAGAGCAGGAAACCCCCGAAAAATAAGCAGTTATGCCGATAGTTGTCAATATTGATGTAATGCTGGCCCGCCGGAAAATGTCCTCCGGCGAGCTGGCGGAAAAAGTCGGCATAACTCCAGCCAACCTTTCCATACTGAAATGCGGCAAGGCCAAGGCCGTCCGCATATCCACGATGAATGCAATATGCGAAGCCCTCGACTGCCAGCCCGGAGACATCCTGGAATACCGCAAAGAGGAAGTATCGAACAATACCGAACAATGAGAAAATATCTTATTATCCTGACGGCGGCCCTGGCGGCGGCCGTCAGCTGCACTAAGTATGACTCCGTCAAGGGAGATCCTATGGAGTCCAGAATCTATACCCTTGACAACGGTCTCAAGATCTATATGACTGTCAACAAGGACGAGCCCCGTATTCAGACCTACATAGCCGTCAGGGTGGGCGGGAAAGACGATCCTGCCGACAATACGGGTCTGGCTCACTACCTTGAGCATATGATGTTCAAGGGGACGCAGCTTTTCGGCACTCAGGACTATGAGGCGGAGAAGCCCCTTCTCGCAGCAATAGACAGTCTATATGAAGTCTACCGCACTCTTACAGAGCCCGCGGAGCGCGAAGCCCTGTACCATCAGATAGACTCCATCAGCTATGAGGCCTCAAAACTTGCCATACCGAACGAGTATGACAAGCTTATGAGCATCATAGGCAGCGACGGTTCCAACGCCTACACCTCAAATGACGTGACCTGCTATGTGGAGGAAATCCCTTCTAACCAGCTGGACGCCTGGGCAAGAATCGAGGCCGACCGCTTCCGCAACTGCGTGTTCCGCGGCTTCCATACCGAACTCGAGGCCGTATATGAGGAAAAGAATATGAGCCTTACCGATGATGGTGAAAAGGCTATGGACGCCCTTGATTCAATGCTTTTCGCCCGTCATCCCTATGGAACCCAGACCGTAATTGGCACGCAGGACCATCTGAAGAACCCTTCCCTTCTCGCCATCCGCAAGCAGAAGGACACTTGGTATGTCCCCAACAACATCGCCATCTGCCTTTCCGGCGATTTCAATCCTGACGAGGTCGTCGCTACCATCAAAAAGTACTTCGGCGACTGGGAGCCCAACAGGAATCTTCCTGAGAGGAATTTCCAGACAGAAGAGCTCCCCGGGGAACCTCAGTTCAAGGAAATCGTCGGCAACGAAGCCGAGTTCGTGATGATGGGCTGGCGCACTCCGGGTGCGTCCGACAAGGACTGCGTCCTCTCTGAAATTGCCGGAAGCATACTTTCCAACGGCATGGCCGGTCTGATGGACATAGACCTGATCCAGAGCCAGGCACTGCGTGGCGGGGTAGTATTCCCGTATAACCGCACCGAGGCCGGATTATTCCTTGTGGAAGGTGTTCCGCAGGAAGGCCAGAAGCTGGAAGATGTCCGCGACCTCCTTCTCGGCGAGATCGGGAAACTTGCCAAAGGAGAATTCTCCGACACCCTTCTCCAGGCAGTAAAGGCTAACTACAAACTGGAGCAGATGAAAGCTCTGACCTCCAACAGAGGCCGTGCTCATCTCTTCGTGGACTCCTTCGTCAACGGGACCAAGTGGTCGGACGAGGTAGGGAAAATGGCGCGTGTGGAAGCAATCACCAAAGAGGAAATCGTTGACTGGGCAAGCGAATATCTCAAGGCCGAGAACTATTCCGCAGTATTCAAGCGGCTTGGGGAAGACCTGAATATAAAGAAGATAGACGCCCCGAAGATCACTCCTATCGTGACCAACCGCGACAAGCAGAGCGCCTTCCTTCAGGAGATTGCCGCAATAGAACCTGCACCAATCGAGCCCGTTTTCGTGGACTTTGAGAAAGACCTCTCCGTACTGGGACACAACGGTCTTGAGTTCCTCTACAAGAAGAACGAAAAGAACGATATCGCATCACTCAGTTTCCGCTTCGACCGCGGCAGCGACAGCGATCCGCTCCTCCCCCACGCTTCGACCTATCTGGAATATCTCGGGACAGCCGATATGAGGGCGGACCAGATCAACAGCGAACTCTACTCCCTCGCCTGCGAATGGAGCTTGAATGTCGGAGCCAACACCACTGTGGTGAAAGTAAGCGGTCTTAGCGAGAATATAGGCAAAGCCCTCGGCATTGTAGAAGAACTCCTTGGCGGAGCGATTCCCGACGAAGCAGTCCTGGCACAGCTCAAAATGGACATCCTCAGAGGACGCGCGGATGCAAAGAAAAACCAGAGAGCCTGTAACGGAGCCCTACAGAACTATCTGATCTACGGAAAGGACTATATCCAAAAGAAAACCCTCTCCAACGAAGCCCTGACGGCTCTTTCCTCCGAAGATCTGCTCGGCAGCGTCAAGGATTTGCTCGGGAAACAGCACCGCATTCTCTATTATGGTCCGGAAAGCCCAGAGAAGGTTCTGGAAACTCTCGACAATGTCCATAAGAGCACTGATCTGGCACCCCTGCAGAAGACCTATGCAATCAAGCAGCAGACCCCGAAGAGTTACGTCCTTCTCGCGCCCTACCCCTCACGTCAGTTCAACTATGTCCAGTACTCCAACCGCGGCGAAAGCTTCGACCTAGCGGAAGACCCCTTCATCGAGCTTTTCAACGAGTACTACGGAGGCGGGATGAACGCCATCGTGTTCCAGGAAATGAGAGAATCCCGCGCCCTTGCCTATGGCGCCGGGGCCTGGCTGAGCACCCCTTCCTTCAAAACCGACAGCTATTCTTTCCGCGCCTTCATCGCTTCGCAGAACGACAAGCTCCGCAAGGCCGTGGAAGGCTTTGACGAGATTATTGAAACTCTTCCGGAAGCGCCTGAGAATCTGGAAATTGCAAAGGCAGCGATACTCTCCAGACTCCGCACCGGGCGCACTATCGGAGAGGCCGTGCTCTACTCATATCTCAATGCCAAAGAACTCGGACTTGACGAGCCTCTGGAAAAACAACTCTATGAAAAAGTCGGAGAGCTGACGATGGACGACCTTCTCGCCACCCACGCCAAATGGATCAAGGGCCGCAGCTACACCTACGGCATCCTCGGTGATCCCAAGGACCTTGACCTGGCCTACCTGAAGACTCTGGGAGAGCTCAGGCAAGTATCGCTGGAGGAAATTTTCGGCTACTAGAAAGTCAGCAGCCTAACATTTTCCATCTTTATGCTGAGCGGGTCGTCGATGTCCCGCTCAGTTTCGTTATAGAAGATGGTGGCATCCTTCAGAGTGATGTCGTGAATCATCTGCAGCGGCCCCTTGCTGCGGATCGCCGCCGAACAGCCGCGGCAGCTCAGCCTCTCGATATGGATATCAGTAAACTCAGGAAGGAAATTCTGAGTCTTCGCGGCCTGGTTGTCCTCATAGCCGGCAGGACGGTCCGCATAGGTCGTCTGGAAGACGATGGCCTCGTCCTTTATGTCGGTCATCACTATGTCGCTGATACGGATATTGCTGCATTTTCCGCCACGCTCCGGAGCGCTTTTAAAGCGCAGTCCGGTATCCGTTCCGCAGAAAGTATTGTGCCTCACAGTAATATTCTCCATTCCTCCGGAGAATTCCGAGCCAATCACAAAACCGCCGTGGGCGTGGAATACTATATTATTCTCAATCAAAACATCCTTGCAGGGTCCGGCTGCGACACCCTTCTCCCCCGCCCCAGCCTTGAGGCAGATACCGTCATCGCCCACATCCACGCTGCAGCGGGCAATCTTCACCCTCTGGCAGGACATTATGTCGATGCCGTCTCCGTTCTGGGCGTTCCAGGGGCAGCGCACCGTAACATCTTCGATAGTGACGTCCTGGCAACGGGTAGGGACAAGATGGAAACGAGGCGAGTTCTGAATAGTCACCCCGCTTACGCTCACCCTCACACATTCCGTAAGTCGGATCATATGGGCCCGGAGTTTTTCCTCGGCCTTCTCGCTTTCCGTAAGGTTAGGGAAATGCTTGAGATTGAAGGGATACCACAGTGAGCCGTCCTCGGTTATGCTCCCGCCTTTTTTGCGGTATTCTTTCCATTCCACATCGCTGACCTTGGAACGTTTGACCGGACGCCACCAAGCTCCGTTCCCATCTATTATGCCCTCTCCTGAGATACTCACATCGTGACGCTTTGACGCGCTGATTGCAGGGCGCCCGCCCTTGCCGTCCACGAACTCTTTCTTGTCGGGGGTAAAAAGGATTACTGCACCCCTGTCCAGATGAAGATCGATTGCGTCTTTGAGGACGATGGGACCTGTGAGCCACAGACCTTCAGTCACATTCAGATGCCCTCCGCCCTGCTTCGAAAGGGCGGAAATGGCCTTGCGGAAAGCTTCTGTATTGGAAGTCACGCCGTCCGGGACTCCGCCGAAATCGGCAAGGGAAACATAATTGTCCGGGATAACAGGCTTATCCTGAGCCCCAAGACCGAGCGGCAGAAGGATAAGAAGGATTGCGAGGATTCTTTTCATTGCTTCGTGTAGAGTTTCTACCTGCGAATATACAAAAAGATTCTGAAAATAAACTTTTGAGAAAGAGGCGAAAAGTGCTAAATTTGTAGCTTATAGAACGGCTCCCTAATTAATTGCATTAAGCGAAATGACAGCACAAAGCGAACAAGCGCTTGAGAATGGTTTGATTTCAACCCTGCAGGACATGAGCTATGAGTATGTCCAAATCAAGGAAGAAACCAATTTATACAGCAACTTCAAAGCGCAGCTGGAAAAACATAATGCCAAAGCCCTGGCCTCTATAGGCCGGACGGCATTCACCGAAAAGGAATTTGAGAAGATCTGCATCTATCTGGAGGGCGGAACCCTTTTCGAAAAGTCCAAGAAACTCCGCGACCTCTTCCCGATGGAAACCGAGGACGGCCAGCACCGCATCTGGGTGGAGTTCCTGAACAAAAACCATTGGTGCCAGAATGAATTCCAGGTATCCAACCAGATTACCATGGAAGGCCGCAAAACCTGTCGGTACGACGTCACCATCCTCATCAACGGCCTTCCGCTCGTACAGATTGAACTCAAGAAGCGAGGCGTGGAGCTGAAGCAGGCTTACAACCAGGTACAGCGCTACCAGAAGACATCCTTCCGCGGCCTGTTCGACTACATCCAGCTCTTTGTCATCTCCAACGGCGTCAATACGCGCTATTTCGCCAACAATCCCAATTGCGGTTGGAAGTTCACCTTCAACTGGACTCTGCCCAATAACGAGCCAGTCAACGACCTCAGCCAGTTCGCGGCCCACTTCTTTGACAAATGCACCCTGGGCAAGATGATATCCAAGTACATCGTACTGCACGAGGGAGACAAATGCCTGATGGTCCTCCGCCCGTACCAGTATTATGCCGTGGAGAAGATCCTCGACCGTGTACAAAATACCAACAAGAACGGCTATATCTGGCACACCACAGGCGCCGGCAAAACGCTGACCTCCTTCAAGGCAGCGCAACTGGTTGCAGAACTGGACGGTATTGACAAGGTGCTCTTTGTGGTGGACCGCCACGACCTGGACACCCAGACCAAGAGTGAATACGAGGCATTCGAGCCTGGTGCAGTGGACGGCACCGATGATACCTACGAGCTGGTCAAACGCCTTAACTCAGATAAGAAAATCATCCTCACAACCATCCAGAAACTGAATACCGCCATCAAGAAGGACTTCTACAACAAGCGGATTCAGGAACTTCGGGACAAGAAGTTTGTGATGATATTCGATGAGTGCCACCGCAGCCATTTCGGCGAGTGTCACCGTAACATCGTAAATTTTTTCCGGAACCTCCAGATATTCGGCTTCACCGGCACGCCCATCTTCCCGGAGAACGCCAAGCAGGATATCACCACCTATGAGGTCTTCGGTGAGTGCCTGCACAAGTATATGATCAAGGATGCCATCGCCGATGAAAACGTCCTTGGCTTCCTGGTCGAATACTATCAGGGCAAGCTGGACGCCAACGAGCAGAGCGACATACGTATGAAGACCATTGCGGAGTTCATCGTCAATAACTTCCGCAAATCCACCTTCGACGGCGAATTTAACGCGCTTTTTGCCATACAGTCCGTCCCGATGCTGCTCAAATACTACAAGATATTTAAGGACCTGCAGCCGGACATCAAGATTGCAGCCATCTTCACCTACGCACCCAACGCCAGCCAGGATGACGCCAAAACCGGAATGAACCAAGGTTTTGAAACGGATTCCATGCAAGCGGATGAGTTGCAGGCCATTATGGATGACTACAATGCCCATTTCGGCACGGCATTCACTACCGACAACTTTGGCGCCTACTACGACGACATCAACGAGCGAATGAAAAAGCGCAAGGCCGGGATGGAACCCATCGACCTTCTCTTGGTTGTGGGGATGTTCCTGACCGGATTTGACGCCAAGAAACTCAATACCCTCTATGTAGATAAGAACCTGGAGTATCACGGACTCCTGCAGGCCTTCAGCCGCACTAACCGCATCCTGAACGAGAAAAAGCGTTTCGGCAAGATACTCTGCTTCCGTGACCTCAAGGCCAAGGTGGACGAATCTCTGAAACTCTTCTGCGACGGTGACCCCAACGTGGGTGTTACCCGCCCGGAGTTCAAGCAGGTTAAACGAGAACTGAATGAGCTCAGCGAAGCATTCCTGCAGAAGTATCCCACTATGGAATCCGTGGACGCCCTTAAGAGCGAATATGACAAGAAGAAGTTCCTTTTGGCATTCCGAGAAATCATCAAGAAACGCGCAGAAATACAGATATACGAGGACTTCGATGCCGATGATCCGGGACTCATCCTCTCCGAACAGGACTATAACGACTATCGCTCCAAGTACTTGGACATGACCGTCGGCTTCATCAAAGAAGAGGAGCCGGACGAACCGCATCTGGTGGAGAATCCGCCTATAGAATACGGTGACGGCGGCAAGTTGGAGGACATTGACTTCTGCCTGGAACTGCTGCACAGCGACGTCATCAATGTGGCCTACATCCTTTCCCTCATCAGTAACCTGAATCCTTCTGACGAAGACTACGAACAGAAGCGTCAGGAGATTCTGGACACTATGATAAAGGATGCCACGATGCGTAAGAAGACGCGTCTCATCGACGATTTCATCAAGGCCAATGTTGACCACGATAAGGAAGGTTTCCAGAAGGCCAAAGCAGATGGCACAATGGATCTGGAAACCCGCCTCAAAAACTATATCATAGAGAAGAAGACCGAGGCCGTTGAAGAACTTGCTGAGGAGGAAAGTGTAGACCCCGAGGCTCTAGGTAAATATATGTCAGAATATGACTACCTGGGTCGTGAAAAGCCGGAAATCATACAAGAAGCCGTTCGTAAGAAGAAAATGGGGCTGCTTGCCCGCAGCGCAACTGTCCGCAGGATTGTGGAGAAGATGCGCGAAATCATTGACCTATTCAGTTGGGAATAAATAAGGAAACACGATATGAGCGAAGAACTGCAACAGCGCCTGCGTACCCAGTTATGGGAAGTGGCCAATAAACTCAGAGGCAACATGACCGCCGGGGACTTTATGTATTTTACCCTCGGCTTCATCTTCTACAAGTACCTGTCAGAGAAGATTGAACTTTACATAGACGACCAGCTCAGCGAAGATGGCCTCACGTACAAGCAGGCCTGGGCCTCGAATGATGAAGACCTGAAGGCAGAAATCAAGCGCATCTGTATGGAGGACCTCGGCTATTTCATTGAGCCTGAGTACCTGTATTCCTCCGCCATCGAAGCCATCGGCCATAAAGAGAACATCCTTCCGCAGTTGGAGCGTAGTCTCAAGAAAATTGAGGACAGCACCATCGGCCATGAGAGCGTGGATGACTTCGGTGGCCTTTTCTCCGATATCGACCTGGCATCTCCGAAACTTGGCAAGACCGCCGATGACAAGAACAAACTCATCAGCGACGTGCTAGTTGCGCTCAATGGAATTGACTTCGGCCTGAACGAAGCGCAGGATATTGATATTCTCGGTGATGCTTATGAGTATATGATTGGCCAGTTTGCCGCTGGTGCAGGCAAGAAGGCTGGAGAATTCTATACACCACAGGAAGTGAGCCAGATTCTTTCCGAAATCGTCATTACCGGAAAGACCCGTCTCAAGAACGTGTATGACCCAACCTGCGGCTCCGGCTCACTGCTGCTCCGCACCGCCCGCAATGGTAATGCGGATGAGATCTTCGGTCAGGAAAAGAACCCTACTACCTTCAACCTGGCACGAATGAATATGCTGCTGCACGGCGTGAAGTACCGTGATTTCGACATCCAGAACGGCGATACACTGGAGAAAGATGAGTTTGGTGACCGACAGTTCGACGCTGTGGTTGCAAATCCTCCGTTCTCTGCTGAGTGGTCCGCTGATGCCAAGTTCAACAACGATGACCGCTTCAGCAAGGCTGGTGTCCTGGCTCCGAAATCGAAAGCGGACTATGCCTTCATCCTCCACATGATATACCACCTCAACGACGGCGGTACAATGGCTTGCGTGGCTCCTCACGGCGTCCTGTTCCGTGGCGCAGCCGAAGGCAAGATTCGCCAGTTCCTTATTGAGAAGAAGAACTACATCGATGCCATTATCGGCCTCCCGGCCAACATCTTCTACGGTACCAGCATCCCCACCTGTATCCTCGTGATGAAGAAATGCCGCAAGGAGGATGACAATATCCTGTTCATCGACGCCAGCAAGGAATTCGAGAAGGTCAAGACGCAGAACAAACTGCGTCCTGAGCATATCGAGAAGATTGTCAGCACCTATCGTGAGCGCAAGGAGATTGAAAAATACAGCCATTGCGCCACCCTACAGGAAATCAAGGATAACGACTACAACCTCAACATCCCTCGCTACGTGGACACCTTCGAAGAGGAAGAAGAGATTGACATCAAGGCCGTGATGAGCGAAATCAAGGAGCTGGAGGCCAAACGCGCTGAGCTGGACGCCCAGATTGACGTGTACCTCAAGGAACTCGGCATCATCTAATCCCTAATCAAGAATTTGACTGACAGACAATCGTTATGAGTGATACTCGTAAAACTACAAAGCCTAATGTCCCGAATTTGAGATTCCCGGGATTCAGTGGTGAGTGGAGACAGTACACGATGGGAGAGATAACGGAGCTCTTTAGCCGGAGAAACAAAAAGAGAACTGATTACCCCATGTTTTCAGTTACAAACACCCGTGGCTTCGTGAATCAGCAGGAGCAGTTTGAGGACAGAGAAATGAAGGGAGAAGATATCTCCGCATATAAAATTGTTTCACCTGGGGAATTCGCCTATAATCCAGCCCGAATAAACGTTGGCTCTATTGCACGATATGAAGGGGAAGCAGATTGCATGATTAGTTCCTTGTATGTCTGCTTTAAGGCAAACAAAGAACTTGTAGATTCACAACTACTGCTCCATATCCTCAAGTCACCAAAGATGGTGTACAACTACGGGATAAATGGCGAAGGAGGAGTACGTATTTATTTGTTCTATCCCAACTTTGCTAGAATCAGAGTCAAACTTCCTTCGCTTGAAGAACAGCGGGAAATAGCGTCTTTCCTCAATCTAATAGAAGAAAGGATACAAATACAAAACAAGGTGATTGAGGATTGCAATACCCTTGAAAAGGAGATTCAGAATCAGGTGTTTGACAAAATACATGCGCCTCTTGTCCCCTTATCATCAATTTCGCAAAGGATAACCGAAAGGAATTCCGCGTTAGAATCGGATAATGTTCTCACAATATCCGCTAGAGAAGGACTTGTATCTCAGTTGGAATTCTTCAAAAAGTCCGTAGCCAGCGAAAACTTATCCAATTATTTTCTTCTTCACAAAGGCGATTTTGCTTACAACAAGAGTTACTCCAGTGATTATCCATGGGGCGCTATAAAGCATTTGGAAAGATATGATACAGGAGTCTTATCGCCCCTATATTTCTGCTTTAGGCCCAATAAGGAAATAGTTGATACAAGATATCTTCAATTCTTCTTTGACACCAAGCTCTGGCATAAGCACATCGTAAATATTGCCGTCGAAGGTGCCCGTAACCACGGCTTGCTCAACATGGCAGTCGGGGATTTCTATACCATGCCTATCCTCCTGCCAACAATGAATGAGCAACTGGCAATAGCCGAAAAGCTGTCAGCGTTTCGGAAGAAGAAAGTAGCGGAAGAATGCATTTATAGATTGCTTTTGCTGCAGAAGCAATACCTGCTTAAAAAGTTATTTGTTTGATTTTGACCACGCTTCAAGCTCCTTAATATCGTCCTGGTCTGCTTGAAGGGCATCAAACTGCTTTCTGCGGGCATCAAAGTCCTCGTATTCTTCTCTGGCTTTGGCTTCGGCTTCGTCATTTGAAACCGTGCCCTTACCGGAGAGAATATCTTTCCCTTGGAAAGTCAGAAGTGAATCAACATTTTGTTTCCAATAACCTATGGTCAAGTCTTTGCGCTCCTTGACACGGAGTTCGGCATTTTCCAAGAAAATGGTGACCAGACGGTTAAGAGTATCAATTTCATCCTCAGAAAGGTAGTTCTTGGCAACGATGATATCTCCTTTACGGACAATGGAACCTTTCCAGGTCGTTAACCCCATATTGGCTTTTTGCGAATCTGCCCTGTTATATACAATCTCAGCAGCGGTGTTATGCGTCACAGCATAAAGGAGTTTATTCTGTGTTTCTGCATAAAACATTTGCGTAGCCTTGTCAGTCTTGTCATAGTCACTGCTGAGCGCAAACAAGTCCCGTAGTTTTTGATAGAATCTTTTCTCTGAAGCTCGTATATCCCGAATACGTAGCAAGAGTTCATCAAAGTAGTCCGGGCGACCATCTGGATTCTTCAGGCGATCATCATCCATTGTGAATCCCTTCACAAGGTATTCTGAAAGGTGTTCTGTTGCCCAGCGGCGGAACTGTATTCCGCGGATTCCCTTGACTTTATATCCAATGGCAAGAATCATCGGAAGAGAATAGAACATCACATGATATGGCTTGCCATCAGCGGCAGTTGTTAAATAATCCTTAACAACTGAATCTCTATCTAATTCCTTATCTCTGAATATGTTAGATATGTGTATGGAGATATTGGGGATTGAGGTCCCAAAAAGTTCTGCAATGCTTTGCTGGTTTAGCCATACCATTCCGTCCCTAGCCATCAAAGCCACCTTACTCCTTCCATCCGGAGTGTTATAGATAATCAGTCCCTGTTCGTTGTCCATAGCCTCAAATATTATAGAACCAAAGGTAACGATTTTCGTCCGAGAGTCAAAATCTTTGCAAGGTTTGGTCCCTAATTAAGGCACTTGCTTACGAGACCACAGGAAAATACACGCCCAACACTTTGCTATCAGAATGTGTCCGATGCTCATCATCCACATTAAAAGAAAGTGATCTTGCGGAGGAGGGAGCGGTTCCAGCATACGGCGCGGCAGGAATCTCCGGGTTTACTGAGAGTACTCTTTCTGATGGAGATTCGATACTGATTATAAAGGATGGTTCTGGCGTTGGGTCTTTACGATATGTAAATGGCCCTCATTCATTTGTGGGAACTCTTAATTCGATGACACCCAAAGAAGGAGTCTATCTTCCATACATCTACTACGCTTTACAGAATGTGTGTTTTGAAAGCTATCGAACCGGTCAGGCCATTCCGCATATTTATTTCCGAGATTATGGAAAGGAAAGAATATACTGTCCAAGCTATTTAGAGCAGAAGAGGATTGCTCTCGGGTTGGAAAGAATTGAGTCTAAAATGCTAATAGAGAGACACATTAAGGGACACCTGTTATCCATTAAAGCATATCTCTTGAATGCACTTTTTATATAAAAAGATTTCTTAAAAGATATCTCTTGATAGACTCGTAAGATAATAGTGCTGCTAATTCTGACTCAAGCTTAGAAGATAGCGCAGACAGGCCGGCCACGATTCTCTGTTGTTCATTCGGAGACGGCAATGGGCATGGAATCTTATTCATATCCTTGAGATAAGCTGTTTTCATTGTCCCTTCCGTTATTATACGCTGTACTTGCTCATTGAAATACCTTGAGCTCATTAGATAATAAAGATATTCTGCGTTTACTCCAGCTGCAGGAACAACTCCAAGAATGCCTTGTTTCGTGCTTACAGGATAGGTATTAATTGAGATTGCACCAATTGTTGCCCCATTGGAATAAATGACAGAATTTGATGGGATAAGCCAGGCTGAGGATTTACTTAAGCCAAGTTCATTGATGAAATCCTTGTTTTTTACCAGATATTTTGATGATAGGTCATCTATCTTTATGAATGGTATAGTCCCATTCAAATAATATTGTTCAACTGATGTCGATGGCGTTCCTCCTTCACCGGCCTGTATATACATCTGATTAAATAGTACTATGCTCCCCTTCAAGAGATCATCAACAATCTTGTCAGTTAGTGCCTTAATTAGGGATTCATACTTCTCAATCACCTTGTTTTGGATAGAAATGCGCTGATCAATTAAGTCAAGAAATCTTGCAATTATATTCCGTTCAACTCTACCTTGAGGAACACTGAACTCAAAATCCTTAATGTTTGCCGTGGTTATTTGGTTAATACGAGCGCCCAAATTTTCACTTACTTGAGAGTAATAACTCTTTGTAGAGAGTAAATGATGGATGAAATGATTATCTTCAGAGCGGAAAACAAGCATGAATGCACCGAAAGTTTGGTTGGCGTCTTTTTCGCAAAGAAGAGCATTCTTTCCAATGAGCCTGGGACTCCCATTCCTTGCGCATATTAGGAGGTCATCTTTTCTGGTACGTATTGAGTCCTTGATTCTCTTCTCGACCCGAACAATGTCAGAATAGTCAATCTCTCCATTCTGAATGTTTGATGAGCGAAAAACAATGATGCCTCCCTCTGGAACGACATCGGCCGGGCTATAGGTCAAACCAATGTAGGGTTCACCCATTTCTCCTAAAGTATGTTTCTCCCATTCTCCCTCAAACCCCGGGAATCTCAAATTCGGGACATTAAGGATGAAGTCGATGGATACACAGAACTTTGTGTTTTTAACCCAATTACATTATGGAACAAAACACAACATTCAGCGCAGTCGCCGCGCTTTGGAAGGCGGACAAAAAACAGTATGTCAAGAAATCAACCTACGCAGCCTACTGCCTGCTCATCCAGAGTCACCTGCTGCCGGAACTGGGGGACAGGGAAGATGTCCGGGAAGAGGATGTGCAGGATCTTGTGAACCGGAAACTAGCCGCAGGCCTTAGCCAGAAGACCGTTCGGGACATTCTGGTCGTGCTCAAGATGATTCTTCGGTATGGTGCCAAGCACGGCCTTCTTCCTATTCACCAGATTGATGTCATTTTCCCGACGGAACGTGAGAAAAATGACGTTGAGGTACTTACGCTGACAAATCAGCGCCAGCTGATGACTTACGTGAAAGAGCATTTTACCTTCCTTAACCTGGGCATTTTCATCTGTCTCAACGCCGGTCTCAGAATAGGTGAAGTATGCGCCTTGCAGTGGGATGACGTGGATGTCGCATCTGGGGTAATCCGCGTCAACAAAACCATCCAGCGCATCTACCTGGTGGATGGGGAGGAAAAGTACACCGAACTCATCGTGGACAAACCCAAGACCAAGAACTCAATCCGAGAGGTTCCTATGACGCGCGACCTGCTGGCTCTGGTACGCCCGTTGAAGAAGATTGTCCGCGGAGACTTTTACGTCCTCACCAACGCCGCCACACCCACGGAGCCACGCACATACCGCTGCTATTTCAATAAGCTCCAGCAGCAGCTTGGCCTTCCCAAAATGCGTTTTCATGGATTGCGGCATAGTTTCGCCACCCGCTGCATCGAAAGCAAATGCGACTACAAGACGGTCAGCGTCCTGTTGGGTCATTCCAATATCAGCACTACCCTCAATCTTTATGTTCACCCGAATCTTGAGCAAAAACGCAAGTGCATTGACACTATGGGGAAAATGTTCAAGCACTAGACAGTCCAAAGTATAATTCCGCTAATTTTTTCAGATAATATATGATTTTATCCAACATAGTTTGCAGAATGAATTAATATGTATATCTTTGCAGAAGGAAGGATGAGGGGCGATAGTAAAAGGGATAGCACTTCTGTCGCCATAACCAAAAAGACTCCTTCTAAAACCATTCGGCTACCCGGATGGTTTTGGCATTTCTAAGACCTCCTCATTCCGTACAGATAGTATTCGTAAAGTTCCCGGATGATTCGTATTGAAGTTGATTATCCTTCCATAACGAATTATCCCCTTCCTTGCAACGTCTAGCTCATATTGTCCTCTCCGGCAACCTACTGGCCCCATTTGTTTGTCAAAGCAGTGTTCCTTATGTACAGCGCAAATACCACCCGACTGTTCGTCGAATGTCACATAACGATAATCTGGATTTTCTGTAAGTCGTAGAAACTCCTTATAATTCTCACCTATCTTTAAGCCACTGTTCTCCATTGTCTTCCATACCCTGAGGAAGGAAAGGCCTGAGAAGATGAACCAACTTACGCTCGACGCAGAATAAGGAGCAGAATGACGAAATAGCGTCGCGGAGCGTGAAACCGGAAGAACATTGTATATTACTATTGTACCCCACATTACTAATTACGGTGTAAATCGTAAATTCCTCATTAGTAGTTAAATCCGAAACAGGAACTGTTCTTACTCTCAGTCTTACTATGTCCATAACTCACATTTACAGTTCCATTTGATCGTGGATGGAGAACCAGTTCTGCGAAGGTAAGAAAGAATTATCTCATAAGCAAATTTTTCCAATAAGTACGACTTCTTAGTCGGTGATGGCGGAGATATGGGCCTCAACAATTCAACCTTATGATTATGGTGTGTTTTATACAATAATGTTTGTAAAAACAATTAATATGTGTACCTTTGCAAACAGAGGGGGGGGGAGGAACACCACCTGTCCCCTTAGAACCTTCCAAAAAGCTGCAATTTGCAGCTTTTTGCTTTTATAGGGGCTTTATCCATTCTATTTCCTCGTTTTCCACGACGCATATGATGCGCTTAATTACCTCAATATACTGTTGAGAATCGTTGTCCACCAGGAATCTGGTCCATCCATCTTCTATTCTTTCTTGAGAGAAAAGCTCTTTTTTATGGAAATAGAAGATTGCGGACCAGTCGGTAGAGGTCGGGCACGATAAGGACCAGGGAGGTCAGCAAGAGCAGCCACCCCCAGTCGGAAGCCGGAAGAGGAGCGACCTCGAAGAACTCGCCGGCCACATTGACAATCAGTATCTGCCCAAGGAGTATGACCGCGGCAATCAGTGCGAAACCGAAGCTGAAGTGCTCTCCTGCACGTTTAGGATGGATAAGCATATCTGCAATGTCCCCAAGGAAACTGCTTCCTGTATGGAAATAACGGACATTGAAAATATTCCAGAACTGCATCAGCACGAAAGTACTGAAGAAAAGACCGAGTTCGTAGGGGCTCAGATGTGCCTTGTCGTGGTGGAAATTCAGCGCCCCGGAGAAGAAGAGAGACAAGTTTTCCTTACTTAAAAGAGAAGTCACGCCCTGTGAAGGGTCCACCGAAGTGTGCCAGAGGAGCTGCCAGAGCCCTGCAAGGACGAGGAAGAAGAAGAGGCCGCCGAAGAGAATACGCCTCCCCATCCCCCTGTCTACGATATGGCTCCGGGGATTCCTCGGAGCTTCTTTCATCAGCGACGGATCCGGGGGCAGAGTCGAAAGCGCGATTGCCGCGAAAGTGTCCATAATAAGGTTCACCCAGAGCATCTGGGTTACCGTCAGGGGCGAATCCAGGCCGAGGAAGGCACCGAGAAGAACCACCAGGCAGGCGCAGACGTTGACTGTCATCTGGAAGAGGATGAACCTCTTGATATTCATATACAGGGACCGTCCCCAGAGGATGCCGTTGTTGATGCTGGCAAAGGAATTGTCTATGATTGTGATATCGCTCGCTTCCTTGGCGCGGGAAGTGCCGTCGCCCATCGAGAGGCCGACCTGGGCCTTCTTGAGCGCAAGGGCATCATTGGTACCGTCACCGGTCACAGCAACGACCTCACCCATCTCCTGAAGCAGAGAAACCAGTCTCAGTTTGTCTTCCGGACGTGCCCTGGAGAGAATCTTCAGTGTCGGCAGGACCTTCTCTTTCAGATACTGGTCATCGGCCTTGGCAAACTCGGCCCCGCTCATCATAGCCTCCTCCCCGTCTCCGTCCACTATTCCCGCCTCGCGACCTATCTCGCGGGCCGTTATGGCCACATCTCCCGTAACCATAATGACCCTGACTCCAGCCTCGCGGTTGCGGACTATAGCATCCCTTACGTCATCCCTGACCGGATCCTGGATTCCGACAGTTCCTACATACAGAAGCGGAGTCTGGCTTTCGTCGGGCATAATCTCGGCGATTGCGAAGCCGAGAGTTCGCATCCCCTTCTCCTGCAATTCATTGAGCCTGGAGAGAACGGCTTCCTTGCTCCTGCCGTCGCCGACTTTTTCACACATTGCAAGGACTATTTCCGGGGCTCCTTTTACATACAAATACTTCTTCCCGCTCACTTCGTCAACAGCCATCGTTGACATATACTTTGTTTCAGGCGTGAATGCTTTCTGACTTATGATCGTGGCATTGTCGCGGTAGTACTCATAATCAATTCTCGGCTCACTGTGGCGGGCGAAATAATAGAGTATGGCTCCTTCCGTGGGATTTCCTACCGTCCGCGGCTTCTCTCCATCCTCCCGGAGTGCCAGTTCTGCCGTAGAATTGACGCAGAGCGACTGGGCGACTAGTTCATAATTGTCATAATAGCAGTCGAACTCCCGGACCTGCATCTTGTTCTTGGTCAGAGTCCCCGTCTTGTCCGAGCATATAACCGTCGCCGCACCCATCGTCTCGCAGGCGTGAAGCTTGCGCACCAGGTTCTTCTGGGCAAGCATTTTGCGCATACTCAGGGCAAGTGACATAGTCACGCTCATAGGAAGTCCTTCAGGCACCGAGACCACGATCAGCGAGACGGCCAGCATTATGGACTTAAGCGTATGTTCGGCAATCGTGACAAAGCCATCGTTGTTGGAAGGGTCTCCGTCGAGGAAAAGGTAGGCCATACGGCCGACGACAATCAACGCGGCGACTATATAGCTGGCAATGGTTATGGCAGAGGCAAGCTGGTTGAGCTGACGGTTCAGCGGAGTCTCTACCGTGGGCTCATTCTTAAGGATTTCCGCCCCCTTGCCTTCTTCCGTATCCACGCCGACCGCAGTTACCTTATATGTAGCGTTACCCTCTATTACCGTGGATCCGCGAAGCAGAAAATTGTGCGGGTAGGTGGATTCAGACGTGGCCGAGTCCGCGTCCACAGTCTTCTAAGGCTCTGGGCCTGAAGAAGAATGCCGTCCGCCGGGAACTCATCGCCGCTTTCCATCCTTACTACATCCCCCTTGCAGACATCGCATTTTTTTATCTGGAAGATAGTCGGACGCCTGCCGCTGCGAGCATCCATTTCGTTTTTCCAGCGAAGTACCCTCACCAGGCGCTCGTCCTTGGCCTTGTTCAGGATTTTGAACTCTTTCTCGGCATTGACCTCTAGGATGAAGGCGATCGTGGTCGCAAGAATAATGGCTATCAGGATTCCGGCCGGCTCTATGAGGCAGGAAGCAGAGCGGCCAAGGCCAAAAATTTCATAAAGAGAAATGGCCACGGAAAGTACCCAGACTACAAGAAGTATGACAATGATAGGGTCCTGAAACTTGCAGAGGAAGGCTTTCCACAGCGGTTCTTTTTCGACCTCGGGGATGATATTCCGCCCTGCATTACTCCTCACAAATTCGGAGTCGTGAATAAGGTAATCTGTCTTTAAAATATGGTTTGCCGGCATAAGATTCTGCATTAACGCCGCAAAGTTAACGCATATGCGACAATTATTCTCCTAAAATCCAAGCGTTTGGAAAAACACCGGCGAAACCTACTTCAGTTGCTTCCACAGCGGGGTGGACTCCAGAGCAGAGTCCCCGTGAAAGAAGAGACTTGGGCTGACTGCGAGGCAGTACGACTTTGTCAGGGAATTAAAGCGGATAAAGTACTGCTCTTTGTTTGCAAGGCGGACGGCCTGCGCAAAACCACTGTTGACGTAGTTCTTCAGCGAACTTCGATGCTGAAGGATATTGGCCACGTAACGCAGGAAGGAACGCTCCTGAGAGTCCTTGGTCGACAGGCAGCCATAGATCTTGATAGTGTTGTAAAGCAGAAGCGCGGCAGCTCCCCCGTCCCTCAGCAAGTCCATTTCAAGTGCCAGCAGGTCAAATTCGCCCGTACCCTGAACCTTGTCCTGAAGATATGAGACCGCAGCATCAAAGACATCCTGAGAAATACCGGCGGAACCATAGTGCAGAAGCAGCAGATAGAAACATCTTGCCTGGGGCGAAGACTCGAAGCGGACAAGGGTAGAGTCACTGAGGCGGAAGTTCCATTTATCGTCAATTACAATATGGCTCAACGTCTTTGAATCCACGCTCAGGTAATCGAAAAGTATCTTGTAATAACCCTCATAAGAGAGCTGGAAGAGTTTTACGTCGAACTCCGACACAAATGAAAGGATACGTTTCTTGACATCCCGCTCAATGTCTATGTAAAGGAAATCCACCGTCTTCCGAAGCACGTCGTCATCGTCCATCACAAATCCCTCCCTGACCTTCAAGAACAGGAATGAGCGTGATGGGATCTGAGCCGGAGCGATATTGTAGCGGGAGAGCACAACCTGATAGAGATCGCCGTCACCAAGATTCTTCAGTGCCGTACTCAGATTATTGATTCTGGATTTGTCTCCGGACGGAACCAGATAGCCCATAGAACGCTGCAAAATGTCATATTTACTGTCAAGGGTATCGGAGGAGCCCCAGCGCTGTTCAAGGGAGGAAATGACATTCGGCAGATAGAAAAGAGAGAAGCCGGCATCAGCGAGAGCCTTGGAAATCAGCAGGAAATCATATTCGTCGTCAAAGACTTTATGGGCCTCGGCGGAAATGCCGTCCTCAAGGTAGATAATCTGCTCCGACGTGGTCTCCGCATCCACTCCCGAGACGGACACAAGCCCGCTCCATTTCCCGGAATCCTTGCTCAATACAGTCTTGACGGCACAATAAAGCAGATTTTCGTTGAAATCCACATCGTTGTCCACCCTGATAATATCTTCAAAAAGACCCATAAGGACCTGCACATCCTCCTGAGGAAGACCCCGCAAGGCCTCCAGGGCCTCCTGAAGAGACAAATAATGGATCTGGTCCAGATCTTCCTGACTCAGCCCCATTATCTCCTGCACCTCGCCGAGAAGCGCCACCTCGTTGCGATGGATCTGATTGTCAGCCTTTACCAGTTCGACTACAATCTTAAAGACACTCTTCTTGAGGAAAAGTGACAGGCGGGATGCGTATTCTCTTGTCAAAGACATAAGCAAAAAACAAAAGACTGCCGTTTGAAGCAGTCTTTTGGTGCACTCTTAGGGACTCGAACCCTAGACCCGCTGATTAAGAGTCAGCTGCTCTACCAGCTGAGCTAAGAGTGCCGGTAACTCTTCGGAAGACCCGCTTCCTTTTGTGACCCGTTCGGGGCTCGAACCCGAGACCCCAACATTAAAAGTGTTGTGCTCTACCAACTGAGCTAACGAGTCCTCCGTTGTCCCAAGGGCTTTAGCCGATTGGGATTGCAAAGGTAGATACTTTTTCTGAATCCACCAAATCTTTTTTCAGATTTTTTAGCGCTTTAATCAACAAGCGAAAGAGCGACCTCCATCATATTGGTAAAGGTCTTCTGGCGCTGCTCGGAAGTAGTCACCTCTCCGGTAACCAGATGGTCGGATACCGTGAACATAGCCATTGCCTTCTTTCCGGCACGGGCCGCGTTCATATAGAGGGCGGAAGCCTCCATCTCTACGGCCAGCACCCCCATCTTCATCCACTTGTCGGCGGTAGGAGTGTCGCTGTAGAAACAGTCGGAAGAAAGGACGTTGCCGACCTTGTAGCGGAAACCGAGCCTCTCGCACTCCTCAACGCTGCGACGGAGCAGACCATAATCGGCGATAGGGCAGAAAGTGCCCGGCAGGGCATACTGCGCACCATAATTGGAGTCCGTGCAGGCTCCCATAGCGAGGACGAGGTCGCCGATTTTCAGATCCTTGTCGTATGCTCCGGCAGAACCGATACGGACAATCGTCGTCACATCGTAAAAATGATAAAGCTCATAGGTATAGATACCGATGGAAGGGATACCCATTCCGTGGCCCATCACGCTCACCCTCTTGCCCTTGTAGGTGCCGGTGAAGCCAAGCATTCCACGGACGGAGTTGAACTGGACGGGATTGTCGATATAATTTTCAGCCATGAACTGTACGCGAAGCGGATCTCCCGCCATGATGACGGTGTCGGCGATTTCGCCATATTGTGCCCCTATGTGGGGAGTAGGTGTATTTGCCATATCTGATTCAGTGTTATTATCCTGACAAAAGTAAGAAAAAAAAATCAAAAAGAAAAGGAGAGCCGAAGCTCTCCCTTTCAGAACAATCAGTCGGGAATTATTCAATCGTCACCTTATAAATGCATTTCGCAGACTTATTGGATAAGTACATATGTTTGTAGGTGCTATCAAAAGCCAATCCATCAACACGAGGAATCGCCGAACTCTCACATAGCGTCACGAGCGTACCATCATCCAACCCAGTCGCACCCCGGACAATCTCTCTGACCGAATACTGATCGGCAATAAAGAGATTACCGGAACCGTCAAACGCAAGCTCCAACATATCAGGAGCAAACGAGGCATTAGCCGCAGAGCCATCAGCCATAGAAGCATAACTGGTTGCTTTAACACCGCTTCCAAAGAAAGCCACCGGAGTCGCGCCCTTGGATGCCACCCGATAGAGCTTGAAGCATTCTGAAGGCGTACCGGAAGATGCCGAAACGGCCACAACCATAGATCCGTCAGTGTCGAAATCAAATGACATCGGCCAGGCATAACCTGTTGATACACTTACCTGGCTGAAATCGGCATACACCTGTGCGGCCACAGCTCCCGGGAATCCGTTTTCATACACATAAATCTTACCGGCGGAACTGCCATCACCTCTTCCAAGCACATATATATTCCCTCCGTGCTCCTTGATCTGCATCGGCTGGTTAATACCGGTATTGGATGCCGCGATGGAATAAATCTCAGTGCTCATATCGTACTTATATACAGAGTTTGCGGTTGCACCGACTTTGTTGGCAATCCACAAATTACCGCCCGCATAACATACGCCGTAAGGATATTGAGGATATTTTGATGCGGAATTTGTCGCCGATTGCGTCGCCGTATTGTTGACAACATCAAGGAAGTACACGTGATATTGCTCCGCCGTTACCACGAACTGATTGTCAGAAATCCGGGTCAACCCATGCGGCGTACGGGCAAGTCCACTCACAATGGTTTCGGTTGTATACTTCGTAAGGGTAATCGGCTCCATCTTCTTGATGACAGCGCGTTCAATCTTGACGTTACTCGCCGTACGCTCGGAACCGGGAACCGTGGTCCCGTCATTAAATGCGAGGCGAATTTTGATCTTCGGATAGACATGTGTATTTCCGGGGCCGACCGGCAGCGGCACGTAAACCGTAAGTCCATCGGCCGAGGTTCGCTGTTCCGCAGTGGCGGAAGAAATGTTCTGGGTTATTTCCTTGTTGCCGCTAACGACATACGCCTGCAGATAAGGGGTGTCGCCAGTAAAACCGCCCTGGGAGCTGTCCCAGTTCCAGGTTTTTTTCATGACATCACAAATCTTATAGCACTCGCCCTCTCCCGCGGGAGCCGAAACGATTAATTTAGCAGCCTTCGGCGGAACATTCTTATATGTCAGCTTCAGCACGCCGCCAAGATGCTTGAATTCCAGAGCCTCAGTGGTTGGGTCATCGGGGACCTTCGCAAGCATGGGAGCTTCCACATTGCCTTCCGCCCAGTTGTAGCTATTTTTGAGCACAATCTTCAACGAGCCCTCATCCTCCCGCGGGAAGGCTTCGGCGCCGCTACCGCTGGTCTCTGCCGGATATACAGCAAAACTTAGGTTGCCTGTAACAATTTTATCCTCAGACGGTGAGGAGTTTATTGTAAACTGAGCGCTTCCTGCGGTATCATCACCGGAATATTTGAATGTAGAATAACCATTGGCATTGTTTGAACGAACGACGAAGTCGTCATTTGTCTTCCACATATAAACCCCGCCAACAAAAGCGGTCTTGGTAGCTTCTCCCGGAGCAACTTTAAGGGCGGTAACGGAAACGACCTTCTGCTCCAGAGGGAGGTTTTCTTCAACAATATCTTTCTTGCAGGAGAATACAACGGGCAAAGCAAGAATAATCGAAATAAAAACAGTTCTTTTCATAGCTTTGTCCTCCTTTAATCCCATATTCCGATTTCCGTGTCTTCTCCAAGGCCTTCCAGCCCATTCGTGTCCACATTCGGGACATTGACGCTTCCGCAGAAAATGCGTTCCAGCGAGAAGCGTGTTACGCTTGTAAGCGGCTTAAAATACAATTCTTTCATATTAAAAAGTATTAGTGTTATTTTGTAAAATGATAATCTACGAGTACGGGCCAATGGTCGGAAGGCATAACTCCTCCGTAAGTATATCTAAGCACCTGATAACGAAGCACATCTATGCCTCCGATAAAATACTGATAATCGACACGATGATACCACTTGCCCGCTTGCTCCACCGTATCAGACCACGCATTATAGCTTGCAATAGGATTAGGATTGACCCCAAGCTCTGCACTTCTATAATACGCATCGGAAAAATACCCCTTGAAATAATCATTATTTGTCTCCTCCGTCGGCATTGAATTCATGTCCCCGCAAAGGATGACCGGGACTGATTCTGTATTGAGTGACTTTACCTTTTCTATTATCAACTCCGCGGATTTGATACGTATCTGCTTTGCCTCATCCTCAGAAATACTGGTCCCGGAGGAAGCTACTTCAAGATGAGTATTAAGAAAGAAGAATTTCTGTTTCAAAGCCTTATCCTCAAGTTTAATCCACAGGCAGAGCCTCTTTCGGCCCGGATCTGTCTCAACCCATCCGGGACAAGGAGTACTCGGGACATCCGGGGTCGGACTCAGATAGAATAATCCCTTGTCAAGTTCATTATATTTGTCTTTGCGCCAAGCAACACATGGTTCCTCGGCAGACTCATAAAAAGTATATTCCGGCAACTGCTGCGAAAGGTACGTTCTCTGCTCCGGCCTGGATTCCTGAAAAGCCACAACGTCAAATGATGCATCCCTGAGAAGTTGTACAACATATGCCTTACGCTTATCCCAGTGTTTGTTGCCCGTATCGCCTTCATTCAGAAATCTTATATTGAAAGTCCCTGCGGTCAACTGTTCCTCCCCTGTTCGTGCGGGGACAGTTCCGTCTCCTATATACAGCGAACGGATATGGCCGCTACCCTGGTCGCTTATATAGATAGTTTTCCCGTCATCGCTCAGCATCAAGCCTCCAATCTGCTTGAAACTGGCCTCGGTCCCGATACCGTCCGCAATCTTTGAGCGGTCACTCTGGGACGCTCCTCCGGCAACGGTCGTTACCGTGGCATTGTAGTATCCGGCGCTGCCCTTTCGTATCTGACGGACACGGCTATGGTCGCCTACATAAATATCACCATTTGGCGCAATTGCCAGATCTGCAATACTGGCCATGAATTTCGCCGTCATCGGCAACCCCGGCTTCCCGTCATCAAATGACTTGGCATTTTCCACGCCGGCAATCACCTGTACCGAGCCGTTTTCCGGATTAACGGCAAGTATTTGACATCCATTGGTTGCTACAATCAGGAATCCATCCGCATCAAAACGCATAGCCAGCGGCCAGTGACCAAGATCTATGGTCAGCAGTGGGGCTGAATTAAAATCAGTTCCGGGGTATTTGAAAATGGTATTCAAATCCCTCACGGCGACCCATGCATTGCCGGAAGCATCAAACTGAATACTCATTACGCTCTTCCCGGCCCAACTGTCGACAGCGGCCTCCTCTTTGACAGAGCGGGTGGAAGGATCAAAGGACATGACTTTAGCTTTGGCCTTCTCAGCGAACCATGCTCCATATCCCAGAGTCGTATGGTCTGGGCCTGTTCAAGCACAAAAGCCTTCCCGGCGCCAATCATACCCAATCCACGCACAGAGCCGAGAATGGCAGTGGATGCATCTCCTCCTTTTTTCTTGTCGGCAGCATTATTAAACCCGACATTTCCAAAAAGGGTTTTAACTGAGAACATGTCCGGAAGATCCGCAGGAGGAGTAACTCCCTCATCTCCCGGTGTTTCGGAAGTGTTCTGATCCTGCCCGGGAGACTGAGGTTCTGCCTGTTTGTCACAAGCGAACAGAAGCACGAGCATTGATAATACCAGACTCAATCGTTTCATAATTCGAAATCTACAATTATAGGTAAATGGTCAGATGGATGTGCGAAAGAAGAAATCTTTTCATCCTTGACCGGAGTAGTATATTCATCTTTGATTATCTCAGCGTTTTTTATGTGAGGCAACAAATCCTGAGTGCAGAATACATAGTCATAGCGTGTATTAATCCATGTTGAGACTATCACCTCATCCGGGAAAAGATGCTTGATAATGTCCACATAAGCTGTCTTTTCGCAGATATAGTCCTGCGCCTGGAATTTCGGAGAGTCTGAGGGAAGGCCATACAGTGCGTTGTCACTGCGGGAAATAGAGTTAAAATCGCCCATCATAAGCCAATTTCCGTCCTTTTGTGAGCCAATAGTTTCATTGCAGACATAAGCGACTTCTCTGGCGCGGTATGTGTCGCCTCCATTTTCCGCCTTGGACTGTTCCTTGTCTTCTGCTTGATATGCCCAAGCATGAGGCCAAGCATGGAAGGTGACGAGGTTCAGGGTCCTTCCATGGACAGTAATCGTGCCCCATCCGGCCCCATGGGCGACTATGACATCATTCTCATCACCCAAGATGCGTTTTATCCCGTGAATTGGCGTTTTGGACGTAATAACCTGAGGATAATTGTCCCTCATTCCACAAACATAAATATAACGATGTCCGTAACGTCCTGCGAGTTCAGGCCAGGCTGAAACCAGATACTTCTCATCCTCCTTCATTTTTGTGTTGGTGCCTGTGTAGTAAATGCTTCTTGCCTCACACCAGACACAAACATCCGGGTCTTTGCTTTTAACCCAATTGACAAAACGGTCATAATTGTCACCTTGCCCATCCCACATTCCGTTCTGTATATTCCAGTAAAGAAGACGGAACGATGTTTCCTGCGATTTGTCGGAAACCGAACCGCAGGAAAAGAGCAGTGGCATTAACAATAATACAAACAAACGCTTCACCTTACAGTAACTTTTCTTATTAAACAATTCTGCACGTCGCAGACATAAAGCGTCTCATCGTCATAGACCAGAACACCTGCCGGTTCGTTGAATTTCACTTTAAGTCCGGAGCCATCGGTATAACCCTTGACTCCGCCCAGTATGGTCTCTAGTTTACCCTTGGAATAATCTCCGTTTTTATCCGGAGTAAGGAGGCGTATCGCATGGAAAGTCGCATCGGAGATATACATTCTGCCTTTCGAGTCAAAATCAATTCCATGACATGAATTTATCTTGGCCGTCAAGGGGTCTCCGGCAACTCCGTTATAGAGGGCGCTTCCTTTCTCTCCGTCTCCGAGAATAACAGTCTTACTCTTATTGACAGGATTGATGGACAGCAGGCAATAACCATTGTGCGTCGAAGAGATAACATTACCCTTCGGATCAATTGCGATAAAACTCGGTCCTTCCGCGACCTCTGCGAAAACAGATTTCTCACCCTCAGGGGTAAACTTGTAAATACATTTTTCGTCACGGGCCGGGACAAGGAAATTACCCTCCGAATCCATGACCACGTTCATAGGTGACTTCATCCCTGTAGCAACAGTTACCGTCTTCCCTGAAGAAGGTTCATAACGATAGAGAATACCATTTGCTTTGTCATTGCACCAGTAATTGCCATCACCGTCGAAGCAGCCCTGCCACAAGGCAGCATTGGCGATGGCGGCATCCATTTCCGAGCTTACGGTCATGTCGGGCGCAATTCTCCTGAGTTTGTTTCCACCCCGGTCCGTAAACCAAAGTGTCCCGTCAGGGGCCTTGCTTATACCTGTGGGCATATATGTAAGAGCCTCTGTCCCTACTCCGTCCACGCATTTTCTCTGCCCCTGCTGCCCCACAATGGTAGAAACCAGGTAATCATGCTCGGGACGGGCGAGATATGTTATTTCCAGGTCATCCGATTCCCCGGAGGGGCTCTTTACCTTTATCCTTCTTTTGCCCGGCTCATTTGCAGGAAGAATAATCTGAATCCGGCTTGAAGCAGCCTCGAGGACTGTGGCAGGGACGCCGTCCACACTCACCGCATTCTCCTCCTGGACCGGAGAGAAATTCCAGCCGAAAATAGTCACCAAATCACCGGGGTATGCGTTCCCCGGCTCCACCGACACCAGCCTAAGATCAGTTATCCTGGCGGAGTAGTGGTTTTTCTGGCAAGAACACAACGTCAGCATAGCCAGCAATATTAAAACTATTTTTCTCATATGGATTCAATGCTGATTTCGCGGATAATAAAGTTAGAGTACTCTGTCACATAGAGTTTGCTGCCGTCAGGCGACATCCGAATCTCTCCAGGTGTCGAGAAACAGGCCGATCTGCCAATTCCATCATTTGTTCCAGCCTTGCCACTTGAGCCCATGACGGTCTGTACAACGGCATTATCATAGCCAAGAGAGCCTTTCAAAATGAATTTAATCACCTTATTTGAGTCGTCCGCCACATATATATTGCCTTCCGGATCCACGGTCATGCCGAACAAATTGGACCCGAATTTTGATGAGAGTGGTTCTCCGGGAGTACCGTCATCGTCTGATTTGGCCCCGCGGATTCCCGCTATTACTCGCTTGCTCCCGTCAGGGGCCACAGACAAGACCTGGCAACCGGCTGTTGTTACGATTAACTGACCATCAGGAGCAAACTGCATTGCCAGAGGACCATCTTCAAACTCGCAGAACAATTCCACAGCAGAGAAATCACCTGCCGGCGCCTTGAATATAGCCTGTGATCCGTCCCTTACCAGTACATATCCATTCCCTGCAGAATCAAAACAGACATCCATCGGTGATGTGCCGCTGAAGTTGGAATTGACTATTTCGCCGACATTATTCTTATAATTATATCGGACTATCCTGTTGTTTCCTTTACTGGCAATGTAAACCCAGTCACCATGGACACATCCTCTCCAGGCGGCATTCAAATAACTCTTAGCAGCGGAAGAGGAAGTGACATTATACGTGGATAAATCCATATAACGAAGGGCATTGTTGCCATTGTCGAAAATCATCATACGTCCGTCTGGCAGGAAAACGACACCGCGGGGTTGCCAGTATTTGACCTCAGTGGGGCCACCGTCAATGACCGTAGACATATCTGCAGCCCTGCCCTTGAGCCCGGAGATTGTTTTTACCGTGTAGCGGTATTTTTTTGAGAGGTAAAGGAAGGCCGGCCCCTCAGCCGTCTGGTCACCCACCGTGATAATAACAGGATAGCTCCCGGCGGGATTCTCAGGAACCTTGATTCTAAGTTCCCTCTTTGATGCTGAAAGGACCTCTGCCCTGACTCCGTTAATCGAAACTATGTTCTTCTGAATGTCTTCACTGAAACGAGTACCGCCGAGCACAATCTCCTCTCCGGCGACACCCATGGCGGGGGTAACCGAACTGATGCCAAGCTCCGGCATCCTGTCATATGTAAACTCGGGCCCGGTTGCCGTCTGAGCGTCCACAGTCACCACAAACGGATACTTGCCTTCAGGATTATCCGGCAAGATGACAACTATCCTTCCGGAAGTAGACGACAGGATCTCACAGTCTTTCCCGTTAATCGTCACACGGTTATGCTCGCTGCGGGGAGAAAACAACTGTCCATATATCGTAACCTTGTCTCCCTCGTAGCCATGGGCCGGCGAATATGAAAGGACCTTGAGGACTTCCGCTTCCGGATGTTCAGCATAACGGAAATGCAGTCCACCGCTTTCCCGACCATCGACACTCACTGTCACTTCGTATGTCCCGAGTGCTTTCTCCGGCATCACAATGCAAATACGGTCAATACTGGCCGATTCTACGGCTGCAGCCGTCCCGCCGACACTGACCTCCACCTTGTCCCCGGAAAGATAGTACCCTGAGATTGTAGCTTTGCTCCCGGGATAACCAGCCTTGGGGATTACAGATAAGAGCTTAGGAGCAAACGGTCCCTGTTCAACTATACCATCCTTGCAGCCACAAAGAGCGGCAAGGGATAAAAGTATATACAAGTACTTTTTCATAAGCATCATCATTATTAATAGGTTTGTAAACCCTCCACCGTCCAGATTGGACGCCCACTCACAGCCAAGTGCCTTCATAATTTCGCCCATTTCCCAATATAACATGCCATCTGACCAGGTAGGCTGACGGCCGTCACAAATCATAAAATACAGAGTCTTGCGGTCCGCGGTATATCCGACAACATTTCGTGGGTACCTCCATGGGGAATAGGCACTGAAATCCAACGGAACGATTCCGTCTCTGACGACCACTACGCCACTTCCGGAAAGATCTCGGAACTCTGCCTGGTGAGGGCGGTAATATGCAGAATCCCTGATAATAGGTAATCCGTCGTAGTCAAAGGCGACGAAACTGATAGCCTGGTCAGTGAGGGTCGAAGAATAGAAAAAATCATCCTTAAGGACGGAACCATCCCTGTGAATCGGGCCACGTGTTTTACCATTGGATGTATCCCAGAAATCTGCATTGACGGCAGCGACGACCCTTCTTCCGGGCTTGTCGACAAAACTTATCATTTCTGTCGGGGTCTGCCGGGCTCCGATTACATAGCTGTCCTTGTCTCCGGGAAGGACAAGACGCATTTTCACCCCGGGGGTTTCAAGATTAACCCTCAGGATAAAGACATGCTCCACCTTATAATCAGATGTCTGCAGGTGAATATCGGTTTCATCGACTCCTGTGGCAAGAAGGAATGTCGTATCCGCATATACATGGGCGACGCTTCCTGCTTTTGAAACCATTCTCCCCAACTCTGTCCTTGGCACATACGATGTGTCCGGGATATCAGATGGACCCTCCGGAAGTTTCTTGCATGCAATCAGGATTACCAGTCCTGACAGAATCAAATATATCTTTTTCATAGCGCGCAAATCAATTATCCTCCTGACTGACTACCCATAGCGGATGCTGATGCAGAGCCTTGTTCAAGGTCAATTCCCTGGAAGGGATAGGAAGTACAGTATATTTCTTCTCTAGACCTACAGTTTTTTCATATTTCCCTGTACGGACCAAGTCATACCAGCGAAAACCCTCCCCGAAGAGTTCCAGGCGGCGTTCTTTGAGAACCGCATCAAGGAAGGCTGATTCGTTGCCAGGGTGAACATCTTGTAAACCTCTGAAACGGCGCAAGTCATTCAGGCGGTCGATACCTCTTGCCAATCCCTTTGCCTCGGCACTTATGAGATACATTTCAGCAAGCCGCGTGATATAAATAGGATCCTGGCCGGCATCGCCCTGGTAATACTTGTTCACCACGTTGTTACTCCCCTGGATATCAACGGAATACGGGGTACGCTTGTCATAATGGACAAACATATCCATAGCTTCCTGTGTCGGACAGAAGGTATAGCTCCCTCCGACCTCGGATTCCTTGGTATAGTAGTATGATCCGATATTAAAAGAACCTTCATTCATCTGATTTGAGAAGGTGAATATTTCCTCCTTGTTGGCTTTCCCCCTGAAAATCAAAGAGAAGTCCGCAAGGGCGAAGCGTCCGCAAGTTATGAGTTCCTCCGCCAGATCCGCCGCTTCCGTTTTCTTCCCCATTGCAAGGTAGACTCTTGCAAGCAGAGCCTTGGCCGCATCTTTGGATACGTAGTTTTTGTCCGAGAAATCAGGGGCCATCGCCGCCGCCTTTTTGAATTCTCCTTCGATGAATTCCCATACCTTTGCCTCCTCTGTCTGAGGAACGTCATAATCCACCGGACCGGTCACAATCGGCACGTCACGCCACCTGGTAACCAAATAATAGTAGTAAAGTCCACGGAAGAAGTAGCCGATACCGCACAGTTCACTCTTACGGGGGCTGTCAGGAAGCTTTTCAGCGGCAATAATATAATTATTGATTTGGTACAGTCCGGCATAATATCCATTCCATGGACTGCCGACTATGCTCTGACCAGGAGCAATGGCACCCTGGACAACAAGTTTCGGGGTATTGGTGGAAGTCGCTCCGGGACGTATCAGGTCGCCACCTATAATGTCAAAAAGGGCATAACCGTTGAATGTTGGTTTGTACTGGGCTATATTGTACACCCCAACCATAAGTAATTCCACATCATCCTGTGTCATTTTATCCACGCCCTTGGCATTATGGGGACTCTGGTCAAGCAGTTTGTCGCAGGAACACACTGTCAGCAAGAGAGCAGCAGATATTAGTATAACTTTTTTCATACGCTCTACAGTTTAAGGTTAACTCCGATTGAGAAACTGGTAGGCTGCGGAATCCACATGCAGTCCAAACCCATCTTGGTAGCAGTCATTGACGTATTGACTTCAGGATCAAGAAAACGAAACGGGCTGTAATGCCAGACATTGTCCCCCTGTAAGTAAACACGCAGTTTCTCTATACCTACTCTCTTGGTCAGACGCTTCGGGAGCGTATAACCCAGTTGGACCGTCTTGAGACGGATATATGAGGCATCATGAAGGAAGCGGGTATTCTTGAACATTGTGGAGTTCCAGGTATAACCGTAAATGGCACGAGGAACTGTATTGCTAGTTCCTGGTCCCGTCCATCTTGAGAGCGCCTCGCTTTCCTGAGCCGGCCAGTTGCCGTTTCCCAGGCGGAGACCACCGGTCCAGTACTCGTAAAGTTTTGCTCCGTATGAGAAAGCAAAGAAGATGTTTGCATCAAAACCCTTCCAGGTAAAACTATTTGAAAGACCTCCTGTAAACTTAGGGTTTGCACTTCCGACGAACTGTGCATCATCCTCTTCTTTGATGTCCCCGTCTTTATTGACGTCATCGTAGATAACATCACCTGCCCTTACTCCATAATGTTCATACTGATATGTCGGGACTTCCTCGTCACTTTGATAGATTCCCAGCATCTTAATCATATAAAAACTACCAATTTCCTCACCTACTTTGAGCGCATGATAATCATCGGTCTTCAGAATCTCATTATCACCAATCAGTGAAGTAAGACGATTTTTCACAAAGGAAATGTTGAAATCTCCCTTCCAGTGGAAATCTCCTTTTCCGAGATTGCCGCCGACGGAGAACTCCAGACCTTTGTTCTGCATCGTGCCGATATTGCTGGTAAGTTGGGTATAACCTTTCGTCGCAGAAATCGGCATATCATAAAGAAGGTTTTCCGTATTCTTGATAAAAGCATCGGCGGTAAAACTCAAAGCCCCCTGGAAGAAACTCAGATCCACCCCGACATCATACTGGTGAGCTGTTTCCCACTGAAGATTCTCGTTCCCCGGCTGCATTACAGCATATCCATTTTTCCCGTTGTAATTATATCCGGCATTAATCAAGGTTCTCCATGCATAGTTCCCTATACCCCCTTGATTACCAGTAGCTCCATAGCTTGCCCTGAGCTTAGCCTGAGTCCCGGACCAGTTCCAGAAAGGCTCCTCAGACAGGTTCCAGCCCAGCGAAACAGAGGGGAAAAATCCATAACGGTGATTGAAATCCGAGGCAAACTTTGAAGAACCGTCCAGACGGGCGTTTACAGTGGCAAGATATCTGTTTCTGTAATTAAGCGTGGTACGCAACATAAAAGATTGAAGCGCCCATGTTGACAGCCCGGTGGTGTAGTCGGTAATTTCCGCTGCCACGGAGTTTACATCGAATTCCTTATCCGGGAAGCCCTGACCCTTCTGCATAGCCGTTGAATTATTGTCCATCTGGAAAGAATGACCCAGCATGGCATCCAGATTAAGGCCACCGAAAGCATGCTTATAAGTAAGTATATTGTCAACGACAATGGAGGTGAAGTTTCTTCTTGAGTCAGTAAGTACTCCTGAAGAATTGCCATACATATGGTCCTTGCTATAATAGACGTGGTCCTCCGCCGACATGAAATCTCCGCCGAAAGTGGTCTTGAAATAAAGGTCCTTAGTGAAATCCACCTGGGCATAGGCACTGCCGTATACCCTATAAGACTTATTATAAACTTTTTGTTCATTAAGAGCCTGGACCAGGTTATAGTGCAACAGGTCAGCATTGATTATGGTATAACTGCCGTCACTCTTGAAGGGGGTGTCCCATGGGCGGTGTTCCAGACCGTGAGTAAGCATAGATGTTCCGATTGCTCCGTCCGGGACACGGTTGGCATTGGTGTATGTAAGGTTTATAGTAGTTCCGAGTTTAAGCCAGGGCTTTATTCTGGAGTTAACACTGGTCTTCACGCCATATTTCTGATACAGAGAACCAATCCCGACACCCTGATTATTCTTAACATGGACCGCTGCATAATAATCCGAATTCTCGCTTCCTCCGGAAAGTGAGACATCCGCCTGATAACTCTGAGCCACCCGGAAAACCATGTCTATCCAACTGAACTGTGGTTTGCCTGGGAAAGGATTGTCAAGACGGGCGATGGCGCTGCCGGTCTGCCGGTTATAATTGTCAATGGCTTCGTTCTGTACTTCCAAGTAGAGATCCGCGTCCGCAACCTTTAATCTGTCCAGATTCTGAAGATAACTCAGACCATAGTTAGCGTTGGCGGAGAATTTAGGTTCGCCCTTGCTTCCTTTCTTGGTCGTGATAATAATTACCCCATTGGTTCCTCTGGAGCCATATATCGCAGCAGAAGCGGCATCCTTCAAGACTTGTATGGACTCGATATCCGCCGGATTAATATCCGACAGGGCACTTAACGATTCTCCACTGTAAGCTCCGGTATCTCCGGAAGTGTTGGACATCGGGACACCGTCCACGACATACAGAGGTTCATTCCCTGCGGTTATTGAACCGATACCACGAATGCTGACTCTGGAACGCGCACCGGGTGTACCGGAAGCCGACGATATGTTTACTCCGGCCACATGGCCCTGCAGCATAGCATCAGGACTGAGGAAATCGCGCTCCCCTTCATCTGCCGGTTTGAAAGTGGCTATGGAAGAAGTGATATCCCTGCGCTGCATGGTACCATATCCGACAACGACGGATTCTTCCAACAGTTGAGTGTCATCAAGCAAAACTATTTCAATTCCGGAAGTGGTCGTTCCAACTGTATAGGCCGCTTCTTTGTATCCAAGCAGGCTTATCCTTAATACATCACCACGTTTGGCCTGAATGGTAAAACTACCATCCTCATTAGTCATTGAAGCATTATTCCCATTCATTACGACTGCCCCTACAAGAGGTCCCAAAGCGTCACGGACTTTACCGGACACCGGGGCAGTCAAATGTTTTCCCTCCTGCGGCTGACTTTTAACGATGAGAATCATTTTCCCTTTAATGACAGCCTCTGTCCCAGTGCCGTCAAGAATAATGGAGAGGGCTTCTTCAAGAGTCTTTCCGGAAGGCGTACTCACGATTTTGGAAGGGTCCGTGATGCGCTCGTTATAAGCGATTGACATGCCGCTCTCTGATTCCACGGTTGAAAGCGCATCCCTGACACTCATCCGCGATGATGGGAAAGAAATAGAGGTCTGCGCCCGTGCTCCGAAAGAACTCAGAAGCAGGAGCGCAAGCCCAAAGAATAACAAAAGCTTACGCATATTATACTATTCAAGAATAATCGTATTACCACTTCGTCCAAACCGCATTCCCGGGACGATCATGCAAATCGCGCCAAGCAAATCATCCAGAGTCTCCCCATGAATGAAACTCGCTGTTATCGCTGTGCTGTCGTACTTCGTTGAGGTCAAAACTATGGACACATCATAACGCCGTTCAAGAGTTTTTATAACGTCGCGCACTGAAGAAGACCGGAAACATAGATTCCCGTTTTCCCATGCTATCGATTCAAGAGCATTGACCGAAGCAGTAGTAATTGCACCGCCGGTCTTAAAATAGGAGAAACACTGGTTAGGATTAAGAGTAACTGACCTCTCTTCTTGACCGCTGGGGTAGGCCGTGATGACTCCCCTGTACAGGGTAGCCTCAACTATGGGGTCGTCATAATAGGCTTTCAAGTCAAAACGAGTTCCGTGGACTTTGACCGTCACATCCGAAGTGTTGACATAGAAAGGGTGGCTCTCATCGGAAGTCACATCGAAGGATGCTTCTCCCGAAAGGAAAACACTACGTTCAGAAACAAAGGATTCGGGGAATACCAGCATTGATTCTGCGTTAAGGACAGCCTTTGTCCCGTCTGGGAGAATCACCTCACGAACCTCACCGCGATGCGTCGAAACCTGACAAAGATCAGGGACGCTTGCCTGATGACGCGATACCCACAGCCATGCGGCCAGAGGAGAAAGAATAATTGTCAACAACGATGCAGCAACGACAAAACGCTGCCAGAGGCGCCACCTTTCGCGTCTGTGAATCCTTGAACGAGTTGCAATCCATGACTTTTCAATTTCCAGGGGCGTGACACTGCTTATGTCCAACTGCTCCCAACCGGGGAATGACTTCATTATTAGTTTTCTTTGCTGTGTATATAAGACGAAGCATCCCCCATTTGCACCTATACTTTTTTGGGGAAATTATAAAAATAATGTAATTTTGCCGAGAAATGAATATGGACGAGAAGGAACTAATAAGACTGACATCAGAAGGCGATGAAAACGCCTTCCGTCAGTTATTTGACTATTATTACCCAAGAACAAGAGTATTCTTCTCCCAATATACACGTAATATAGAGGACGCACGGGATCTGGCTCAGAACATATTCGTAAAACTCTGGACTCTGCGAAACACTCTTCCCGACCTCATCAGTTTCCCTGCATATCTTTATAGGATATGCCGAAATTCCGCTATTGACTATGCCAGGAAGCATAGAATCATGCTTGACATAGAGGAAAATTTCGCAGAGACAGACTCGCTGGACGAAGACTATTTTGCCCGTGAGATGCGTTCAAGAATAGAAAGCCGGATTGCAGAAATGCCTGAGAGACGGCGACGTGTAATCACTATGTCAAGAATAGAAGGGAAAAGCAATGAAGAAATCGCCGCCGAGATGGGCATTACTAAAAAAACGGTGGAAAACCACCTGAACGCAGCTTTGAAGGAACTGCGCAAACTCAGTTCTTGTTTCGTTTTCTTCCTATAGAACGCACAATCGCAGCGAGGCCGAGCAGAACAAAAACGAAGACCGCAATCCGGCCGGTAATGTCCCCGTAGCGGACAAAGATGGTCTGGGTATCATTCAGATGGACAGTCCCTTCAAGCATAGCGCTCTCCCACCAGGGAGTCTTGTCAACTATCCTCCCCCGCTTGTCAATGATTGCCGATATGCCGGTATTGGCGCAGCGGGCGATGTCCCGGCGAAGCTCTATGGCCCTGAGGCGGCTGTAATTAAGGTGCTGATGATAGCCGGGAGTGTTTCCCCACCAGGCATCATTCGTAATGACCGTCATAAGCTGCGCTCCCTCTCGCACATAAGCCGTACAGTACTCTCCATAAACGGACTCATAACATACCGCGCAGCCGAGCGGGAATCCCACGTCTCCCGCTTTGAAAGCAAGAGTTGTCGGATGCTCCTGTCCGATACATTTGCCCATCATATTCCCGCCGAGGAGCTTTTCAAGAGGAACAAAAACCGAAGGATATGGAGTCAGTTCCACTCCCACTACCAGCTTGGATTTATGGAAAACATCGCAACGTCCGGTCGAGTCCAGCAGTATGGCGGAATTATGGGACTGGACCCATACATTCTTCCGGATTCCGTCCACGATGGTTTCCCCGGCATCATAGGCAAGGGGATGAGGCCTATGCAAGGACAGGGTGCGTTCGTAAACCGAGGCTCCGAAAAGCAGGTTGGTACCCGGATGGAGCCGCAGCCATTCCTTGAAACGGACTACTGTCGGAGACGCATCCTCCAGACCAGTAACTATGTCATTTGTAAATGTTTCCGGACCCAGAACAAGGGCCGGAGAGCCGTCATACTCCGCCCGGTCCAGCTGCGAGAGGAGCCTCTCCGTCTGTTGTGCCTGAGTGAGGGATTCAAACTTCTCGTATGGGTCCAGATTAGGCTGCCCGATCACGACCCTGACACTCTCCCCTTCCTCTTCGGGACGGATACAGGCCGACCAGACCATAGGGCCGAGAACGGCCAGAACAGCTCCCGAGAGGGCCGCAGCGCGTCCTTTTGCACCCCAGACGGAGAAGCGACCGTCCGAGAGTGATACCATCAGACCGAAAAGTGCCAGATTGGAGGCCCAGACCCACAGCGAACCGCCCAGATGACCTGTGAATTCATACCACTGCACAAGCGAGGTCGTGTCCGCGAAAGCGTTTCCAAGCACAAGCCAGGGCCAGGAAATCTGCGCCACAGTCAGGTAATACTTCTCCCAGGCTATCCAGGCTGCAGCAAGATAGATATACGGCAGGGCGCCACCAAGACGACGTTTCACCCAGCGGAACGAGCCGAATACAAGGGACATCTGCAGGGCGTTCGCAAAAATGGCGAAAAGCCCTCCGCCGACAGTCGCATTGCATACCCACCAGGTAGTAGCCGCATTCCAGAGGACGAAAACCCCATAGTGCCACCACCAGAAATGCGTTTTCCCGGAAAGACTGGCAATTCTTTCCATCGACAGAAGCGGCACTAGCGCAAGGAGGGCAAGCGGACCGCAGCCCTTCACCAGGAAAGGCAGACTTAGCAGTAAAACGCTTGCGGCGGCAAGCAGAAGCAGTATCTTGTTTTCCCTCTTCATCGATGGCAAAGGTATGAATTATTTTTCGTATCTTCGCGCTTGATATGAAACTGTTCGAGAAAAATAATTGGATAATAAGGAATCTGATTCTGGCCTTGCTCTTTGTCTTAGTCCTTATTTTCGGGACCGGGATCTTCCTCAATCTGATTACGCGTCACGGGAAGTATGTCACGGCTCCGGATTTCACCAATATGAGCCTGGAAGAGGCCCGGCGTGCCGCAGACGAGGCCAAGGTCGGGATAAAAGTCCGGGATTCCATCTTTGTCAAAGGACTGGACGGCGGCGTGGTGTACCGTCAGAGTCCCGAAGCCGGTGCCACGGTCAAAATGGGACGCAGCATCTTCCTGACCATCAACTCGTTCGTTCCGAAAAAGCTGGTGATGCCCAACCTTATCAATTACTCCTTCAGCGAAGCCCGCGCCGAATTGAGGAACCGCGGGTTGAGTGTCGGCCACCTCAAGTATGTACGCGACATCGCGACAAACAGGGTGCTGCATCAGAGCATCAACGGCCGGGATGTCGCCCCCGGTGAAAAAGTCATCAGCGGCTCGGCCATAGACCTCACCCTGGGACTCTCCTCCACCGGCAGCACCAGTGTTGTTCCCCGCATTGTCGGGATGAAGTACATCCACGCCCAGGAAGCCCTTCATAACAAGTGTTTCAATGTAGGACGGGTCCATTGTGACAAGGACATAAAGACTTACGCCGACTCCACCAACGCCACTGTATGGCGCCAGGATTTCGACGGCACGGTCAAGGGGCTCGGCACTCCGGTCGACATCTGGCTTACTCTGGATGCCTCCAAGATTCCCGCCAATGATTGACGAAGACGATCTCGTAAAGGACGAAGGCGGGGAGGAAATGTATGAGCATTTCCGTCTCGTCGCCGACAAGGGTCAGGAGGCGGTCCGCATAGACAAATTCATCAGTTCACATCAGGAACGCACTTCCCGCCACAGGGTTCAGCTTGCAATAAAGGCTGGCTTTGTCCGCGTAGGCGACAAGGTCGTGAAAGCCAATTATATAGTCCGTCCCAACGATGTCATCAGCTTCGTGATGCCATACGAGCGTCGAGGGGTGGAAATCCTTCCCGAAGACATCCCCCTGGACATAGTCTATGAGGACGACGAAGTTATGGTGATAAACAAAGCTGCCGGTATGGTCGTCCATCCGGGACACGGGAACTACAGCGGGACTCTGGTCAACGCCCTCGCCGGCTACCTCGGGATTTCACAAGGCCCTGACGCCGAGGACGAAAGGATGGGCGTACTGGTCCACAGAATAGACAAGGATACAAGCGGACTTCTCGTGGTCGCAAAGACTCCAGAGGCCCAGTTGAATCTAGCCGACCAGTTCTTTGTCCATTCCATAGACCGCATCTACACTGCCGTTGTCTGGGGCAATCTGGCCGAAGACGAAGGAACGGTCGAAGGAACGATAGGACGCGACCCGAACGACCGCCTGCGATTCCGCGTCTACGATGATCCCGAGAAGGGGAAATGGGCAGTGACACACTGGAAGGTGCTTGAGCGTTTCGGCTTCATAACGGTAGTTGAATGCCGGCTGGAAACCGGACGGACTCACCAGATCCGTGTCCATATGTCTTCTCTCGGACATCCCCTCTTCGCCGACGAGCGCTATGGAGGGATGGAAATCCGCCAGGGAACCATCTATGCCAAATACCGCCAGTTCATCCAGAACTGCTTCGCCATCTGTCCCCGTCAGGCACTTCACGCCCGCACACTCGGCTTCACTCACCCAAAAACAGGAGAGAGGCTTCATTTCGAAGCCCCTCTGCCGGATGATATGAGCGCGCTTATCGAAAAATGGCGCGCCTATGTTAAAACGCTCTAGAACGGTCTTCCGCCGCCGAATCCTCCACGGCCGCCGCCGGGACCGCCCATTCCGCCCATACGCTGACGCATCTGCTGTCCAGCCTTGCCGAAATTACCGAAACGCCAGGTGAAGGAAAGGATGATATAGCGTCCGAGAGTATTGTTGCGCACCTCAGAATGATAGTTGGAGGCATCCGTGACACTCAGATTCTTCGCCTGGTTCAGCAAGTCATAGGCCTTGAGCGCCAAGGTAGCCTGCCTCTTGAAGAGAAGCTTGGATATGGAAGCGTTCCATACAAACTCGGAATTCTGCGGCGTGGTATAACCATAGTACCAATTGTAGTCGGCATCCGTAGTGAGTTCAAAACCGCTGTTGCCGATGGTCCAGCTGATGGAGGCATTGGCCTGGTTGTTCCAGGTGGCGTTTGAAGAGGCGCTCTTAAGAGTGTACCAAGGCTTGTTGAAGCGCGTGCGTCCGCCCAGCATCAGCTCGAAGTTGTCGCTGCGATAAGTGAAACGGAGCCTCTCTACGGCATTCAGCGAACGGGTGGTGTTTTCTTCGAAGAGTTCATCAAAGTTCTCGTTGTCGTGGAAAGCAATGTAATCGAAGGCGGTACGGTCGTCATTAAAATACTTGTCAGCGATGCCAGTCGTTGCCGAAGATCCGATGTAACTGCCGGACTTGGAGTAACTTATACGTGTCATACTCATCAGGGAGAATTTAGACTTCGCAATCGGAGCATTGATGACAAGACGAGTGTTGGCGTTGAAGGAAGCGGCACCGTTCACCGGCATTGAATACTGTATGCCCTTGTCATACCAGAGAGCGCTCACTATCGGGTCCTCAACTATTCCGCCCTCCAGATTCAGACGTGCGGAGAAGAAGGTCTTCTTGTTAGAATACTCCAGATTTCCCCGGAAGTTATGGTTGAAATACGGCGTAAGATAAGGATTACCGAGCGCCATCGACAAAGGATTGGCATTGTCCAGCACCGGCATCAACTGAGAGGTTGAAGGCTGTCCGCTGCGACCGAAATAGAAGAAACGGACATTGGCATTGTCGTTGAACTCGTGGAAGACCATAGCCCTCGGGGCCCAGTTGATACGGAAATCGTCATAAGCCTTGCCATTGGTCTCGTTATGGGTTTTGGTCGGATTCATAGACACACCGACCTGGGCCCTGTTCTTGCCTTCCTGATACATAAAGGCGAGGCCGACGCTTTGGTTAAGATACTGATTGACAATTGCGTTGGAATAAGCCTCGTCAGGAAGCTCACCGGCAGGATTATAGACCATAGTCGCAGCCGGAATGTTATAGTCGAATCCTGCTCCGCTGTTAAACGCACTCTTTTCAGTCTTGTTCCTATTCCAGCCGATACGGTAACTGCCTTCGAGATAGAACACATTGCCTAGAGGCTCGGTGTAAACAAGACGAGAAGAAATGCTCGAGCCTTTGGACTTCTGGGCAATCCTCTGGTTGACCAATTCAAGATCTTCGGCCACCGGCTTATTGTCCTCGTAGCCCTGGGTAACGCTCTGATTGTAAGAGTCGAGTTTATTGTTCGAGAAATTGTAGTTGGCGCTCAAGGATACAGTACGGCCGGGGATACCGAGCCTCTGGCGAAGCAGGAAAAAGCCCCGGGCGTTCCAATTGGTATTGTTTCCCAGATTATTGGTAAAACCACGATTTGTAGTGTCCGCCTTCTCTGCGCCCGCTCCCTGGGTCAGAGTGGAGAACTGCGAAGACTGGTTATAGTCTCCCCCGCCGAAATCGAACTGGGGACGGAAGATAATGGATGTATTTTCCGAGAACTTATGCTCCAGCTGGACGCCGAAACGGTGACCATAGGTACCGGTCGTGGAGAAACCGTCATTATTGTTTATAAGGGTCGAGCCGTCTTCGAGATAAGTCTCTTTGTATGAATTCTCAAGGACATCCTTCTTGCTGCCGTTGTAAAGGTAGTTGGCCCCAAGTTCCATTTTCTTGTCGAAAAGGTCCCAGTTGCCGTTGACTCCGCCCATCCAGGAAGTCGTAATACCGTTGCCTCCCCTGCCGAAACCTCCCTGACCGCGGCCCATTCCTCCTCCGCCTCCCATCATAGAGTTCATCATATTGCCGGCAAGGTCGTTGAAGCCGCGATTGTTGGTATTGTTGCCATTGGCGATGATACTGATCTGGCTCTTCTCGGTAAAACGGCCGCCCATAAATGCACCCTGATAGCGCCAGTCGTTCATCGTATTGGAGGCAGACGGGATATCGTGACCGCCTCCGGCCATCACATTGCCGAAAACGCCGTTCATCATTCCCTTCTTGACGCTGAGGTCGATGACTGTCTCGTCTTCACCGTCGTCAATACCGGTGAATTCCGCCTGCTCGGACTTTTTCTTGACAACCTTGACCTTCTCGATAATCTTGGCGGGGATGTTCTTCGAGGCAAGAGTCGGATCGTCCAGGAAGAAAGTCTTTCCGTCGATGGTAATCTTCGTGATAGTCTCGCCGTTGGCGGTTATGGACCCGTCTTCAGCAACCTCTACACCGGGAAGTTTCTTCAGCAGGTCCTCCAGAACGTGATTGTCAGATATCTTATAGGAAGAAGCGTTGTACTCCACCGTGTCCTTCTTTATCACGATAGGATTGCCGACCGCCGACACCTTTGCGGCATCAAGGACCTCCTGGTCAAGGTCCATAGCCAATTCGCCAAGGTCGATGTTCTCGGATTCGACCTTGACACCCTTTGTCAGGGGCTTGTAGCCCATTATCTCGGCCTTGAAAGTATAGTTGCCGGGACGGAGTTTCTCAACCGTAGCCTTGCCCTCGTGGTCAGTAAGAGCATATTTTGCGGAACCTTTCTCCGGGGAGAGAGAGACGGTGGCGAATCCGACGGGTTCTCCGCTGGTCGAGTCCTTGAGTTTTACACTGACAGTGAAATTCTGGGCGAACAGCACCAGAGAGGCGAGCATTGCGAATAGAGTCAGCAGTGTCTTTTTCATCTAAGTTCGTTTTAATCTATGGATTAGACACGCGCGGGGGCGCGAGGTTTAAACGGATTATTTGATTCTTTCGGGATGTTCCTTCAAAAATTGAGCCCAGCCACCTTTGCCTTTCGGCACGCTGAGCGGACGGGAAGTTTCAAAATGATGACACAGGGCTATAGCAAGGGCATCGGTCGCATCCAGATGCTCTGCGGGGAGGGGCATTCCGAAAGTTTTCTCCAGCATCATCCGGACCTGCTCCTTGGAGGCGGCTCCGTTCCCGACAATCGCCTCCTTGGCCTTGCGCGGGGCATATTCCGTCACGCCTGACACTCCGTAAGAGAGGGCGGCGATCATTGCCGCGCCCTGGGCTCGTCCTAGTTTAAGCACAACCTGGGCATTCTTTCCGTAGAAAGGCGACTCGATTGCCAGCTCCTGAGGATGGTAGCTCTTGCAGACTTCGCTGATACAGTCATAAATCGCCTGCAGTTTGCGGTAGGGATCAGTCTCTTTCCTCAGATCGAGCACTCCCATATCCACGAATTCGACCTTCTTGCCTATAGAGCGCACGACCCCGAAACCCAAAAGGCGGGTTCCAGGGTCGATGCCTAGTATGATGCGTTCCGCGTCCATCTAGTCTATCCGGTCGAAGCCGGTATAGGGACGGAGAACCTCCGGAATCTCGATATAGCCATCCTTCTGATTGTCTTCGAGCAAGGCTGCGACGACTCTCGGGAGGGCGAGTGAACTGCCGTTCAGGGTATGGGCAAGCTGCATCTTGCCGTTTTCGTCACGGAAGCGGCACTTCAGGCGGTTGGCCTGGTAGCTTTCGAAATTGGAAACGGAAGATATCTCCAGCCAGCGGCCCTGGGCGGCGCTCCAGAGTTCGAAGTCATAGGTAATGGCCGAGGTGAAGCTCATATCCCCGCCGCAAAGACGGAGGATGCGGTACTTCAGTCCAAGTTCATTGACAAGGCTTTCTACGTGGGCGACCATCTCGTCGAGGGCGGCGTAGCTGTTCTCCGGACGTTCGATGCGGACAATCTCCACCTTGTCGAACTGATGCAGGCGGTTGAGGCCGCGGACATCCTTGCCATATGAACCGGCTTCACGGCGGAAGCAGGGAGTATAGGCAGTAAGCTTCTGCGGGAACTGATCTGCCTGGAGGATGACGTCGCGGAAGATATTGGTCACGGGGACCTCCGCGGTCGGGACCATATAGAAGTCGTCCAGGTTGGCGTGGTACATCTGGCCTTCCTTGTCGGGGAGCTGGCCAGTGCCGAAGCCGGAAGCTGCGTTGACCATCACCGGAGGCTCGACCTCCTTGTATCCAGCGGCCGTATTGCGGTCCAGGAAGTAATTGATGAGAGCCCTCTGGAGCTTGGCACCCTTGCCTTTATAGACAGGGAAACCTGCGCCGGTAATCTTAACTCCGAGGTCGAAGTCAATGATATCGTACTTCTTGGCAAGCTCCCAGTGCGGGAGGGCGCCTTCGGGGAGTTCCGGTTCGGGACCACCCATTTTCACGACAAGGTTGTCCTCCGCGCCCTTTCCTTCGGGGACGAGGTCGCAGGGAATGTTCGGAAGAAGAACCAGTTTGGCCTGGAGTGCGGCGTCGTTCTCGTCTGAAAGGCGGGCAAGTTCAACGGTGCGGTCTTTCAAGGCAGCCACCTTTGCTTTTGCAGCCTCGGCTTCTTCTTTCTTTCCGGCCTTCATCAGAGCACCGATTTCGGCGGCGGCCTTCTTCTGCTCGGAAAGCAGGGCGTCCGACTCTGTCTGATAAGCCTTTCTGCGGTCGTCCATAGCAATCACCTCTTCGACGATTGCACGGGCATCAAAATTCTTGACGGCAAGTTTGCGGATCACAAACTCGGGGTCGTCACGAAGCAATTTAAGTGTAAGCATATACTATTGTATTATTCTTTTCAAAACAAAAGAGGACCGCGCCCCATCCGGAAGCCTCAGTCCTCTCTTTCATTCAAATCCTCCGGATCAGTTCTCAAAGGGAACGACGGAGACGAAGGATTTGTCGCCTCTCTTGCGGCAGAACTTCACGGTTCCGTCAACAAGTGCATACAGGGTGTGGTCCTTGCCGATGCCGACATTCTGGCCCGGATTGTGGACGGTGCCCCTCTGGCGGACGATAATGTTACCGGCCTTTACGACCTGCTCGCCGAAAATCTTGATACCGAGTCGCTTGGAATGAGATTCACGACCGTTCTTCGAACTGGATTGACCTTTTTTGTGTGCCATAATCTGTTTCTCCCATTAATTAAGCGATAGCGTCAATGTGGATCTTGGTGAGCTTCTGGCGATGACCGTTCAGCGTCTGGAATCCTTTACGACGAATCTTTTTGAAAACGAGCACTTTCTTTGCCTTGGCATCGTCATCGAGGACGGTGGCCTTGACAAGAGCGCCTTCTACATACGGAGTACCGACCTTCACGGCCTCACCGTCCTGGACGAGGAGGACCTTGTCGAACTCTACGGACTCTCCGTTCTTGGCCTTAAGGCGGTTTACGAAGATGTCCATTCCAGCCTCTACCTTGAACTGCTGGCTTGCAATGTCAACGATTGCGTACATTATAATAACAAAACTTTAAAAGTTTCAACCGGGAGCGGGCATCACCGCGACGCCTCTTCAGGAGCTCTTCGGTCATTTCGGGACCGCAAAGTTAGTAAAAAATTGTGAATAAACAACAAAGGCCAGGATTTTTTTCCTGACCTTTGTCGGGATGATCCGACTCGAACGGACGACCCCTACGTCCCGAACGTAGTGCGCTAGCCAACTGCGCTACATCCCGATACCCTGTTAGCCGGGCGCGCTGATCCGTTTAGGCGAGCTTGTTGATGTAGACCTGGAGGCCGCTCTTGAGGTTGCCGGCCTTGTTCTTGTGGATTACACCGATCTTTGCAAGCTTGTCTATCATTCTGAAGACGCTCGGAGCCATCTTCTCAGCAGCGGTCTTGTCGGTAGTATTGCGGAGGTCGCGGATCGCGTTCCTTGTTGTCTTTGCATAATACTTGTTATGCAGTCTGTGACGCTCGCTCTGGCGAGCTGCCCTCTGGGCTGATTTTGTGTTTGCCATTACTTTATTTTTTTATTCCGGTAGTGGGTAGGAGAATCGAACTCCTATTGCGGGAATGAAAATCCCGAGTACTAACCGTTATACGAACCCACCAATCAAGTCCTCAGGAGCAAAGTCGCTCCAATGGGACTGCAAAGGTACAAAATTTTTTCAAGCACACAAATTTTTTTTGATTATCTTTGCGCAAAAGTACGAGCTTCAATGAAAAAGAATCTTTTCCTTCCGGCAATTCTTGCCGCAATGCTGTCCACTTCCTGCAGCGTTCTTTCGAATCTTAATTCCGAGCGCCTGGCCCAGAGCGGCCTGTATGCCCTGCAGGCGTTGACCCTGTCCGACGAGCAGGTGGACGAGTACGTCCATCAGTATATCACTCAGCTGGATGCCCAGAGCGTGGTTCTCCCCGAGTCCAATGCATATACCAAAAGACTCCGCCGCCTGACACAGAACCTGGACGGGGTCAATGAAAGGCCTCTCAACTTCAAGGTGTACAAAGAGGCGGAAGTGAACGCTTTCGCCTGCGCGGACGGCAGCGTCAGGGTCTATACCGGAATGATGGACACGATGGACGACGACGAACTTCTCGGAGTGATCGGCCACGAAATGGGGCACGTAGCCCTGCACCACACTCGGAAGCAGATGCAACGCTCTATGATGGTTTCCTCTGCCCTGTCAGGTCTGGCATCCACCGGGGAGACCATAGCGGCCCTGACAGATTCCCAACTCGGCGCCCTCGGCGAAGTAATCCTCAACAGCAAGTATTCCCGGAAGCAGGAGACCGAGGCCGACGATTATGGCTACAATTACCTTTGCGAAGCAGGCAAGAATCCATGGGCGATGGTAAAGTCCTTCGAGAAGATGAAAAAACTCTCTTCAGGAACCCAGAGCAGCACCGTCAGCAATCTTTTCTCCTCTCACCCGGATGTGGACGCGCGCATCGAGCACATCTCCCAGCGCTGTCTCCAGGACGGCTATCAGAGGCTGAAGTAGTCCTTACTTTACGAGAGTCTCCTGAACGTGGACTCTCCCCTTTCTATCGGTCCAAGTAATTCTGTAATTGCCTTTGAAGCCTCGCCACGAGATGCGGCCGTCTTTCGGAGCCTTCACCTCAAACGAGGTTTTCCATTCGTGGTTAATCAGCTCGTCCAGAACGTAATACGACGGTTTGGGGTTCATATCTTTGTCGAAGAGGCCCGAATATGACGGCTCTCCCGGAGCTGCGCCGCCGTCTACGAGATTCCACCAGGTGATTCCGACAACGGAAGGATGGCTGAACCAAAGACGGTAGAAATTCCTGACTATCGCCTCCTGAACCGCCAGTCCTTGCGGAGAATTGTCCGGTGCACTGACGGTCACCTCACTGATAATACTTATGCATGGTACTGATTGAACTAGAGTTGGAAGTAATGATGCTTTAGCCAATAGGCATACACAGGGTCCTGAAAAGAATAGTTTCCGGCGATGTTGTCCAGGATATCCTTCCCAACGAGTGCCTTTCTCGCACGGGAAATCACAGTGGGAGATGAAAGACCGTATTTTTCCATTACAGCTTGGGATGTGAGATTCTTCTCACCCACAGACATGGCGCGGAGAAGACTCAACTGCTGATTGGTAAGCGTCTGGGTTATCGTATCGAACATCAGACTGAGCTGAGCCGTGATTGTAGAGTGGGCTTCACCGACAGCATCAATAGTAGCAACTTTGCCGGTTCGCAGCCATACCTGCTGTGCAAGTTGCTGGACGTAATAAGGATGATTCTGAACACGTGCGACGATTTCCCCGCAAACTTCATCGCTAATGGATTTACCAGTCCTGTCAAACGTACTCTTAATGAATTCCACCCAGTCCGGTGTCTTAATCTTTTCCAGGAACATTATGTCGCCGAACTTGTAAAAAGGCATTGAATAATCCGTAAATACTTCAAGCATCATGTGGCGTTTGCTTCCATATAGGCAATATGCTATGTTTTCATGTTGCTGGAAGTGGGAACGTAGTTTTTTCTGGAAAGCAAGTGAATCGCCAAATGAGGAGATATTCTGGAACTCATCAATACAGACGACGATGCGGAGTTTCTTCTCTTTAGCTATTTTCTCTGCAAGATCAAGGATTTCGTCAGGGCTCCTTCTGAGTTCTTCCATATTGAGGTCGACGGTGAGTTCATCCATAGGACCGGTTCCAAATGATACCTTGGGAACAAAGCGGGAAAGAAAACGTGACGCATTCGCGACAGCTTCTTCCCATTTTGTTGCAGTGGATTTGATTACGCTTTGAGCCAATGCTGTGTAAAACTGATCTTCCGAACGGACATTGAAGAGATCGACCAGGCATATCCTCAAATCCTTGTCCTCCTTCATGGCAATGGATGCCGCCTTAAAAACAAGGGAACTCTTTCCCCATCGTCTAGGAGAGATAAGGATGGTATTTATGAGGGACTTAAAGTTGGTTACAAGATGTGCAGTCTCTTCTGCTCTGTCCGTAAAGTTATTATCTTTGGCAAGTCTGCCGAACACAAAGGGAGTTTTCATAATACATCAATTATTCTCCGCAAAATTAATAACAATAATTGATATATCAAAAAACGATATATCAAAAAGTGATATATTTAATATGGCCCGGCCGGAAAGAACCTGTCACA
>CACZDC010000006.1 GCA_902779785.1 uncultured Bacteroidia bacterium
CGAACAAAGTGAGCGGAGTCCTCGAAGAGGCAAGCTGCCGCCGCAGCGAAGCCCTGGCGAACAAAAAAGGAGGCCGACACTTTTTAGTCGACCTCTTTTCTGTTAAATGCGCAATACAAGGTGGTAGAATGGCGTTTCTGTCAGATTTAAAAAAGGCACAGAAAGACATAGAAAGACAGAAATGTTTCAGGATTGTTTCAGGAAAATACTGATACATTTTGTATCTTTGCAAAAACCACATAAGTTATGTCCGTGCGCAAACGTATAACTGCTATATCCCAAAAGAACGAAGAGGGCTACTCCCGTCCCCGTCGTAAGAATCCTATTACGTTCAATTTCCCTCGCTGAGTTTATTCTGCGATCAGCTTGTAGCCGGTGCCGCGGACGTTGACGATGCGTTTGTGGGTCTCGGCATCGGCGGTGTCGCCCTGGATGAGGTCGCCGACCTGATATACGAAACGTGTGTCCTCGTCCACCAGGCAGGCGGCGCGCTTGACCAGCTTCCGGCAGCGTCCGGCCCACATTTCCCCGTTGCGGACGAACTCCTTGCGGTGGTTCGCCTCCCTCTTCGGGTCCGGATCGTAGTAGCCGGCATGGTAATACTCCGGGTCGGCCGCGTCATAGTGCGTATCTCCAAGAATTACAATGGAATACTTCTCTTCTTCTGGTTTTGTCCCCCTGGCCGACGCCAAGATTCCGGGCAATGACAATCCGGCCAAGCCTATCGATGACATCTTTATAAAATCTCGTCTGTCCATATGGCAAAGATAGCTACTTTCGCTTATTATTCAAATTCCGGAGGTCAAACCCAAATATTTTAGTTCCTTCGTCGCGGCACCAGAATACAGTGTAAAGGCATCCATCGAGGATATCCATCCCTTCCGGCTCAAACTGAAGCTCACGCAAGTCCTGGCAAAGAATATGACGGCGCGTGGCAATATCATAGACGTGCAGTTTGCAGTAATAGGGAGGGTATCCTGCTGTGAGATAGATTCTTCCGTCCTTTACAAATCCTCCCTGCCCGATTCCGACTTCATCATAATACATAGTCCACAGGACATCTTCGCGTCCAAGATGGACTTCCGGGATATCAGCAGGAGGCAGACGGAAGCGCTTGACCCAACGGCTGCGCCAACGGGACCCTCCATAAGTATAGAGAAATCCATTTTCCCGGTCGACCATCCAGTCGAACGGGCCGGGATAGTCGCTGCGGTCCGTATCATAGTAAATCTTTTGGACGATTTGGGAACCATCCATTCCGATATCGGTTACCAGACAGGCGTGAGAACCATTGTCTTCCGAAATATACAGGAGCGGGAACGGGGAATCAGGAGACAGCCTCTCAAGCCCGAAAACAGCATTGTTACAGTGCGAATCGTTTCCTTCGAGTTTATAGAATGAAAGCGATTTCCTCCGGCGCACATCATAGATTTCACACCAGCCTTTGTCACGGATTATTATCGCAGTATCCCCCTGGATGGCAAGTCCCTGGCAGGAAAACCCTTTCCCCTCCGGTATTGGGATGGATGCTATCTCCTTGACCGGGAACGGGGATATTCTATTCTTGAATGCCTTCCCTTCCGGACCTTTTCCGTCAATGGTGTCAAACCAAGTTCCTTTCCTTCCGTCCGTACCTTCGTGCTTTACATTGGCGACATCCATTACACCTGAAAAACTGGTCCAACCTGCAGCATCCTGAGGATCGTGCGGCTCAAAGGCATAATAGAAGCGAAGGTTTTTGTCCCAGCGTATGGTAATTCTCCCATAAAACGCTTTGTTCCTGAAACGGCGCGGAACTTTTACGGCTTCCTGGAGGACCTTGACCCCGCCGCAGATGCGCCAGGCAACGATATACTGCCCTCCCGGAAGGTTTTCCCGGCCGAAAACAAAGCGATTGTCGTCATCCTTGAAGACCTGGTAACCCGAAATACGGTAGCGCCCGCAAGCCGGCGGAGCAAGGGTTGAACTGTACACAAAGCGTTCGCCACGGTCTAGATACACCCAATCCTTTCCCGGCAGCGGAATTGCTGCCAGGAAAAGGAATAAAGATGTAAACAGCGAAGCGAGAACCTTCATCTACCGTATCTATTCGATAGAGATATTGGTGAGGGTTGCGCTTGATGTAAATGTCCCGTCATTAGAGGACTGCGACACCAGATTCTCAAGCTTCAGTTCCGTGACGGCCGCTCCGTTCACTTTGGAGCCGGCACCTACGGTGCACTTGGCATTGTCACCGAACGTCATTTTCAAGTCGTTGCTGTGGACGCCTCCGACATACAGACCCGGGACATTGTTTCCAGTGGCGCTCTTGAGCGTGCCGCTGAAAGTACAGCCGTTAAAGGCCTGGTTTCCGTTGGATTTTCCAAGCAGGCCGCCGGTATAGACCTTAGCGGCAGATTCCGATGTGTCGATATTACCGGAGAACCGGTTGTCGCTGAAAGCAGTCGCGGCAGTGTATGCTATAACGCCACCTACTTCAGAGAAATCCGTCCCGGTTGCCTTCACGCTAATGTCACATTGAGCCTTGTTGCCGGAAATGCCCTGATTGGAGTAGGAAGTAATTCCTCCGACCCTCATTTTCTGCGGTCCGGTATAACTTACATTGCCGTAATTCTCATTGGAAGTGAAAGTTTGTCCACCCTTGTCGCAGGCGGCGACACCACCGAGATAAGAATAACCGCCCGAAGTTGAAGTGCCGACAATCACCGACAGAGGTTTGTAATTCTTCAATCCGGAGTAAGTATTGGCAGTTTCATTCTCAAAACGGCCTACCACACCTCCGACGAAGAACTGACTGTTCATCTCCGACACCTGAACGAGGATGGGCTTGGCAGCTTCAGTTGAAGAAAGGTTCGACAGAACGGCCGCGCCGGCTTTCCACCCGATCACTCCGCCGACAACCAGGTTGGATGCCAGGGTTCCGGCGGAAACGCTTATGCCGCCCTTGCTATAAACATCAGTGACGCTGATACCTCCGAGGTGTCCGACAACACCTCCGACACGAAGTCCGTTAGTTCCGTCTGCAGGGAAATCAACTTCTATGTCGCCCTCGTTATTGGATGTTGCGAAAGCGGCGCCCGCCTGACCGGCCACACCGCCGACAAGAGGACAGTATACACCTGTCTGAGACGAGCCTTTGACCACGATCTTGCCGTAGTTGGTGCTTTCCGACAGACCGATGTTCGAGTACCCCACGATGCCGCCGATACGGTGGTAAGACGAGGCGCACTGCTTATTTGCGGTATCGGAATTGTCTCTTTCCAAAGTAACGTTCACTTCGCCTTTGTTGGTCAGATGATCGGCCGCGAAAGCTCCCTGGCCATAGATGCCGCCGGCATAGTTGGCCGCGCCCTTGGTGACGATCTTGATCGTTCCTTCGTTCACACATTGGCTTACAGGCAGGTTAAGCCAGCCGGCAATACCACCGAAGTACATCCCCGTGCCGTTTACGGTAGCCATCCAGGAATTGATGTCCAGTTCTCCGTAGTTATGACAGTCGCTGACAGAGTAAGAAGCGCCACCCGTAGACGGGCCGGCCTGAGCCACGACTCCGCCTGCGCAGAAGTTGGCATTGACACCCACGCCCTGGGCATCCGTGGTACCGCCCGCGAATGTTCCCTTGACATAAACCTTGCCGTAATTAGTACAGCCGGTGACATTCCGAAGGACGAAAGCCGCAACACCGCCGATGGACGGGCCGGTCGTACAGGAGCCGGACATATTCGTAGGAACAGTCGCCGAGACCGTACCCTTCGTCGTGGAACCGCTGACACCGTTAGTGCAGTTGGTAACATCACCTTCGAAGTATCCTACAACTCCGCCCAGCTTGATGTAATTGCCGCTGCCTATCGTTCCCGCATTGTCTTCCATCGACCCTCCGTTGGTGAGATAATAACTGATATTGCCCGTATTGACGCACCTGTCGACAATACCGCGGGAATCGCTTGCCTCCGACAGTTTCCTCGTGCTGGTACCGGCCGAGACTCCACCCATATACACGAGTTTGCCTTTGCCGTTTACACGATAGGAAATGTCTCCATTGTTGGTGTTGTTATAGAGGCCAAGCCTGCCGGAGGAATTGATGAAACCTACGATACCGCCGAAATAGACGTTGTCGGTTGCTTCGGATGTCGTGATGGAGATGGCGGCGTTGTTTACGCAGTTTTGGATAAGCCCATATGACACGCCGGCGACAGTACCAAGACGGGATGCGGCAAGAGTGCTCACCGTCAGAGGCTGGACAGCGCCATTCACGATGACGCCGTCGATGACACCGCTGCTGTTGACAACGCCGGCGATCAAGCCAAAGTTCGTGCTGAGTGAAGCGCTGAGCTTACAGGAAGCATCAAGCACCAGGTTCTTCACCGTGCCGTTGCCTTCCGCTCCGTCTTCCTTACCGAGAGCGGCAAACAGCGAATGTCCATCATTGTTCCAGTTCTTGAGAGAGTGTCCGGCACCGTCAAATACGCCGAGGAAGGATGATGCGGTCGGAAGAGTGACACCGCTGAGATCCAAATCATTAGCGAGGGTGACAAACTCCCCTGCTTCGTATGTGTCAGATGCAGCCAGGAAGTCGATAAGATTCTGAGGGGTCTTGATTTCGCTGACCTTTGTCTGAATGATATACTCGATCAGTTCCACCTTGACGTCATCGACCAGAATACGTCTCTGGCCTGAACCGGAAGCCCTGCGTGAAGAAATTGCAAGCCGGCATCCGGAAGGAACAGTCAATTCAAAGCTGAACTCCTTCCATTCGTGATTCTCCCCAATAGAGAAATCTTTCTTCGAGACTACTGTATAGTCCGTGAGAACGGAGGCATTAGTCTGAGAAGTATTGAGCACAAGCACAGAAGCCGTCAGAGGATCATTTACCGACTCCCTGTACGGATGGGCCTTGAAGGATAGTTTCACCACAGCCTTATGCTCCAGACAGTTCAGGGCCGGGGTCACGATACCTCCGGTTTGGTCCGACGCGCCGAGCTTTATATAGCCTGGCTTTGCAAGAACCTTTCCGTCGGTGTTGTCTTCAGAAATCGAAGTCCAGGCGTTAAGCCTTGTCCCGGAGATGGCTCCCCGCAGTGTATTGAACAATCCTATTTCCAGTCCGGGATAAACCAAGTACCAGTTATGCTCGAAGCCGCGAATCGTCTGCTTTCCGGGATTGGCGCCGGAAGGAGCGTCGAATGCAGGAGCGGAAGCCTTGTTCTTGTCTGAGAATCCGAAGCAGCGTGAAGCGATGTCTCCACCTAATGGGAGTTCCTCAAAGTCCTCCTGAAGTATAACGCTGCCTTCTTTAGCGTAAGTATCCGGAAGCGTCACGAAAGCGGATGCCGCCGTTGTAACTTTCAAGGGTTTGGATACGCAGGTCGGATGGTCCGTGAGCCAAACCTTTATGTAATAGTCGGTCGAAGCCTCCAGCGAAGTGAAGATGAATCGAGGAGAATACGGGCCTTCCAGCGAGGTGATGGTCGTGCCATCGTACACATTCCAAAGCGCGACAGGGAAATCCCAGCTTACCCTCAAGTCATTACAGTCGGGATCATTGTAGATGCCAGCGCTCCATTTCTGTGAGATGTCGGCGTAGACGTCATTGAATCCGGTGGCGCTCCAAGTTACCGCCGCGGTGGAAGCGGACGTTTTCACAAGCTCCAGAGAAGGCAAGTCGGACGGAATCTCGAAGTTGAGATCCTTATCGACAGTACCAAGGTCCTTTGTGTCCCCTTCCGTGAGTTTCCCGGACTGCGAAACGGTCACGCGGTCAGTTCCCTCGGAAGTAGTGACATCGATGAAAATCAAGTCGTATTTCTCGGGTGCGACTGCGATCTTGTATGTTCCGGGAAGAATCCTGTCGGTGATGGAAAGAGCCTCGACGCCGTTCTGAATGGCCACACTCGGCATTCCGTTGGAGCCCATAGTAACCTTTAAAGTACCGGCGATATATGCCTTCGCACCTTCGTTGTTAAGGCCATAGCGAAAGACCATCGAGACAATATCCTCCCTGCTTACCGTGAACTTCAGATATGCAGTAACTGGATGCAGGACAATGCTCTCATCCTGGGAATAACCCACACCCAGCGCGCCAGTAGTCCTGCCGACCTCCGGCGTGACCACAGAAGGCAGGCTAAACTGCACGGTGCGCCCCTTCAATTCATAAGCATCTGAATGAGGATAAACCGCAAGATAATGATCGGAAGAGGGCAGTTTCGGCGCTTTTCCGGAGAACAGCACGCTTTCGCCGGACGTTTCAGCGGTAAGCGCTCCTTTATAGTTGGAATTAAGCAGGCTCAGCATATCTCCCTTGGCGAAAGCCACGCCGTCGAAGGACACGGTATAACGAGTGTCCACGGGAGTCCCGTTTTCGGGTTCAGGAGTTTCAGCTTTGCATCCGCAAACAAGCGGCAGGACCGCCAGAAGGCTGTAAAATATACGTTTCATAATACCTAGTTTTCAAGCCAAGAGCCAAGCTCTGTATAAATCTTATCAGCAATGAAAGCCATTGCCTTTGCATTGGGATGACAACCACCCGAACCATTGTAGTCGTGTTTCGGCATATTGACCTGGTCGTTGAAGCCGTTGACCCTGAGGAGGTTCACTGATTTGGCACCAAAGTGATCAGCGGTCTTCAGCACACATTGTTCGACACCCTCTGAGAGATAGTCGCCGACGATGCAGACAATCTTGACGCCCGGATACTGCTCCTGAAGCATCTTGACCAATTTAGCATACGCCGACAGGAAGTCGGTATCGGGAAGGGCTGCAGCCTTTTCGTATGAATGAGCCTTGTCCGCAGCTTCGAACACGGCATCAAAAACACTTTGCTGGGGAGCATAGGCATTCCTGCACAGCACATTGTCCCCGGGATAGAGAGGACAGTCGTTATGGGCCCAGTCGTTGGTTCCGCCGTGGATGAGGACGATGTCCGGTTTACCGACGCCGCCCTGGCGGATATAACGCTGGATATAACTGTTCTCATACCAGTGGTTGCCGCTCTTGGCGGTGTTCGTGCTGCGGGTTACGGCAGAACCGGAATAAGACATATTGAGGTCCAGCACTGCATTGGACAGTTTATCGTAGATCAGGCGGTACCAATATGTCTGACTTACCTGGGTTACTGCGCCGTCGGCATTCGGATAGTGGTAATTATATCCTGCGGGGATGTAACCGGCGAAAGTGGAGATGGAGTCACCGATTACGCTGACACGCTTTGCCGTAGATGATTTGGGAGAAGGATCTGCCAGCGTACCTTTCGGAACGGGGAAACCGGAGGCGGAAGCCACCCATCCCGAGCCGAGGGAGGCAAGCAGGGTACCGTTGGTAAAAGCAGCAGGAGCAATTCCCGGGCAGCCCGCGTCAAGACTTGTGCTGCGTGAATACGGAGCGAAAGACTCATCCCTCCAGCAATTCTCAAGGACGAGAGAAGTTCCACCGCCTCCATAGACGGAGCCGTAGTGGATGAATGTAGAAGTAAAACCGCTTATAGCCTTGTAGCGCACCAGAATCTTCGACTGGTCCAGATTTGACCAGCAATTCTTTATCGTAGTTGTACCGTCCTGGTCCTTAAATCCGACAAGACCGGCTACTCCACCGACGCATACGGCGTTGTCACTGCCTTTCTGAGCATTCTGGATGGAATTTTTGATGAGGGCAGGCATCGATGCGCAATTCTCGACAGTCGCTGCCGCTCGGGAACGGATCCATCCGACGATACCGCCTACGAGGTTGTAGTTTGATGAATTGGTCCCGGTGGCATACAAAGTTCCGCCGATAAAAGCACAGTTGCTGACCGAGGCCTCACTGTCCGCCTGGCTGTCAATCGTACCAGCGATACCGCCCACATTGTACTGGCCCTGGACATCGGCATAAGATGCGCAGCCTGACACTGTGGTCTTCTGACCGCCTCTCGGCATCATTCCGCCCACGATGCCGCCGACACTATACTGACGGCCGCTTACAATTGCCCGTGAAGAAGTGACACAGCCTTCGATACTGCCATCCTGCAGATAGCCGACTATGCCGCCGACCCAGTATCCGAGCGCGCTCACGGCAGCGATTCCGGTGCAGCCCTTTACCGTAGAACCACCAGTCACGGCGCCGGCGATGCCGCCGACACAGTGGTAGCTTGTATAAGCCTCGGAACCTTCAGCGGCCGTGCAGTTCTCCAAAACGCTCTTTCCCGTCACATATCCGGCGATTCCACCTGTGTTCTTGCCCATTGAGGACAACTGGCCGGAGAAAGTGCAGCCCTTTACGGTGCTGCCGTCGGAATAGCCGACTAAGCCGCCTACGAAACCGTGGTTGGCAGAATCGGTAGTTATGTTGCTCCATTCACTCCAGGTGAATCGGGCTGTCGATTTCATATAACCGCTGATCCGGCAATCCTCAATTGTCGAATTCAAGGCTTTACCTGCGATGGCACCGAAGAACATCTGGTCGGACACGAAGTCGATGTCCTGCAGCTCAAGCCCCTTCACCGTCGCCGCGTCAAGGACAGAGAAAAGACCTGCCGGCTCGTCGACTTTACTGTGCTTCAGGACAAGGCCGGTAATCTTGTGACCGCCACCGTCATAATTGCCCTTGAATACAGGGATAGCGGTGAAATGGAAGTTGAATGGCAAGGTTATGTCAGCGGTCTGCTTGTAATAGGCCGAAGTGTTAGGCTCCTCGCCGGCTTTCTCCACAAAAGACTTGAAATCCGTCCATTCAGAAATGATATAAGGATCAGCCTGCGTTCCGCTTCCCTGCTGGACGTGAGGTTTGGGACCAATCACTTCGGAGCAAGGCTTGAACACAAGCACTCCTCCCGATGTCTCTGCGCGCAGAGGCAGGTCCTTGATGTAGTTTCCTGAAAGGTCAATGGATACAGGAGCGTCTATCACCAGATTGCCGGGAGTGCTGCCTGTCGCCTTGGAAGCCGGGAAAACGGCCTTGTATGCATCTGCGACCTGCACTGCATCAGCGTCAGGCACAAATACGCTTCTGGTGGAATTCCAGACATAGACGGCATTTTCGCTTCCATTGTCCAGAAGAATACGGTCGCCCGCCTCAAAGCGGATCTTTCCGCTTTCCGGATCCGCCACAGACTTGACGGTGAGTTTCTCTATCGTGGCACCGATTTCCAGGACATACTTGGAGGTATCATCTCCCCCCGTTTCCTGTCCTTTACTACAGGCGGAGAAGATGAGCGTCGCCGCCAGTAATGCAAAATAAAACTTTTTCATATAATATTAATGAGCAAATCCTGTAAAATCTGTCTGCAGCCTGTCGTGACAGGTATAGACATTCTCCGTTCCGCTGCCGGGGATGGTCTGGGTCGCAGTAATGGTCCAACCCTTCGCCTGAGACGGCTCTATTCCCGGAATACTCGCATACCAGTACGTATTGAGGTCCTTGGACCAGGTAACGGTGCTCTTGTTGAGACGAGTACGGAAGAAAGCCGACACGCACATATCGGCGATAGTCTTCCTTACCCTCTGCATCGGATAATTCTTGCCCTGGTATTCCATATTGACCTTCCAGTTCGTGTCGTCATCACCCCATATCGCGGCAATGAAACAGTCTTTCAACTGTTCCTGGCCACGGCGGAAAGTACTTGTCATTGACGACGCGGAATTCAAATTCATATAACCACCGGAAGTCCAGGAAAAACGGTAGTCCTTGTCGCCTTGGACCTCGCCGTATGTCTGGTTTCCGTCATACACCCTCATCTGCGCCGTATTGTCATCCATATTAGTGCCCTTCGCGACCCAGTTGTGCATACCGGCCCCGCGAATGTCGTAGATGGTCCATCCGTTAGGCGAACCGGCGGCGGAGAGATTGCTGCTCCACCAAGCGCCGCAGGCCGCACAGTGGACGTGTTCATACACGGGAGTGCCGCCAGCAGTGGTATATTTGTGATGGATGTAATTGTGGGTGTAATGAGTGTGCCCTATCATCAGATGGGCTTCGTGGAAAGGAGTGAGTGCATTCAGCACGTCGGCATAATGATGGTCATAGCTCACGCAGGCACCGTCGGCCTCGACTCCGTAACGGAAAGGAATGTGGGCCACGAAGATAACCATCTTGTTATCCTTGTCGCTGACGTGCGACAAGTCTTCCTGCAGCCACTTCCACTGCTGGTCGGTGAGACCGCCGTCATAACGCCAGGTCGTCGTTGCATTCTGCTTCACGATGACATTGTCCATCACGACGACGTGGACCTTTCCGCGGTCGAACGAATAGTCGGTGGGCCCGAACATTTCGATGTATGAATTCGCCGCCTCATAAGGCGTGGCGTACGCAGCGTTGTGATCGTGGTTGCCAATGCATTGGAAGAACGGCAGATAGCGCTGCCCGACCTTGACATTTGACATACTGGACTTCATCGAAGGCCACATATGCGGACTGTCTTCGATAATGTCGCCAAGGGTAATGGCATATGCGTTTGGATACTGTCCCTTGCTCTGAGCTGCGCCGAGCGAAGAAACGATGTCGGCAATCGTCTCATTGACATATCGGTTGTGCTTTGCGACGGTGTTGCACTGAGGATCCCCTACGGCGACTAGAGTCCAGTTCTCCTGAACGGCAGGCAGTTTCGAGAGCGCAAAGTCATTGCGGTTCATCTGCTTGCGATAGAACTTCCCCGTTGAATAGAAGAGCGGGATATTCGTCTCTGGATCGAGCGGAATCTCATATTCCGCAGGAACCGTGAGATAAATGTTACGTGTATAACGGTTCGCGAAGAACTGGTAAACGCCGTTTTCGTCAGTTGTAGTAAACGAATACCCGTCAGTCACATATACACCGGGAATTCCTCGATTGGTGTCTTTGTCGTAAACCCAGCCGACAGCATTGTTCGTGGGATTGATGGCGGTACCTTCGATATTTGAATATACTACTTTCTCCTCTTCTTCTTCACCCGATGTCTCTTCTTCGTCATTTTCGAAATAGAATGAAGGGATTTCGGGTCTCTTGCAAGAAGCAATGAGGAACACCGCGGCAGCAAGGCCTAGTAATACTTTTTTCATTTCCGTATTCTATTACCATCCCAGGTTCTGTCCCAGGTTTTTATTTACATTAAGTGCCGATGTAGGAATGGGAGAAACATACATCTTATCATCCCATTCTAGGCGATAATTATAGATCAGGTAGCCATAGGTTCCGGCTGAGAGAGAGAAGGTCTGGTCGGCGCCGGTATTGGCGATGGGATAATTGTATTCATCGTGATTGCCGCCCAGCTTTACATTGTAGACAGCGCCGTTGAAACTGATGCCGGCCGCGGCTTCATCCGCAGTAACATAGATACCTCTCCAACCTTGATGGTTGTAGCGGCGCTCGATAAGGTCACCATAGTTCCAGCGCATCAGGTCATCATAACGGGATTCGCATTCCATAGCCATTTCCACCGCCCTCTCGCGCATTATTTCCAACAAAGTATTGGAAAGGACCCTGGCGTGCTTAACATCTTCATTATAGTAGTCACGGAGCCAGGTATCCGCAATGAAAGCAGCATTTCCGGGATATATGCTCCTGACACCGGAACGCTCCCTGAGGGCGCCGATGGTGGAGTTCCATACGCTCTCGCTCATCGTGCCGAGAATCTCGGCAGCCTCAGCTTTCACAAGCAGCATTTCCGCAAGTCGGAAAATAGGCAGCGCGTTGTAGCACAATGCTCCGGCACGATAATTCTCGGCCTTTTCCTGATTCCACTTGATCCAGGCATAGCCGGTAAACACTTCATTGAACTTCGTAGGCTTGTCCTCAATAGTTCCGGAAAGAGTCTGGTACTTATGTCCGGGCGAATTGATGGTCTGCCACATCCTCCAGTCACGGCCATCGAACTCCCTGGTGAAACTGATGTTGTCAGCGGTGACAGGATTTCCGTCGGTCTTGAGATACATCCTGACGAATTCCTTTGTCGGAGAATACTGCTGACCCCAGGTGGGAGAATTGAATTCGCCGGTAATGTCGTGCGACACTGAGAGGTCCTCACTGAATTCGCGGCCCCAGATTACCTCTTCCGCGTTAATCTTGTTCTGATTGAAGAGTTCGCCGTAGGCAGTCTGGACATTCCCTCCGTGAAGGGAGAATTCTCCGCTGAAAATAATCTCGTCAGCGGCATCTTCTGCCCTTTTGATGAGTTCCTGCGGCGATTCGTATTGCTTGTTCCAGAATGCTCCGGTAGTGGGGTTGGTATCGTGGTACAGACGGTAAGTACCCTCCCAAAGGCAGGCACGTGCTATATAGGCCAACGCCACCCATCTGTTGACATTCGTACGTGACACCTCGATGGTTTCGGAGCAGTTGTCCGCCGCGAACTCCAGATCCTGAAGTATCTGATGGAAAACAAATTCGCGGTCGTCGCGGCCGGCATAGAGCTGAGGGTCGTCCGGCTGCAGATATCTGTCTATCCAGGGAATGTTTCCAAAGCTGCGCAGCTTGCGCATATGGGCATCGGCCCTCCAAAAACGCGCAACCCCCATATAATGGTTCCAGACCGCGGGAGACACGTTTTCCTTGGCCTTGTCCATATTCTGGATCATATAGTTGCACTGGCGGATGAAACTGAAATTGCCGCTTGACCATCCTTCAGCCTTGTCGGCGCTCCAGATGCCCGGATGGAATTTGTCCGAAGAAAGCTTGGTGGCGCAGAAGTCGGTATAGGCATTGTTGCCTATGGCCACCGAAGATCCCACCATATAACTGTTGGCAAGACCGTTCGAGTAGATCCGGAGGTCGTTTTCACTGGAAAGGAACACTTCGGCTGAAATCCTGTTGTCTGGATTCCGGGACAGGAATCCTTCGCAAGATGAAATAAGCGATGCCGCAAGAGCGATAGTCGTTATATATAGTACTCGTTTCATAATGCTCAGAAGGTTATATTGATACCGAATGTGTAAGACTTCAGCATAGGATAACTGAAACCGTCTCCCTGACCATTTAGGCCACGGGTCGTGGAGAAGTCACTGTCTCCGGAATCGATCACCTCGGGGTCGAACATATCGGTAACCCGATATATGGGAGAGAAGGTGAAGAGGTTTTCAAGCGAAACGTAAACCTTGAGATTACTGATCTTCAGTTTCTCGGTGATCTTCTCAGGGAAGGTGTAATCCACCGTGAGGTTCTTCAGACGCACGTAGGCCGCATTCTGAAGATAATAGTCGTTCTCCCAAGTGAGAGGACCGACATTACGGTTGGCAGAATAGCCCACCCGACGCGTCCAGTAAGGATTCTTGTCGGCGTTGGTCACCTGCCAGTTCTCGGTGGAGTAGTCGATGTGGACATATTTGTCTCCGACCTGGGAGTTCATCAGATAGGAGTATGGACGGTTGTACATACCCCAGAAGAATCCTGACTCGTTGGCCGGATACCAGTCCCTGTGGCCGATGCCTTGAAAGAACATCGAGAGCCCGACGCCCCTCCAGCGGAAATCCATATTGAGACCGAACTGATATCTCGGGGATATGTTCCCGATGCGCTCCAGATCACCGTGATCGCGGAGAGTGCCGCTTCCGACATCGATCTTGTTGTCGCCGTTTATGTCGATGAACTTAAGGTCTCCGGCATAAGCCTGGAAGTTGTCGCCATTCTTGTGATAGGCATCCTTGGCCCAGTTTGACGCCTCGGCGTTTGACAGGAAATACCCGTCGGTGCGGAACCCCCAAACTTCACCGAGTTCCTTGCCCACATAGTAGTCGAGAATATCGCCGGAAGTATTGTTGAAAGCTGCCACCCAGGTGCGGCTGTCCCACATACTCGCCTTGATGGAATAATCGAAGTTGGAACCGGCCAGGCTGAGCCTGTCCTTCCAGGAGAGAGTGGCCTCCCATCCGTGGGTTGTAAGGGCGCCGTAGTTACCCTTCGGTGCGGAAGCGCCATATATTGCAGGGAGTTCCGGACCGGTGATGTAAAGGTCCTTGGTATCCCTCACATAGATGTCTCCGGAGAACGAGAGCCTGCTGTGGAAGAGGTCGAAGTCAAGACCGACGTCCCAAGTATTGACTTTTTCCCAGGTCAGGAAATCCGGGACATTGGTAGGAAGGCCGGCAACTGGAACTTTTCCTCCGTTGAACAACAGGCTTGAACGGCTTACCCCGACGGTTTCAAGATACTGGTATGCGCTGATATTCGCGTTTCCAAGGGCGCCGTAATTGCCTCTAAGTTTCAGGTTGTCCACCACGGAACGGCTCCATTTCATCCAGGGCTCCTCCGATATCCTCCATCCCAGCGAACCCGAAGGGAAGAATCCCCATCTTGAATTGGACGGGAACTTGGATGAACCGTCATAACGGGCGGAAAACTCGAAGATATACCGTGAAAGCAAGGTATAATTGATACGTCCGAAGTAACCTATAAGACCATACGAGGCATTGCCGTCGTTGTCATTGAGGCTGATTGTCGTAAACTCGGAGCCGCCGTCATCCATAAGCTCGAAGTTCGGCAGGGAATCGTAAAGAAGGCCCTTACGTGTAATATATGAGTATTTGCGCTCATAGTTTTCAAGGTTCCATCCCGCGACGACGTTCAAATTGTGCTTGTCCCCGAGTTTCGGGGTCCAGGTAAGGACCGCATTCGCCGTTATTATGTCATTATCGGTTTTCCAGACAGACTTGAATGTGTTCTCCTGTTCGGTAGAATTGAGAGTCACTCCGGGCGCCGGAGAGAAAATACTCTGGCCCTTGTATCGCTCCACACCGTTGCGGTGAGCCTTGTAGGTTACGTCCGCCCTGAACTTGAGGACATCCTTAATTGGGACGATGTCCATTCCGAAGGTTTCGGAAAGCGACATATTGTTGTTGCGCTGCTTGGAATTCTCTTCCTTAAAGGCTTCATAGCCGCACCAGGATGCACCATATGTATAAGTCCCGTCCGGATTTGTCACCGGGAAGATAGGGAAACCATAATACTGTATCTGGTTGAGTATCGTCGAAGAAGAGTTGACTATCGGCTGGTCGTAGATATTCCTATATATATATGTATTAGAATCCACAGAAAGCCAGTCTGTTACTTTTGCGCCTATCTTGGCCCTGAAATTGAACTTGCTGTATTGTTCCTTACCTATTTTGTAGATACCGTCCTGTCCGAAATATCGACCGGTGACACGGAAGTTGAATTTTCCGCTGGATCCGCTAAGCGAGACTGCGTGCGTGGTGGAGAGGTTCGCTCTCTTGTATACATTCTTCAGCCAGTTGGTGCTGGCAAAATAGCGATAGTTCCCGTCGGAATCGAGGCCGACCTCATCCGTATTGCCAGCCGCCCTCCAGGCCCTGAAAGCATCAAGATAATCCGAGCCGATGGAGAACTGGTTCATCGCTCCCGGACTCTTTCCGGCGGACGTAGGCGTACGGGCGACATTCTCATAGAATTCGTAGCAAGCCTCAGTCCAGTCGAGACCATCCGTAACTACATTGTCCTCCCACATTATTGTCCGCTGATTGAGAGCGACGGAAGCCTGATAGTTGACGCTTACTTTCTCCTCCTTCGCGGTCTTCGTAGTGACCAGGATGACACCGAATGCGCCTCGCGCTCCGTAAACGGCAGCGGACGAGGCATCTTTCAGAACCGAAATCGTCTCGATATCATCTGGATTGACGGCCGTAAGCGAGCCCTCGACTCCATCGATCAGGATAAGGGCCGAGCCCCCCTGCCCTATGGAATGGCTGCCTTGTCCGGCGCCGCCCATAGATGCCCTGGTCTTATAGGAAGTGCTTCCTCCGCGCACATATATGGAACCGGTGTGGTTAGGCTTACCATCCGACTGGATGATGCTGAGTCCCGCGACCTGGCCCTGTAGGGTACGGGCGACATTGGGATTGGTCCTCTGGTCAAGGTCTTCTCCCGAGATATTCTCCACGGCGCCGACTAGCTGAGCCTTCTTCAGCGTACCATAACCGACGACTACCGTCGCTTCCAGGGCCATAGAATCCTCTTCCATAGCCACGTTTATTACGGTTCTTCCCTGGACGGGAATCTCCTGGCTTTTATAGCCGATATAATCAAATACAAGGACATCCTCGTCGCTGACCCGAAGCTTCCACGTACCGTCGAGCGCAGTAATCACTCCATCGAGGGTTCCCTTCCGTATCACTGACGCACCCACGAGAGGTTCTCCCGTTCCGGCGTCCGTAATAGTTCCGGTAACTTCCCTTTGCTGCGCTGACACAACAAGAGAAAAGAGCAGCAAAAAAGCCACCGAAAGCAGTTTGAGTCTGTCTATCTTCATCACTGGCAGTGTTGTTATTCTTGCCTGCAATCCGAATAGCGCCCCTGCACACTTCTATGGACAGCGGGCACGTGCCCGAAACTCTATAGCAAAGGTAGACTTTTTTTATTTTTCCGACAAGTTTTTCAGCAACTTTTTTGCAAAAATACTTGACACTTTAGATTTATTTCGTAACTTTGCAGAGCAATCCGAAATAGCACCGACACCGTGGACAGTACGTAGCACAACCGCAACGCACTGTTTTTTTTGTTATTTACGGTATGAGATTGAAGAATACTCTCCCTATTGCTCTCGCAGGTTTCCTGTCGGTGTTTTCTTGCCAAGAGGAAAAAGTTACCGGCATAGATCCGTCCGCTGTCCCGCCCAGAGCTGTCACATACGACGAAGTCAACTCCTCCTCTACTGCCCTCGGTTTCTACTGGGAGGTTGAAGAGGCGATTGCCGCCGGCGCAGTCTCTTTCACGGCGCAGATTGTCAAGGACCACGAATTAGGAGGAAACATTTATTCCGGCAGAGATGCCCAGACCCTCCAGGCCAACGCCGTCCCCAATGACGGCATCGTATTCAACGGCCTTACGGAGAATTCCAAATACTACGCAAGAGTCCGCGCAAACTACCCTCGATCCATCTTCTCCGAATGGGTCTATGTTACCTCCGATTCCGGAGAGAGAGCTGTGATCAAACTCGGGAAAGGCATAGTGAACGAGAGCATTCAGGCTGTCACGGATGCCACTGCAAGACTTGTTGACGTATCCCCCTCCACGGCCGTCGTGGAATGGTCTGTCACCGACTTTTCGAATGTCGCCATCGACCAGGCTGCAATCTCCTCTCTCGAACTTTACCGCGACGCCGCCTGTTCCGACCTCTTTGTCTCCTGGGACATAGATGACCCGTCACTGTATTCCGGACAGCCGAGATTCATTTTCTCGGCCCTCAAACCATCTACCGATTACTGGCTTGTGGTGGAATGCAAGACGGCGACAGAGGAGGGCGAGGATGTGACCTTGCGTTCCACTCCCCTGAAGTTTACGACCGAGGCGGCGAAGGCTGTATTCAAGAAATCAGGATACGCCCAGAGCGGCGAAACTATTATTTTCCAGGATTTCAGCGAACTCATCTGGGGTGGTGACGCCGTGAACCAGGCCGTAGGTTATTCCGCCGAGAAGAGGAGTTCCGTGAATGAACTCAAACCCGCAAGCGGATGGAACCCTGTCGGCGGAGACTACGGATACTACCTCTGCACGCCGTCTACCGAGATGGGCCTTTACAACAGTATCCAGAAAGCGCTGGCCGGATCCGGGACATCCCTCTCCGAATGGGCGGAACTCCGTGAAGACCCTGCAGTCGTCGGCATGGTCTGCGGCCGGCCCGGCAGCGTGAAAGTCGGCGCATCATCCAAGGTCGGCGCATTGGTCACGCCACAGCTGTCCGCCCTGTCCGGCACCGCAACGGTAGAAATCCGGTTCAAGGCCTCGCCTTTCGGCTCGTCCCAGGCTTCACTCGATCCACTGGGCGCCTGCATCAGGCTCATCGAGGGCGCGAACATCTCCGGAAATATCGTACAATCCGCATCATCAAATACCGTCGTACAGGAGTTCACCCTCAAGAATGACCTTGCGCTCGACGAATATGTATTTTCCATTCCGAATGTCTCGCCTTCATCCAGGCTGGCGATCGGCGGATACCGGGCACCGGATGAAACCGGTCAGCACCGCCTGGTACTCGACGATATCTCCATAAAAGTACTTTCTTACGGTGAGACTTCGTTCTCAGTGGAGGCTCCTGTCATCCAGCTTTCGGCCGGAGAAGGACAAATCCGGGTCGACTGGACAGCCTGCAAGAACGCGACCTCGTATGACGTTGAATACAAGCTCAGCTCCGCTTCGGAATGGAAGCAGGCTGGCAATACCACTTATACAACCTTTACTATCCGCGGCCTAATGCAGGATACATCCTACGATGTAAGGGTAAAGGCCAAACATTCAGACAAATACACATCCGACTGGTCCGCTGTACAGAGTGTCACCACACCTCACGTGGAGAAACAGATCAGCATTTCCGCCCCTCTCATTACTGCAAGCTCCATCGGCTTCAAATGGTACACGAACAGCAACTTTGCCGTAGACATCCTCACCGGATACCGTCTTGAACTATATAAAGACTCCGAACTCATCGTTAGGCTTTCTCTTGGTGCTTACGGTGTTCCGGACACCGGTGAAATGACCGTTTCGTCAACGGACAAGCCGGAACTCTGGAACGCATCTTATGGTCCGCGCTTCCTGTTCTCCGGGCTCCAGCCTTCAACCACCTATGAACTTGTGGTCACGAACAAGGACATCAATGTGTCTTCCTCACTGCAGGTCAGCACCCTGGCTTCGTCAGTGGTGACTCCTCCTTCAGGGAAGGCCTCCGCAGGTTCCGTGATCCTCTTCGAAGACTTCTCTGAACTGGTCTGGGGCGGTCTCCCTGCCCTTCAGGACTACGACTACGGCTTCCCCGGATTCAGCAGTTCAACCCGAAGCAGCCGGACCTCATTCGTGAAACTTTTTGGCGAGCAACCTCTTTCTAATACCGCTGACAAACTCTATCTGGTTCCCGTCAATACTCAATACGGCCTGCTGAGCACTACTTGGAGAGCCGTCGAGAACACCCGCCTCAAGAACTGGGGATGCATTTCAGAGTCGTATACCGGCGATACCGCAGGATCGCTCTGCGGAATGCCCGGCCTCCTCAAATTAGGCGCATACAATGTCTGGTGCCAAGTGCTCACTCCCCCGCTCAACTGTCTGTCCGGCAAGGCGACTATCAAGGTCTCATTCCTAATGGCTCCTTATACCGACAAGGGAGACAAGGCTCCAGATCCTCTTGAAGCGGTCGTGAAAGTTGTGGATGGAGTGACACTCGCAACCGTGGGCAATATGCATCAGGCGTTCTCGGCAGGAACGGTCTCATACGAAAAGACCTTCAACCTCTCCGACCGTCTGGCGTTCCAGAAATATGAATTTACCATTCCCGATGTCAAACCGGGAGCTCGCATCGCCATCGGCACCTTCCGCGACGGCACATCCACCGGTCAGAGAAGGGCCTTCCTGGACGATGTAAAGATTGAAATAGTCAATTATCAATAATCAACAAATGTTTCAAGATGCAAAAGCCAATAAGCATATTTTTCTCGTTTGTCCTTTGCGTGGGATGCGCCTTGGCATCCGTCGGCTGTGATGGAAAAGATGACGTGAAAACGCCTGATGAAAACGGGGGCAATTCGGTCGTAGAGAGTATTGATCTTGTCAGCGACGGGGTGTCAGACTATACACTTGTCTGCCAGACTGAACTGTCCAATGATATCAAGTTTATGGCCGCTTCGCTCCGTACGGCCACAGGCGCATCTTTCCGTACGGGAACCAACGCCTACACTAAGGCACACGAAATTCTTATCGGCACCGGAAGGGATTGCGAAGCCGCAGTCAAAGGTCTCTTGCACGGATATGTCATAAAGGCCGTGGGCGAGAGAATCATTATTGCGGGGACCGATATCTGCTGGACAGTCCTCGGAATGGAAGCTTTTATGCGTGAGGTCCGCTCCAGGAGCGGTTCATCTTCGATTTCTTTCCCCGGCAGCCTGAACATCGTGGAAGATCCTGAAGACGCCCAGCTGATAGCCACTTTCCTCAGAGAGGAGCGGAAATTCACGCTTGAGGCGGAATCGGTCGGTGTCTGCAAGGGAGACAATGTAATCAAGTATGCGCAGGGAGCGGCATCTGACGGAAAGTATGTTTTCTTCGCCCTGCGCGCCGGCGAAGATCCCAATGGAATCGTATATAAGTATACTCTCCATCCTTTTGCCCTGGTCGATAAGACCGGCGTGTTCTCCTGCTATCACGCCAATGATATGACATACGATTCCCGCCGCAAGAAGATGATAGTAGCCCATTCGTCCGGCGATCCTTACGGATATACGTTGTTGGATGTGGAAACGATGGAGCGTACGGAGGTAAAGACCAGTTTCTACACGAGCGGAATTGCTTACAACGCGAAAGATGACGTTTTCGGCATCACGCACAGCGGATCAAAGTATATGCTCTCCAACGCGGATTTCAACAAGACTGTCAAAGATTATGGACGAAGCGACGGGATGAGCGATACCTACTGCGCCCAGGGTATGGGAAGTGATGACAGCTATGTCTATTTCCCGATGAGCCCAATAAAAGATATCTCCACCGACAATGTCCTCGTGGTTTACGGATGGGACGGGAAATACATAGATACTCTCCATCTCCCGATAACCTACGAATCGGAGACGATGTTCTACGCCGCCGGAGACTATTATATCGTGTTCAACAGGGGAGGGGCGTCCCTGTACAGACTCATCCCTGTAATTTCATTCGACCCGTCAAAGTAGATTGACAGTTTCGGGCGACTGAGTGTCATAGTCCTTCAGGTTGAAGCGGCTGAGGATGTCAACGTGCATATAGTAGTTGCGTTTCTTCGGAGGCTGGCCTGAAATAAGGCAGGAGGCGAAGTTTACTACTGCATAATAGGCCTGCAGGGGAGTGCGCCTGGTGACAAGGTATTCAACCAGGGAATCTTTCACGACGGCAAGGTTCCGTTCAATGTCATCATAGCCGACCACCGAACGCTGCGGATCCGGGTGCAGAAGCAGGAAGTCACGCATAAGATGAACCCTGGAATTGGCCATTACGAAATGCTTGATGTCGGGATGGTCTTTGGTGAACTGCTCCAGGTTTTTCAATATCTGTTCAGGGTCGTGCGGAGGAATGAATGTGGCGGTGACGCGGCAGTCCGGACAGTAATCCCTCAGATACCTCATAAAACCTTCACGGCGGAGTTTGTTCGGGTCGGATTGCCCGCGGGGGTCTCGCTGCAGCCTGATTATCCCGATTTCCTTTACCTGCATCCTGTGGGTGAGCAGATATGCTCCCAGATAGCCGGCCTCCCAAGGGTCCACTCCGCAATAGACTGTGTAATCAAGGTCGTCTAGTTTGCGGTCTACGAATGCATAAGGTATTCTGGCTTCCTCCAGAGAATGGACAAAACTGCGTAGCGCCTCTTCGAAGACGACGTTCATAAGGACTCCTGACGGTTTGTCTTTCAATACCTGCTGGCAGGCTTCCAAATATGATTCAGGAATGTCGGAGTCGAAATGGTACATCCGGATTGAAACCGAGTGGGATTTCACGGCGGCGGCTCCTTCATTGAAGCCTTTCTGCATTGTGTCCCAATAGTCCCCCTTTTCATAACTTGGCGTGAGGCAGGCGATGGTGAACTTGCGCTTGGACGCAAGTTGAGCGGCGACCGGATTGGCCTTGTATCCAAGTTCGCGGATAGCAGCCTTGACTTTGGCAGCAGTCTTCTCGGAGACTCCACCCCTGTGATATACGACGCGGTCCACGGTGCCTCGGGCGACGCCGGCGAGACGTGCTACGTCAAATATGGTTGCGTGATCCTTTCCAGACATAGTGTGTTTATTAGGTTAATTGGCAGGTTTTACCGTGCGCCAGGATTTTGCCTCCAGCGGAACTCCGTCCGGACAGGTGAAGGTTTCGTCTCCATAGTTGCACCAGGTTATGGTCCCGTCTCCGTATGTGGTCTTGAACACTCCTGGAGCGGCCTCACAGTGGTCGTCCATTGTTTCGTACTGCAGGTAGCCGTAGTCTCTCAGGTATTCCCAGCCCTTTCGGATTTCAACGGCGGAACGGTGTACGTCTTCACTGGTTGCCGCAAAAAGGTCGCAGGTGGGTGTGCCTATCCAGTTCTTGTCGTCGTCGCGGTGGGCGGAATAGAAATAAAACGTAGGGTGTCCGCCGAATTCCTGGATTTTCATCGACCATTCCGGCTCCTTGATAGTATAATTCACCGAACGGGACAGAGGACAAGAATAGATGTAACCATTATAGACTATGTGCCACAGAGGGACATAAGCGTCGCGCAGCTTTTCGAAGCGGAGGGTTTTCGGTCCAAGCATCGAGATGTAGAGCGCGAAGTCCAATTCGGACGACAGGTGGTCAAAACCGCCCTCGGAAGCGCAGCCTCCGAGTTTGTCTTTCATCTCCTTCAGTGTCTTCCGGGCCCATTCCGCGGCTTGCAATGGATTGTTGTAATGTTTAGGGTCGGCGCATGCGTGAGGGGCCACGATGGAATAGACATCGTTGTATCCCACTCCGCGAAATCCCATTTTGGCGAGCGTGTCACAGTAGGGGACAGCGTATTTCTTGTATGCCTGTTCATAACAGAGTTCGTACATTCGTCCGCCCCCATAGACGGCATTGGAATAGCGCACGCCGGAAGGAAGCAGCACTACATCGTTGATGTCGAAATCGGAAGAAACCTCGTAGCTGTCACCGGTACAGATGTGTGGGACAATCTGGAAGCCTTTTTCCTGCGCGTACGAGATCAGGTGCAGAAGCGCCTTGTCGCCTCCGAGCGCTGGCTCGGCCGGGAAAATAGTGGGGAAACGTCCGTCGTGTCCTCGGATATTCCATCCTACAAGAGTGATTTGGGCTCCGGGAACGCCTTGGGCCACGAGGGTATCGATGAGTTCGCACACCCTGTCAAAGGTCACGGCGACTTTCATCGGAGGTTCATTCTCCAAAGTCTGATGCTCAATTTGACAGGGAACTGGCTTCCAGCCCTGGCGGATGCGGATTTCCGGATAATCCACTGCATATTTCAGCAGCGGACGGTCTTTAATCTTTTCCTTCAGTGGCATCAAGTCTCCCTGGGCCAGTCTGATGGAACGGTACAGCCTGCCGATGCCTGCGTAGGTGGCGTCCTTTCCTTCGAGCGGATAGAAACGGAGTACCCAGGCACCGTCATAGGCCTTGTGGTCAAACGGGGTAAGGGCGAAGACCTGGCGGTACTGCCCGTTGCGGCAGACGATGGAGACGTGGCTGTCGAAACGGTAATTTGGGAAGTGGGCCATCCACGCCTTGGCACCGATCACGCAGCCGGCTATCGGCATCGGGTGGCGGTGCCGGAGGGAATTCCTTCCTTCCCGTCCTTCGAGCATTTTGGTGACGATTCCATCCGCGTTCACATAATAACCGTCAGTCCCGGCTGGAGCGCAGGTCATCTGTGGGGTGACATACAGCGTGTCCAGCCCGGCGATGTCCGCTTCCGGGAATGAGTATTCCAGAAAGCCTTTGCCGCAGGACAGGCATACAGTATCTTCCTGTACCGTCCCGTCGGTGCGGACGATACGGATAAATGCTGTCTCCCGGGCTTGCCTGGAGCAGGCGGATGCCAGAAGAAAAATGGAAAGGATAAAGAGGATTCGTTTCATGTCCCGGCTCAAAAATAAGAAAAAACCATCTATCTGCAAAACTTCTTTGCGTAATAGGTAAAAAACGCGGCGGCAGTTTTGTGTACCGCCGCCGCGAAAAAAGCTTGTCGTATCGAATTATTCGATTACAATGTTGGTGAGGGCTCCGGTAGAGGTGAAACCATTCGTTCCGTCGGAAGACTGTGACACCAGGTTGTCATTGGCGAGTGCCGTAATGGTGCTGCCGTTCACCTTCGAGCCGGATTTGACGACACACTTGGCGGAGTCGCCGAAGGTGATGGTCTTTCCGGCATTTTGGAGACCGCCTGAATAGAGTCCGGGGGTGTTGTTTCCGCTGGCTCCCGTAAGCGAACCGTCGAAGGAGCAGCCGTTGAATTTAGCATTACCGGCTACCTTGCCGAGCAGACCGCCGGTATAGACCTTCTTGGTGGAGCCGGAGGTATTGATGGTGCCTTTGAACGACCAGTTCTTCAAATCCGTCGCGGCGGTATAGGCGCTGACGCCGCCCACCTCAGAATAATCGCGGCCGGTGCAGGATGCGGTAATGTTGCATTCCACCACCGAGTCGTGTGCGGTCTTGTTCATATAGGCATTGATGCCGCCGATGCGGATCTTTGCGTCTCCGGAATAGGTCAGGTTTCCATAGTTCTTGCAGCCTGAGAAAATCTGCGATGCTGCGGAGGTCCCGGAAACGCCGCTGAGATAGTAGAAACCGCTGTTTGACGAATCGGTGACAGTGAAACTCAGGTTGCCGCGGTTTTCCAGTCCGCTGTGGGTGACAGTGCCGGAAGAAGGCGCGGCGATGAAACCGAATACGCCGCCTACCCAGCTCTGGCCGACATTGGGACAAGTGACATCAACGTCGCCTTCGTTCTTGCAGGCTGAGCCCAATCCCTGCGCAACTCCTTCACCGAGCACGCCGCCGCAACGGACGCTCTTGCCGTTATATGTGACTGTGACCTTTCCCTTGTTGCTTCCGGAGAACGCGGCGCCGGCATAACCGACGGAACCGCCAAGCTGCAGGTTGGCAGCCAGATTGTCAGCCGCGGTAGTGGTCAGAGTCAGGGGATTGTTGTTGTCGCAGGCGGAAGCCTCTCCCTTGGCATAGCCGACGACGCCTCCAATCCTCAACTCTGAAGACAGTTGTTTGTATGAAGCAACCTCTCCTGCAGTAGAACGGACGACAGAAACGGTAAGGTTGCCGTTATTGGTGAGGCTGGTTGCTTCCGACACGGTATATCCTGCGACACCACCGGCTCTCACAAAGGCGCCCTTGGATTCCACCGTCATCGCGCCGTTGTTGGTGCAGAGGGAGACGGGCACGACGCTGTATCCGACGACGCCGCCGAAATTGAAGCCCGCTCCGTTGACATAAGCCATCCAGCCCTTGAGGTTCAGCGTGCCGTAGTTATGGCAGTCCGAAAGGGAGTAGGTATCGGCATTGTCATTGGGGCCGATCTGGCCGACGACGCCGGCCGCGCAGAATTCACCTGTGACACCGCAGCCGGAATTGGTGACTGTGCCGCCACCGAAGGTGCCTTCGATGGTGACATTGCCGTAGTTCTTGCAGCCCGTCATATTTCTGAGTACAAAGGCAGCGACACCGCCGATGGCAGGACCAGTCGCGCAGGAAGCTGTTTCATTGGTCGGCACGGTAACGGAGATCTGTCCTTTTGTCGCGTCTCCATCCACACCGTTGGTGCAGTCATACATATTGCCTTCCCAGTAACCGGCGAGGCCGCCCACCTTGAAGTAGTTTCCAGAACCGGCTGTTCCCCCGTTCTCAGTCATGGATCCGCCGTTGGTCGAGTAGTAGCTGATGTTGCCGGTATTAAGGCAGTTCCTCATCGTACCCTTGGAGGAGGTGGCGCTGGCGATGGCCGAGATGGAAGTACCTGCACAGATACCGCCGACAAAGACGTTGTTGCCTTTCACGTTCACGCGTAAGGAAACGTTACCGTTGTTGGTGTTATTGATGCAGGCATCCTTGTCGCCGGAGTTGAAATACCCGACAAGACCGCCGAGGTAGAAGTTGCCGGACGTGGAGGTGTTGATGATGGAGACGTTGCTGTTGTTCACGCAGTTCTTCACGATACCGTAGGATACGCCCGTGAGGACGCCGGCATAGACACCGCTGGAGAAGGAGTCTGTGACCTCCTGAACAGTGGCGTTGCTGGTGATGCCGTCGAGGGTGCCCTTGTTATACACCGCGTTCGCGATGAAACCGGCGCGCTGGCTCGGGTTGGAGGTCGCGAAGGTGAGGGTGCAACTGGATGCGAGGGTAAGATTCTTCACCTCTCCGTTTACATTATTAAGCAGGGCTACGCCGTTGCTGGTCCAGTTGGTGATGCTGTGGCCCTGTCCGTCGAGGGTGCCCTTGAATTCTTTGGTCAGGGCGGTGAGTGTCTCGCCGCTGAGGTCAAGGTCGGAAGTGATCTTGGCTACTCCGTTCGTGGGGAATTCCTCGGCCTCAACCAGGGCGCGGAAGCGCTTGAGCGAAGCGGCGTCGTGGATGTCGAAGTACCAATCCCAGGTTCCGCCGGTGAAGTTATCGAACTTCTTGCCGGTTCCCCTCGTGAAGTTGAAAGCCGCGGATGCGGTGCGCTCTGCCTTCCAGTCGTCATTGGGGGCGGTGCCGGAAGCGATGCCGTGGTTGTTCACGGTCAGCTTAAAGGTAAGCGTGACATCGTTGACGGGAAGAACGGGAATATAGTAGTCGTTGTCCTTTTCAAAGTATCCGCCGCTCTTGCTGGCCACGATGCTCGTGGTGCTTCCGGGCGTCCCGCTGACGGAGGCGTCGGCGAAACTGAAGGTGGCGTTTCCGGCAATATTCTTCGTTCCCTCGATGACAATCGAACTTACATTCTCGTCAGTGATTTTGATTCTCAGGTAGGCGAATGCATTGTTGAGGGTGACGCTGTAACTGCCCCCGTTCTTGGTTGCAGTGCCGACGGCAACCATAGCACCTTTGGCAACATTGTGCTCTACAATGACCTGTGTGGCGGGAAGCGAGGTGGTGACCGTTTTGTTTACGGCATCGAATGTGGCATTCTCGTCATAGGGATAGAATACATAGAACTCGCTGGCCCCATCGGTGACAGTGCCGTTAAAGTTGGCGGAGCTGCCGGTGTAGGTGGACATAGTGAAGCGGATCGGAGAGGACGTGTCCAGGTCAGTGAAAACGCCGACCTCGTCTCCCTCTGCCCAGGAGATGGTTCCTGCATCGGAATCCTGGACAAAAGACTTTGTCTCACCGGATGAAACGGCCAGGGTAATGGTTTTCTGGCCGGCAGGGAGGGATTCTTCCTGAGGGGTCTCAAGTTCCTTGTTACAGGAAACAGCGGCGAATGCGATCGCGGCTAAAAGATACAAATACTTTTTCATAATTAATTCCTCCATCTTACCAGTTCACGCCCATATCCTCTTCATCTGATGTGTCAAGGTTTGACACGGTCGTCCCATTGACGCTCGCGCAGAAATAATAATCTGCGTACACTTTCACCACCGAAATGGTTGGCGAGACATAGAATAACTCTTTTTTTTGTTTCATAATAGATTGGTTAAGTGATTATCTGTAAAGGACATCCAATTCTGACAGACTGGCGATATTGTTGCGGTTTGAAGTGGTGAACACCAGTTTCAGATATGAAGACTTCACCTCGGTCCCGCTTACGGTAAGTTCCCTCTTGGTGTTGCTCGAATCACCAAAATCGAAATTGCTTATCAATTTCCAGTCCGAACCGTCAACGGAGCCATATATACTTCCTCCGCGAAGGTCCGAGACGTACTTGTCGCCTCGTCTGGTAAGAATGAAAGAAGATGCATATATTTCGCGGTTCACCTTCAGGATAATCTGGTATGGCAGCGAAGTGACTCCGTTATGGGAGGAACTAAACGCACAGTGCCACATCGTATCCTTATTGTCATCTATGATCTTGCTGGCGGCGTAGGTCGAACTTTGCCAGGAATCGCAGAAAGTGACAGAAAGCGCTGACTTTGAAAGGACTTTGCGGTTCTGATAATTATACACAGAAACTGATTCTCCGAGGACTTCGAATGAGCCATCCGTCTCGACACGCGCCACGATGGAATAGAACGGATCAGGAATGAGCGACTTGCGAATCACCACCATCCAGTTAATCTCAGAGACACCGTCCATAAGTTTTTCTTCAGCATTGCTGAGCTCCCAGGAGCCATCCGGCAACTGAGGATAAGGAAGACCCGGAGTCGCCTCGTTGAAGTGAAGAGTGACATCACAGTCCCACTTATTGTCATCCACACTGGTATAGACCTGATAGCTCAAGTAGATGTTTTCCGCATCTTCAACCACGTCGGCATATTTCAGTTCACTGGTACCGGCTTCATTGAAAACCAGACTGAGCTTTTTCATATCAGGCACGAGCAAGACTTGGCTCTGCTCCTCGTGGAGTTTTTCAGTAACCCCTTCCGTGAGGCTCTTGATCTTGAAAGGAACCACATATTCTTCGAGGTCCGAATAGTTAGCTTCAGTAGACAAAGCTTTAAGGGCATCGCAATCGAATACTATGTTGAAACTCCCCTTCCTGTTTACCGTGGAGACCTCGTCGTTCCCGATGGTATAACAGTCGGAAGGAAGCGGACGATAAGCAGTCCCGTTATCTGCGTTATAGAGATCAATGAGCGTTTCGTCGTACTCCAGACGCACCGTCGCGTCAGCTGCCTTGTACCCGGCACAGTACACATATAACGGAGCGGAATATGACCGGGACACATCGTAGAAAGTGTCCGTCTTGACCAGTCCCCAGTGTGTCAGATAGACGGAAGGGTCGTACTGGTTGTCATCCAGATGGCTGCGCTCGATACATCCGGTGAAAAGCACTGCCAATGTGAGTATGATACTTGTCTTTTTCATCACTTGCTTCGTTAGGATTCTACCATCCGAGGTTCTGAGTATATCCGGGAACACGGTCCAGTTCTTCCTGATTGATCGGGAGGAAATAGTTCTTCACCTTGAAAACCCTCTCCGTCATAAAGCCGCCCTCTCCGAAACAATCGAAGATGGAGGTGCGTTTCCAATAGTTTCCCTCCAATTCGTGGTTGGTAATGTTGATGTTGCAGCCGACCACCGCCCCGCTGTTCTGCTTCTCGGAGATCATCCAGGTGTTGCAGTCGATGTAGCGGCTGCCTTCGAAACACATTTCCACCATACGTTCACGGCGGATAAACTTGCGCTGCAAGTCCTTGTCTCCCACAATCTCGCCATAAACCTTGCCGGATCCGCTTCCAATCTCCGGCACACCGGCACGAGAGCGTATCATATTCCAGTATTTCAGGATGTCCGAGTTGGTGGGGTCATACTCGTTGAGACATTCGATGTAGTAAAGGAGAATGTCCGCGTAGCGGATAATTGGCCAGGAAATGGAGCCGTAGTCCGAAGTCGTGCCATCCTTGTCCGGATCATTGAACTTCAAGGGAAGGTAGCCGGTGGGAGAATAGTTCTGGAAAGTTCCGGGACCATTTGAACCTCCGCGGAAAAGCTGGATTTCATTCACGACGGTGTTGCCAGCCGTGTAGCGCTGGCCGCTCCAGACAATATTTGCATAGAAACGGGGTTCCCTCCCGACGTACATATTCATTGTATTGACTGCACCTTGCTGAGGGCTGTTCTGCGGGCAAAGCTGCCAGTATTTGTTGACCATCGAGGTGTAACCTGTCTCCTTGTAACCGGACTGAGGGTCGATGTCTATGACTCCGAGCCCGTTCTTGTAATTGTCATCCTCAAGGTTGCGGATGGGGTAACGGCCGTTGGCCATCGCGAAATGGTCAACAAGTTTCTGGGTGGCTCCGCATCCGCCGTAACTCTTGGTCGTACCAATCTGGCAAGGCATAGTCATTTGCCTCCAGTTGCCTGATTCCTGTTTGGAAAAGATCAGTTCCGAAGAGTTCTTGCTGATGAAAATGTTATGGTAATTCAAGACAGGGTCCAGGGTCCTGTCGTCGACAAGATTGTAAACGTTCAAGTCGATCACGTCCTTGCAAGCATCGGCTGCCGTCTTCCACTTCGTCGCATCGTAAGTGGTGCAGAACACCAGATTGCCGTCTTTGTTACGTAGGTTATCGTAAATGCCGCGTCCATTCTGTCCATTTAGCAGAGGACGTGCACTGTACGTCAGCAGCCTGGCTTTCAGGGCCATTGCAGCACCTTTCGTAGCGCGGCCAAGATAGTTGCTGCCCCAGTCCAGGGGAAGGTCTTCAGCGGCATCGTCAAGTTCATTGCAGATCCAGTTTACGATGGTCATCCAGTCGGAGCGGTCGTATTCCGAAAGGTTCCTGTCATTGAAGTCTACCAGTTCGTCGCCCAGGAACACCACCGGACCGTTCCAGGTAATCAGTTCCATATAATAGTACGCACGGAGGAACCTGGCTTCAGCCTGCATCTGACGGACCTGGATATCGGTCAGTTCCTTGCACCTGTCGACATTGCGCATAAAGAAAGTGCTTTCCCTGATCCCATAGTACAGGTATTGATAGTATGTAGTCCGAAAATGCGTAGGACTGGTCGCTGCGGAAAGGCCTCCGTGGTTGGCTAAGGCAAAGAAACGGTTGCCGGTAAAGGCGCAGGAACCCTCGTCCGAAGCAATCTCGCGGATATCGTAGCCGACATTCAGCGAGAAACCCGGAATGAAAGAATAGCAGTTTACCAGATACTGGAATGTGCTCTTCTGCTTCTGAAAAACGTTTTCCGAAGTGAGCTGGTCATCAGGCTGACGGTCAAGATAGCTGTCGCAGCTCCAGATGAGCATCGTGGAAGCCAAAGACAATATGGCAAATATCTTTTTCATATTCACTTCAGTTTAGAATGAGAGGTTGAGGCCTGCGTTCACGGTCATAGTGATAGGATAGGCGGCGGCGCCACCGGACACGTTCTGGTCCGGATCCCAAAGTTTGAACGGGCTGAACAGAAGTAGATTGTTTCCGGTGATGAAAAAACGGCAGTTCTGCAGTTTAGCCTTCTGAACCAGGCGCTTGGGCAGAGAATAACCGATTTCGGCATTCTTCAGCCTCAGATAGCGACCGTCCACCAGCCAGAATGTGGAAAGCTGGCTGTTGTTGGTATTCGGACCATTGGTAAGGCGTGGATAACTCGCGTCAGTACGTTCCGGAGTCCAGTAATTGTCCACTACGTCGGCGAGCAGGTTGGACTGGGTGATGGAACTGGAAGTAAAGCCACAGGTTAGCGTGGAGTACTTGCTGAAACGGACATTGTCGACGCCCTGGAAGAATACCGACACGTCGAATCCGTTCCAGGCGACGGAAAGGCCGAATCCATAAACGATCTCTGGAACCGAGGTAGCGCCGAGCGGCTTACGGTCGAAGGAGTTGATGTATCCGTCACCGTTAAGGTCGACATACTTGATGTCTCCGGGTTTGACCTCGCCGTAATACGATGACTGGTCCGGGGAACTTGCGATATCCTCTTCATCCTTGAACAAGCCGTCCGCCACAAGACCGAATGATTCCCAGCGGGCCTGACCAGTATGATTCAGGTAAAGTTCCGCCCAGTCAGGCTGGTCCATATCCAGGATTACGTTGCGGGCAAAGGTGAAGTTTGCCAGTCCGGTCAAGGTAACTTCGCCAATGCGGTGATTATAGTTGACTGATGCATCGATACCGGAATTGCGCATACGACCGATATTCACCCAGGGATCGTTTATGACACCCGCGAAAACAGGAATGGACTTGCGCTCAAGGAAGATTCCCGAACGATTCTCATAGAAATAGTCGAACTGGAGTTCAAGCTTGTCGAAGAACTTGGCGTCGAATCCAAGATCCAACTTCCGGGCGGTCTCCCAACCCACGTTCTTGTTGGCCCACTCACCCATCCTCAAGGAAGAATATGAGGTACGCGTCTCGCCGAAATGGTATGAAGAGCCATCTTCAATGGTTTCCAGATAGATGAAACGGCGGTTTCCGCCGATGTTGTCATTACCGACGAGACCGTACGAGCCCTTGAACTTCAGAGAAGTAATATAGGGCTTGATGCCCTTCCAGAACTTCTCATTGGAAACCATCCATCCGGCCGCGACAGAAGGGAAGAAACCGAAACGGTGACCTGGAGAGAAGTTCTCTGATCCGTTGTAACCGGCATTGAATTCAATGAAATACCTATAGTTGTAATTGTAGGTAAGACGTCCGGCGACACCCTGATGGCGATACGGCAAAGCATTCTGAGAGGTCTTGGCGCTGGATCCCACATAGTTCTTCTGGCTCTGCTGATAGAGGAGAAGGGCTGTCAGGTTGTGCTTTCCGAATGAACGTGCCCAATTGAGGTTTGCCTCAAGGTACCAGGCCCTCCATCCTTGGGAAGGATAACTGAAACTTAGCGTCTGGGAGCCTTCCACGATCTGCTTGAGGATAAGTTGGCCGTCGTCGTCACGATAGGCGTTGCCCCACTGTTCGGGAGTCCTGGTACGGTCCTGGGAATGCTGGTTGTTCGCATCGAAACTGACCTTGAAATTACCGGAAAGCCCGTCCGTCAGCCAGGAAAAATCGTGTTTAATGTTGAATACCGACTGGGCATTGTTGTAAAAGCTCTGCTTGTAGCCGGTCTGAGTGACGAGCGCATACGGGTTGGAGCCTGCCTGTCCGCCGCCAGGTCCGGGATATTGCCCCGTGCTGTAAACGGTCGGAAAGGCGCAGGAAGGCGTATAAAGAGCCTGGGCCCATATGGTGGATGCTGACGTGCCGCCCTTGTTTTTCTGCTCGAAAGTGGTCGCGAGGTTGATGTTCAGGGAGGTATGAGTGCTTATCTTGACATCGACATTCGAACGGAAATTGAATTTCCGGTAGAACATATTCGTATTGTAAGCCAGGGTAGGATCGGTCTTGAATAAGCCGTCTTCGTTATAGTACCCTCCGCTCACATAATACTTGATGGCACTTGAACCTCCGCTCACGTTGATGTTGGCCCTGGTGTCGGTGGTGCTGGTCTTGAAAATCTCGTTGATCCAGTCCACATTGGGATACAAGTCGGGATCAGTTCCGCTCGCAATGGCATCAATCTCATAAGGACTGAAATATTCGTAGCCGAGAGCCTCGTTATACATCTTGGCGAAAGTCGGTCCGTCAATCACTTTCGGGACTCGCGTAGGGGCAACGATTCCGTGCTCGACTTTCACATTGATCTTCGCTCTTCCCTCTTCACCGCTACGGGTAGTGATAAGCACCACTCCATTTGCACCGCGAACGCCGTAAACGGCCGTAGCGGCAGCATCCTTCAGCACAGAGAACTCCTTGATGTCTTCATAGTCTACAAGGTCCAGAGAGCGTTCCACTCCATCTACCAGCACAAGCGGATTCGCGCTCTCTCCGAAAGTAGAGACCCCGCGGATAAAGAAAGTGGAAGCCTGGCCCGGTTCACCGGTCCGCTGATATGAAATGACACCCGACAGGCGGCCGGCCAGAGAGTTGGATATCTTTGAAACGGGGACTTTGAGCTGGTCAGGATCGATGGTCGTGATAGCGCCTACGATAGAAGCCTTGCGCTGGTGGCCATAACCGACAGCCACGGCTTCTTCCAGCACGAAAGTATCATCTTCCAGGACGACATTGATCGTCTCCGCCCCTTGCCCGATACGTACTTCGACCTCCTTGAAACCAAGAGTCGAAAACTTTACGAATCCATAATTGCCGCTGAAAGTAAGAGAGTAGTTACCGTCTATATCCGTAATGGTAGATATTTCGGTATCTTTCACCCATACGGCACATCCGGTCAATGGCTCTCCATTCTTGTCCGCAACTTTTCCGCTCAGGCGGTGAGTCTCCTTGGAAGGGGTCGTCTGGCGCACGGACGCCTGAGGCTTTTCCTCCTGCCGTTTCAGTACTATCTGGCGTCCGTCAATGCTGTAGGTAACGTCGGTGCCGGCAAAAAGCTCGTCAAGCACCTTGCGCACATCCATACTCCGTGTGGTAATGTTCACCCTGCGGTTTCCCTTCACAACGGCGCGGCTATATAGGAAGACATAGTCGGAATTAGCCTGGATGTCGCCAATGACCTGTTCCACGGTCACATTATCCGCATTGACAGACTTGCTGAGGTTTTGTGCATCTAAGACGAATTCTCCCGCACCGAGCATAAGGAAAACTGCAAGCGAGAGAAAAGCGATGCGCGGTCTGGAATCCAAATGGTATCCTGACATAATTTATCAATAGATTACTGTATATTCTTTTTCTCCGTCCCTGCATGATTTGGCTTTCCATTTGAGCGGTGATACCAGAGACAGGTAGTTAAGGATGTCTTCGAGGCTTTCCCCGTTGACGAACATAGCGTGATAACTGACATCGCTGTGAGAGAAATCCGTCATCTTCATACGGCTTCCGAAATGGCGTGAGACAGCGTTCAGGATTTCGTCCATAGGACAATTGTTGAACACCAGCTGCCCGTCTATCCAGCCGACCATATCTTCCGCGGCGAAATTCTCCACGTTAAACTCGCCGTCTTTCCGGGAATAAGTCAGTTTCTGAAGCGGAGACAGCGTGCATTCCACCTTGTCGGAATTGAAAAGGACATTGACGCTTCCCTCGACAAGCAACGCCTGGGTAAAAGATTCGTCAGGATAAGCGATCACGTCAAAACGGGTACCATATACATTGATGGTGATTCCCGCATCGGTCCTGACGAAGAAAGGCTGTTTCTGACTGGCCGTAACATCGAAAAAGGCCTGCCCGCTAAGGTGGACATCACGATGATCCTTCCGGAAAACCTCCGGATAACTCAGCGTACTGCCGGAATTGAGCCATACGTGGCTGCTGTCAGGCAGGGTCAGGCAAAGAACCTCTCCGACTGGAGCCGTAACGCTGATGAGATTGTCCGTCACATTGTTGCCACGGAAGAAGAACCAGGAAGAAATGAGAAGCACAAAGGCCGCAGCAATTCCGCAGAATGCGCTCCTGCGTTGCCGGATACGGCGTATCCTGCTGACAGTCTGCCGGTAGTTTCCCTGGACATCGATGCTCTTCAGCGCCTCAATATCATCAAGGATTTCTTTGATTGCGAGTTGTTTTTCTTGTAGAGTCTTTTCCATAATACAACAATAATACGGACAAGCAGTCCGATTGCGACAAAAAAAAGACGATTTACAGAATTATTCTCCCAGGATGTAAAGGAAGAACAATAAAGGAAGATAGTCTGCGAGTTTGTTTCGAAGGATTTCCATCACGGATGCACGGTAACGCTCGACTGAACGGACAGAAACGCCCAAGGCCCGTGCAACTTCACAGACTGGTTTTTCATCTACGATGTTTTCAGTATAGACAACACGGTATTTCTCAGGAAGAGCTTCTACAGACTCTTCAAGCAGCGCATACAGTTCATTGAGAGAGTAAATTTGCTCCGGACTGTCTGCATATGATGGAGCCGCAAAAGTATGCTTCTCTGAATATGCTCTGGCCACATTGTCGTGACGCAGAAAATCGATACAGGAGTTCTTGACGCTGGTTTTAAGGAAAGAAAGGGCCTTTTCGCGAATCAGGATGAAACGTTCTCCCTTGAACCACAGGCGCGCGAAGACCTCGCTCACAATATCCTGGCTCACTGCGTCAGACTGCACATAGCGCTTGGCGTAGAGGCAAAAAGCGGCGAAATAGTCCTCATATAACGACTTGTATAGACTCTCCTTGTCCATCCCGGCAAAGATACAACTTTTTCTTGACATATCGCTGTCGCTATTCCGGGAGGAGTCCGTATTATTATCAGGATAACAAAAGCGAAAGATATGAAACGTACTTGTTTGATTATTTGCCTGGCCACCTTGGCGACGCTGATGCCTCTGGGGAAAAAGGCAGCCGCACAGGACACAGTTGACAACTCTTCCTTCATCCTCACCCCCCCGGCCCCTGACACACCGAAAGTAAACGGGCCGAAAGTGTACGGAGAACGTCCTGGAGCGCCATTGATGTACCGTATTCCCGCAACGGGAAAGCGTCCTATGACTTTTTCGGCGGAGGGTCTGCCCAAAGGGCTCAAACTGGATCCGGAAAGCGGAATAATCTCCGGAAAAGTTAAGAAAGCCGGCACATACAAGATTACTCTCAAGGCCACCAACGATCTTGGCAGCGACGAACGCGAACTCCGCATTGTCATCGGCAATGAAATATGTCTCACTCCTCCTCTCGGCTGGAATTCCTGGAATGTGTGGGGCAACAGCGTATCGCAGGAAAAAGTCATCAGTTCCGCCCGGGCGATGGTCGAGAGAGGGCTCGCGGACTGCGGATGGAGCTACATCAACATTGACGACGGATGGCAGGGCGTACGCGGCGGAAAACATAATGCAATCCAGCCGAACAGCAAGTTCCCCGATATGGAAGGCCTTGCGAAGGAGATTCACTCGATGGGCCTAAAATTCGGCATCTATTCCGGTCCCTGGGTCGGCACATATGCCGGACACATCGGCACCAGCGCGGACTATCCTGACGGCACATATGACTTCATCAAGAAGGAACTTGTCGACAGTGTCTATAAACTGGACCGCAGCAGGACTGACCGCAAAACTCTATGGTACTTCGGCAAGTATTCCTTTGCCAAGGCAGATGCCGCCCAATGGGCTGACTGGGGCGTGGATTACCTGAAGTATGACTGGAATCCAAATGACGTATACAACACCCGGGAAATGGCCGAGGCGCTGAATGAGACCGGACGAGACATAGTTCTGAGTCTGTCGAACAGCGCACCATTCGCCCTCGCCCCCTACTGGGAAAAATACTGCCAGGCCTGGCGCACTACCGGCGACATACGGGACAAGTGGGAGAGCATTGTCAAGATTGGCTTCAAAGGCCAGGACAGATGGGCACAGTTCAAGGCTCCGGGCCACTGGCCGGACGCCGATATGCTGGTTGTCGGAAAGGTCGGCTGGGGGCCGAAAGTCCACGATTCCAAGCTAACTCCGGACGAGCAGTACTCCCATATTTCTCTATGGGCTCTGCTGGCTTCTCCTCTCCTGATTGGCTGCGATATGGCGGATATGGACGATTTCACCTTCTCGCTGCTGTCCAATACGGAGGTACTGGATGTCAATCAGGATCCGCTGGGACTGCAGGCTTCCCGCTACTACTACAGTGACGCATATGCCACCTACATCAAGCCTCTGGAAGACGGTTCTGTTGCCATTGGTATGTTCAATCTCGGAGAAACTCCCCGGAAGATCGGATTCATCTGCCACAGTATCGGTATCGAGGGCACTCAGACGATACGTGACCTGTGGCGGCAGAAAGACATCGCTACGGTCGGGGCTAAAGAAAGGTGGGAGACGGAAGTCGCGCCTCACGGAGTGGTGCTCGTAAGAGTATACCCCGGGAACGACACTGTCACTCGCCGGGAAGGCTTCTATCCCGGAAACTAGAAACTATATGTGTAAGAAAGGTCCACAGTAAAGGGCCGAATGTAAGATCCGGCCATAACATAGCCGTCAAGGACTGACGGATCGTCTATGGTGTCGGCAATGTCTATGCTGCCTTTCGCCCCGCTCTGCATCAGCAGGTTCACGAAACTCAGCGACAGGCTGTGGCTGCGCGTTACCAAAGAAGACGATGTGAAGGCACTGGTCGAAAAGTTCCATGCTGAGGTCGGTCAGATCGATATCCTCGTGAACAACGCCGGCATCATCAAGCGTATTCCCATGCATGAGATGAAGCGTGCTGAGTTCCAGGCGGTTATCGATGTGGACCTGGTGGCTCCGTACATCGTTTCGAGTGCCGTGCTGCCTTGCCGTTGACGGAGCAGATCATGACGGTGTAGCAGGTGCCTACAAGATTATTGCTGCCACCGGCGTGACTGTGACGCCTTCTACTGCTGAAGACTTGGAGCACGGAGGTGTCAAGTACTTTGTCTCTGGCAAGTCCGTCACTGTTACCCTGTCCGGCGGATCTTCCTACAGCGCTGTCGATGGGTCGAGCAACACTGTCACCTTGACAAACAACGGAGGCGGTTCCTATACCCTCACCATGCCGGCGTCCGATGTGACCATATCGGCGAATTAATACCGACCGGCCCGAGATGCACTATCCTGGGCGATTTGTGGCGATTTTTCCATGTATTTCGCCCGGGATATTGTAATTTTGATTATCTTTGGGAAAATTATTGGATATGGACCGTATATTCGGTAGGCAGGAAGAGATTGCCGAACTTAGGAGATACTATGATTCCGGAAAGCCGGAATTCATTGCCGTCTATGGCAGAAGACGCGTGGGAAAGACTTTTCTTGTGGATAGCCAGTTCAGCGGGGAATATGCATTTTCCACGTCCGGCATTATCGGAGGGACACAGGAGGAAGAACTCGCCGCCTTTACGGAAGACCTTCGCAGATGCGGATACAAAGGGCGCAAGCCCCGTTCCTGGATGAATGCTTTCGAAGCGCTCCGGGGCCTGCTTGAGCAGAAACTCGTCCCTGGCAAACGGCTGGTCGTATTCATTGACGAACTGCCCTGCCTGGCAACGCCCAAGAGCAGCCTTGTCAAGGCCGTGGACCGTTTCTGGAATACCTGGGGCAGTAAACATGCCGAAGTCTTCCTGATTGTCTGCGGCAGCGCCACCTCCTGGATCATCCGGAACATCATTGACAACAAAGGCGGATTGCACGACCGGATTACCCACGAAAAGCATCTATTCCCGTTTACGTTGGGTGAGACGCGCGAATACCTTCGCCTGAACGGGTTCGGATGGACCGACATCAGCGTTCTGCAGACCTATATGATCCTGGGTGGCGTCCCTTATTACCTGGATATGCTGGACAGGAACAAGAGCCTTTCCGAAAACGTTGACATGCTCTTCTTCGGGAAAGAGGCGCCCCTGGCAAGGGAATTCGACCGGCTCTACAAATCCCTGTTCAACAACCCGGACAAATACAAGGCCGTCATCAGGACCCTTTCCGGCAGCCGGAAGGGAATGACACGTGGAGAGCTTGCAAAGAAACTGAAAGTCAACGACAATGGCCATTTCGGCGACATCCTGGAAGACCTGGTCAACTGTGACTTCATCCGTTATTACAACTTGATTGGAAAAAGTGTAAGGGCGACAGGCGGCCTGTACCAGCTTGTGGACTTTTACTCCATCTTCCACCAGACCTTCCTCACAAAGAGGATAACGGACGCGCACTACTGGAGCAATACGTTGAACACCCCTGTACAGAACACTTGGTACGGCCTCGCCTTCGAGCGGGTGGCCATGGCCCATATCCCGCTGATCCTGAAAGCCATCGGCGTGGACCGCATTCTCACGCAGTATTATTCCTGGCGTAGCACTGAATCTCCCCAGGGCGCCCAGGTGGACCTTGCCATTGACAGGGCTGACGGTATTATCAATCTCTGTGAAGTCAAGTATTCGGGCGGAACATACGCCATTTCAAAAGACGAATTCCTCAAACTGAACAATCGCAGCGAAGCATTCCGCCGGGAGACCGGCACCAAGAAGGGCCTGTTCATCACTTTCATCACCACCTACGGGCTGGAGAGGAACGGGTATTCCGATATAGCGAACAGCCAGGTCACAATGGCAGACCTGTTCGTATAGCGGGCGAAACAGAACGGATTTACTCTGCATTTCGCCCGTGATAGTGCTATTTGGCCATTTCGAAGGCTACACGAAGGTGGAGAGGTAGGCGGTGATGCCGTCGACCAAAGCGAAAGCGATGGTCATGGGGGTAATAAGGGTTTACTGATGGGATATTCGCTGCGCTCATAACCCATCGATCGCTGCGCTCCTCACACCCTTCATGTACTACTTTTTTTTTCATTTAAAGTAGGAAAAGGGTGTTTATTAATGCAGCGGACCAAACTCAGCGGAATTTTTAGTACATCAGTCCCTATCATCAATTCTGCCTCTACTAAATAATTTTCTAGTATCCTGATTATTAAGCTTTTCATTCAAATATTAGGAAACTACTTGATGATATTCCGGCGTGCGCCTTTCGATCCAGCTGCCAAAGACCCTCATAATCGCCTTGTCCTGTCTAATCCTGGCATCTTCTCCACCACTTGCCTGAGCGTGGAGTCTGTTCATAAAATCTTGGTAATTAAATTCTCCCATAACTGTTATTTGCATTTTCAGATAAGGAATACAACGGACGGGATGGAGGAATCAAGTATTGTCATTTCTTGGTATATTGTTATTTTGATATTAAACAATAATCATTATATTTGCAGAAAAATAAGAATTACTTACTTTTCTTAAATATCGGATATTATGGCAACCATTGCAGCTATGTCATCCAGGGGACAAATCGTTCTCCCTATCGCCATCCGCAAGAAACTCGGTCTTGGGGTGGGCTCGCAATTCCTGGTCGTGACAGACAATGAGAATATCCTCCTCAAACCTGTTAAGGAGCCTTCTCTTGATGAATTCTACGCGCTGGTTGAACAGGCGCAGAGAACTGCCGCACAACTAGGACTTACAGAGGAAGATATTAATGCCGAAATCAAGGCGATGAGAGCCCAGAAGCGCAAATGAGAATCGTCGTAGATACCAATGTAATTGCCTCCGCCATCTTCTTCGGGGGCAAGCCTTACCAGCTTCTTCATTATATCATGGAGGGCAGGGTGGATGTTGTGGCCAGCAAGGAGATTGTGGACGAGTATGAAGAGATTGTACTCCGTCTGAAACAGAAGTACCCTAGGATTGACACAAGGATTCCACTTCAGGAACTTCTTTCAAAATTCGAAATCATCCGCGTCAGTTCCGATATCCAAGCCAGCCGTGATCCGGACGACAATAAGTTCATATCCTGTGCTGTTGACGGGAAATGCCTTTATATTGTTAGTGGAGACGATGACTTGCTGTCTGTCGGTAATTATGGAGACGTGGAGATACTTACCGTCGCTGAGTTCTTGAGTCGCTTGGATGGTTAGGTTGACCATCAGGATACCGCAACTTTCTGCTTTTTGTTTACGAGGGAAGGCAATTGCTAAATCGGTACAAGCCCCAGAATACAGGCCTTCTGCTGGATTAATCGGCTATTTTCACTATCTTCGCAGTGTCATGAAGAAGACCGTTAGATTCCTGTTCCTGGTCGCCCTGCTATTTACAGTGGCTGGAGTGGTGGGTGTATCATGTCAGAAGGGTAGTGAAGAGGATGTCCCGGAGGTTGGTTCCGACAGCCAAAAGCCCTATCTACAGCCAATGGTCATCCCGTTCGGCAGCGAGTACACCATCAAAGTCGAAGGAACCAAATTCTCCCTGGTGTCCAGCGGTTATTCATACAAAGTGTATGCGGAGTCCATCACCTTCGAATTTTTCACATGCTACCTTACCCGCGGCAAGAAATTCGAGTTGGGAGAAGTGTGCAACCTAACGCTCATCGGGGACTCACAGGTCATCATGTCAAACGAGGGGATAATGTTTGGCGGTTCGGTCAGGCTGTCCGGTACTGGAAGCATAACTATGGAAGCCATGGAACTGAACACCACGTTCTACAATGACATGTTCTCCGCGGCTGAAGGCTATACGGTTACCATGGGTGAGAAAAAGAAAGTGGGGGACAATTGGTCTTCTTGCACGTGGACAGTGGATAAAAGCAAATAGAGTACATGAAGAAGATCCGGATTACAGCCATAAGGAAAGCATCATACCCAGACTTGATGGCCCAGTACGAGAATCCCATCGAGCATGCATGTGATGTTCAGGAAGGTCAGCAGTGGATTTCGGTTGATGGTAAGTGTCCGGATGGTATGTGTCCGGAAGCTTGGAAGTCTATGAGGGAATTTGTGGAGGCCCTCTCACGTGGAGAAGGTGATTTCTTCGATGGCTGGATGAAGAACCCTATGAGCGCCATGATCAGCTGCAATGACGGATTCAGGCCAGTCAGTTTCTATCTGGAGGTGATGGAGTAAAATGTGTATGAAACTTGACGAAAAGTGGATAAGAGCCCATCTGCCAAAGGAGTTCGAGAATGAGTCCCTGGATTATTTTGCAGGGGAGTATCTGGACGGCCTGAATGTTATGAGTGAGGGCGAAAGAGGTGATCCGGATACTGTCATTTATAGAGCAAAGGATGAAGAGGACTTAAGATGGTGGCAGTTGGAGCGAATCTGTTTTTTTATCGGTAAACCAGACAAATCCAAGGTGTGGCGCTGGTATAGGCATCATGCGGAAAACGGCTGCTGGACCTATATTGAACGCAGACACTATGATTATAATGCCATAGAAGATTCAAGACTCCCGGGGTTTGAATGCTGTCTTCGAAATATGCGGTTCGGTTTCCCCTCTGACCGTTGGAAAGAGAAGGTTCGGTATTACGTCGGGTTGATGAATTATTGGTACACGACACCTCACTGGGATTATGATCAAGAAAACCTGTGCTTTGTGGAAATCAGCGACTCTAAGGAGCACGATGACCATAATAATATCGTCGAGGAACCAAGGCCAGGTTCAATTATCAAGATTATAGACTGATTGACCGCATGACTCTCCCAGAAGCCATAGTGTATCTCCTCGCTTCATCCAACCACGGCATGAAGACTGACCAGATTGCGCGCCTGGTTAACGAGAAAGGATTATACAAGAGGTGGGATGGAAAGCCGGTGGATGGTAGACAGGTTTATGCAGTAGTTATGGCCCATCCGGATACGTTTGTGAAGAGTGAAGGGTTGATAAGGTTGATGATATAGTTTTACATTAAGCAGCGCTTTGGTACAAGCTGTCGGTATATTTGCGCCATAAAAGCAAGAAACTATGGATAAACTCGACAAATTGCCCGAACCAGTAAAAAAGGGCCTCATCAAATTTCTGGAAGAAATCCCTGTGGTGAAGTACTCCGAGCAGTGGCGTGCCATTCAGGTAGCCATCACTATGATTATGGCTCCAAATTCCTTTAAGGATAAGGTCCATGTATATCTTAGTTCACACGAAGGAGGTCGGGAAGAAGGTGCTTTTGATAGCCACACAATGTCTATACGGATTTGGCCACACAAGCTTCAGATGAGCCGAGACAAGCAAGAATGGACATCCTGGGGTGGATACCGAGTCAACGAGCACTACAAGTACACTTTCCCTAATGGAAAGCACCCGATCTCCGAGTTTGAGGAATTATTATCATATACTGGCGGACTCTTTTATTCGAGCTACTCAGACTGGAATCACGACGGTGGACAGCGTAGTGGCATATATGCGAACTTTCATATTGAGACCAATGTAAAATAGCCGATGAAAACATACACTTTCGCTCCAATAGCCGCCAGAGAATATCCAAGTTTACGCCTGCTGGACAACCCCTACATCTGGGGCGGGGTCCGGTTCTGCGTCAATGTGTCCGAAAAACCCTATACGGCCGATTTGGTGAAGGCCTTGAGGGATCGTGGGATCGAGTGGATCTATTGCCCTGTTTCTGAGGCAGACGGCGCTCAGTGGTTGGATTCTCTGATAACTGCACTGCCCAGGATGCTCTATGCTTACGAATCCGGGCAGAAGCAGATTGTCCATTGCGACTTTGGCAACAACCGCAGCCGATCTTTTGTCGAGGCATTATACTTTAAAATCCGGGGAGAACAGCTGGCCGATGAATACAAAGGCGAGTTCAACCACCTGATCTACAACTGCAAAGTGGGTCATCTGCCGGAACTGTCCATCACTGAAGAAACGATTCGGGCGATATAATTTCACATTGAGCAGCATCCTGGCACAAGCTTTCCTTAACTTGCGCCCATGTTGCCAGAATACCCACCCATAACCGAAGTCCCCGAATATGTTTGGAGAATGAAGCAGCCGTCCTACTATCCACGGCCAAGGAGAAACGAGCCCAAAGATACCGCCGCAGTCTTCTATCATTCTAACTATGAAGAAGCTCTAAAGGCGGCGAAAAATGGGGCTCGGGGAAATAGTGGCCGATGGTTTGGACGGGAAAAGGAGAGTGGATGTTTTTGTGTGTATGAAGGAGGGAAGGTGGTGGAGAGGCATATAACAAAATAGATGAACTGATTCCTGTTTGGCGTTTTGTCGGATTTCGATTTTTTTTGTAATAGTTAATTGCTATCCCCTCAAAATGAAAAAGTATATTTTCTCTTTTTTGGTAATCTTGATGTACACCGGCTTCATTCTTTCGGCCCAGAACAAGATTACAAATGTTGTCCTTAAAAATGGAACAACCTTATCTGGAGAGCTGAAGGAAATAGAAGCTCTCTCGCATATCCTAATTAATATAGGCGGAGTGGACGTCAAAATCGAAATGGAGGAAATAGCGTTCATTCAATCCAAAAAAACTGATAATCAGACTATGCCGGAGGTCGTACAACAAGAGATACAGCCAGTTATTGATGATTCTCAAGGACTTCCAGATTCTCTAGTTTTTCGGGTTGGAGAAGAACAGCTTGTCATGGTATTGGTCCGTGGAGGAGAGTTTGAGATGGGATTTGATGGAAGAGGAAGTTTGAAGATGAAATCCGAACCTGTTCACCGTGTAAGGCTGAGCAGTTATTACATTAGCAAAACTCCTCTCACTAATGGTCTCGTATTTAGTTTAAGCAGGAAAAAGGGGTCCGGGACTCAGAATGATATTTATTTTCCAACCTTTTGTCCAGCAAATTATAAACGGAAGTTGACTCAGGAGATAATTGAGAGATTGAACGAAAAGTTAGAAAAAACTTTCCGATTACCGACTGAAGCCGAATGGGAATATATTGCCACTTCATCTTATAGACAACGACTTTTTTATTGGAATGGCTTGAAAGAGTTTTGTTCCGACTTCTTTGATGATTATCCGACCGACATAGATATTCTTATTAATCCTACGGGCCCGAAAGAAGGGAAAGCACATGTGATTAGGACGTGGAATGTGGAAGATAATGAGATATTCCGCAGATCAAGTGAAGAATATGATAGTATTGCAATTAGAGTTGTCCTTCCCGTGAGCGAAATATAGGCGGCCTTATAACAAAAAAAGAGGGTGACTAAAAAGTCGAGAGACCGATAGTCACCCTCCAAAGATTAATCATGTGGTGATTAGTTGGGTCTGGAAGAATATCGTGCATGGACCACAATCGCTCTATCCCCTCCAGCAAAAGGTTCGAGAATAGAACGGTTCTGGGCACAAGCCTCCCTCACGGGAGGTTTTTTTTGTTTTCGTAGAGCAAAAATATTTAGAGCTTTCAACGTCTTTTCGCATTTTTGTGCGAACATAGGCTTTTTATTGTTTATTTTATAAACTTTAGTATCTTTGCGAAAGTTTATGAAATAAACTAAAGGCACTCATATATGGAACTCAAGCACTTATTTCCCCTCTTTGTCCTGGTGACAGGGCTCCTTTCCGGATGCGACCCGGAGAAAATCGAAGAACAACTTCAGGGAACACAGGACAAACTCACTGTGTCACCGGCTTCGCAGAAGATTGCCGAGAACGGTACTGCGTCATTTACCTTCACCTTCTCGCTCCTTCGTCCCGACGGAACTGTGATTGACCTTACAAAAGACAAGACCACGGCAACGGTGCATTTCGAGGCCACCGGCGGTACGGTGAGCCCCGCGTCGGGGACGACGGATGAAAACGGGAAAATAAGCGTAACCTTTACCGCCTCGGATCCGGCAAACTTCAAGGGCGGCACCGTCAAAGGAACGGTGAAAAACGTAAAGGGAATCGTGGAACAGCAGGGCAACCTGGCGACGGCAACAGCTACTGTACTGCCACTGGACGCAGAGGATCCGACCGTGGGCGAACAGCCAATTTCAATGGCAGAAAAACTCAAGGAGAACACTTATTCCATTCAGAAGAAAGGTGGTGAGGTTCAAGTATTTACACTGCCTCAAGAGTACTCGAGCTGGTATGTTGGCACCAGCAATATGGACGGTTCCCAGCAGGCCATCCACGTGGAATTGATGGATGAGGATCCGGAGCAAATGACTATGGGCTGGGCCAATGCCGAACTCCCTCAGGCAATTGCCAATAAACTGACAACCATCAACCAGGAGTTCTACCAGAAGTATCCTTGGGCCGGGACAAAACTGGGGACAATGCGTTTGGGCGGTATGATAGACGCACATATGGGACAGGGCGGAAACGTGAAGCTGGACGGCAGCAGCCAGATCTGGCTCAAAGAGAAAAGCGGAACCAAATCATACTCCGGAGATTACCAGTTCCTCTTTGTCCTTGTATTTGAGAACCAGAAGTACGATCCCGAAACAGACAGCTATGTCTCTGACGGAGTCGAATACACCATCTGCGGCAACGCGATTGTGGAGGAACTGGTTGCCGACCTCTCGGGATTCCGTCTGAATTACGAGAGCGACTGGGTTACCCCCGGCAAGTCTATAAGCATTTCTGCATCCTGGACTCCCGGCGCCACCTTCGACTGGAGCAAGGTAACGCTGAAAAGCCAGACCCGAAATGGCTCTTCCGGGGAATGGTTCAGCTGGGACGCCTCCACGCAAAAGCTTACTGCTACAAAATCGGCCGACAACGATCAGGTTACGCTGACCTTCGGCTATGTCGGCACGGAGATGACCTATAAAATTTCACTCTATAACGGCCCCGGGTACTCTTCCTTCTCCCTTTCGATGCAAAACAGTTCCGCCAATTATATCCTGGCCGAGAATGATCCCGAATGGGGAGACAGCGACACAGTCTGGCTTACGGTAGATGAATGGACGCCCAAGGAATCTTCTTTCACCGGTTACGGCATAGAGATTGACCCGGCTACGGAGAACTATAACAAGTTGGATTACAATCCTTACGGCAAATATGTCAGCTTCAAGAAGGGCATCCCGGAAGGAAACTTCAACCTTATCTTCCGCAGCGTGACCGACCACAGCGTCAAGTTCACCATCCCCGTTAAGGTGGTTCATCATAAGGCCTCCTCCTTCAAGATTACCTATAAGCACAGTAACGGCGCTTTTGAACCCCACACCAGCGGCGGAGAGAATGGCGTGTGCAATTATCCTATGGGCATGGAAGTGGGCGTTATTACCGTTCCGGAAGATGCCTACTGGAACTGGGCCGATGTAGAACTGGCCTACGATTACGACGGATTCTCCTTCTCTGGCCACGGCGGCAAGGAGGATCACCCGAAGCTTGAGCGCACCAAGAGCAATCCTGGCGGCGAGACGGGCTACGGCACCCAGATTATCTTCCGACTGAAGTATGACAATAGAAAGACCAGTACTATATACGTAGACCACAATTAAAAAATCGCTATCTTTGCCTCTTGTATGGAAGAAAACTTTGACGCATTGGAAGTCATTGCCCGTACAAGGGGCAAAGTAGAAATGGACAAGATTCCCACAGGAGAAAACCTTTTCCTTCTGTGGGGATTCCTCACCGCTGCTTTTTTCTTGATTCAGTTTGTACTGTGGATGGTCTTTCGCCAGAGTTGGTGCCTTTGGATTTGGACCGGGGCCGTCGTTATCGGCTGGCCTTGGATGATCATTCTCCTTCGTCGTGACCACAAACGCACTCATCACAGAACCCACGAAGCCAAGATTATCCTGGATTTCTGGATTTTTGTCGGAGCGGCCTGTGCGGTCGGCGGATTTGCCTTCGGGCTTGCCGATATGTTCGAGTTGTTTGCCGTGCCGCTCATCAGCCTTCTTGTCGGGACAGGAGCCTTTGTCACCGGTGAAGTCAACCGATTCCGCCCAAAGATTATAGGCGGGCTAGCGGGTGCAGCCATAGGCATTGGTGCCTTTATCCTTCAGGGAGAGCTTTGGGCATGGCAAATGCTTGCGCTTTCCGTTGTATCCGTCGTGTCACTGGTAGTACCCGGTCTTCTCTACAAGAAAAGAATTAAGGATGGTATTTAAAGATCTTGACCCCATACTGCACAACGAGTTACGGCTCAAGATTATGGCGGCCCTGGACTCGCTGGATGACGCGGACTTCGTGTACCTGAAAGGGCTCACTGGCGCCACTTCGGGTAACCTTTCCGTCCAGCTTTCCAACCTCCAGGACGCCGGCTATATCAAACTTTCCACCAGCGGCGCCGGCCGCGGCTCCCACACCGTCTGCCGCATAACCCCCAAAGGCTCCGCCGCCCTTCAGGACTATCAGAAGGCCCTGATGTCCTACTTCTCAAAAAGCTGATTTTGACCACTATTCCGGGCGCCAAAGGGGCGGGGAAGACGTGTCAGCGTGATGGTCCTATAGTGTCCCTCCTCAGAATTCTGTCCACCTCGCCCAGCAAATCGTACAGCCCATCCTCACTCAGCACGCCTTATATCAGAAATTAATCTCATATTGTGCTGATTTTGTTCCGGTGGCCATAGAACTAATAAAAATATATGATATAAACAAATATCATATCAAATTATTTGATGGGAGTCATAACGACTTTTTATTGCCAAGGTGGATGCTGTCAGACTATCTTCTTGCCGAAGGGGAACACCGCTCCGATAGCCATTTTGAAATGCTGCGCTCCCCACGGAATGCCCACGATGGTAATGCAGCAAATAAGCCCGCACACGAGGTGCACAATCGCAATCTCCCACCACCCCAGCAGTATCCACACCAGATTCATCACAACCGACAGGCAGCCCGGCTCCCTGGGCCCGTTCACCAGTTCGTGCCCGAACGGCCACAGAGCATACGCCCCCAGCTTGAACAGCTGCACTCCGAAGGGAATCCCCACAATGGTAACGCACATCACAAGTCCCACAACAAAATAAATGACGGAGATAATTATCCCGCCCAGCAGTAGCCACAGTATGTTTCCAAGGAATTTCATAATACTCTATATGATGCTTACTGATATTTCTGAAAGTTATACTTCTCCCTTAGTGCAGCCTTGGTCTGATCGGGCTGATTGGTAAAGAAAGCCTTCCATCCGGGACAGAAATTGATATGCCACCTCCAGAAGCGGCCGAAGAAAGATTTGGGATTCTTGTCGTAATGAGCCCGGAATTTACAGGTCTCGCAGGGGTAGGATTGTTGTGCCATAATCTATTTACTTGTCAGTTCCTGGTATATTTTGAAGAGGCGGGCGACGATGTCGGACTCGAAGACAGGCTTGGTGAGCCCTTTGAACAACTTGAATTATTGTTCAACTTCCGGCAGTTCCAGCAGATCATCTCCATTCATGAGCCTGTCGAAGTCGGACTGGAAGAGTCGATCCTGGATGACGCGGTATTTCTCGAATTCAGTTTCGGCGAATTCTTTTGCGTAGTCTGCGGAGACGTGGCCAGCATCATCGAGAACGGGGCGGTCGTCGCCTTCTAGGAAGCGATCAGAGATTACTGCATCCAGATTGTAGTATTTTACCTGGTAGTTTTTTCCGTCAGTGGCAGTTTGTCGGAATTTCCGACAAACTGAATTTTCGGCCAATTCTCCGGATGCGAAAACGTTCTGCAGATGCTCTGCAATGGTGGAGCGGCTTTTGTCGAACAGCAGTGAAATGGCCTCCTGAGTGAGCCAAAGGGTTTCATCGGAATAGAGCAGCTGGACGCCATCTTCCCGGTTTTCAAGTTGGAAGATGAGGAATTCGGCTGTGCTGTTGCGTATGGTGAGGTTCTTTTCCATAGTCGGTTGCTATTTTGTGAGTTCCTGGTACATTTTGAAGAGGCGGGCGACGATGTCGGACTCGGTGGCATCTTTGGGGAAGCCGTAAGCTTTTAACACGGCATTATCATTCGTATGATGTGCTTTTCGCAAGTCTTCTGGCATTAAGAGGTCATCATACAGATTAGCAAGGGATGACTCTTGATAATGAGCACGAACTTCAAGAATCTGTTTGGCCGTTTCTTCGATTGCAGCTTTTTGAATGTCATTAGGTTTTGGCCACGGGAATGTATTGTAGACAATACTAACTGAATAAGTAAAGTCATCACGTAAGCGGCCAGCAACAGCGCGTAGCCAAGCATTATGGACAGAAGATGACAAGATGCCAAACTCATAATGAGTTCCGTCCTTCATCACTTGAAGTTTATTGTTAGTCATTATGTCTGGAGTCAAGAAACCGATAGGGACATAACGCCGTCTTCCCGATGATGTCTGAGGAATGACAAGGAAATCTTTCTCTGGCATATTCTCAAAATGAAACTTAGCAGGGTACTCCGCAAGTTTCTTGGTTTGAGCACTGTTAGACCCCAACCTATACTCACGAACGAGACGGAGCTTATCCTGAACCAGAGGCATCTTGGCAAGTAAATGAGGCGGTATTCTATTGATAATCAGAAACCATCTTTCTATATTGTTAATGAACTCTCTACTGCCCATATACCGCATAAAATAGGGCTCCGCGAGCGGTTCGTTCCTAACGAACTCTTCCTTTTCTTCTGGGGTAAAGGCACATATAGCATTATCAAGAGGTTTATTGCCATTGCTAAGGATAGGCACTTCGCTTAATGGCTTTGTAACACCCTCAATCCAAATATCCGGGGCATCCATTAAATACCCGTTAATATGCTGAACGGGAATAGCAGCCGAAGTCCCAGTCACGATGGTTTTACGTGGATGAATATCACCGATTGTGAACTCTATGATTATGCAGTGAACACTTGCGCTATTATGTGATTCGCTTTGCCAATTAAAAGAGCGAACTGCATGAAAGATATTAAGATTGTATCTTTCAAACAGAGGCTTCCATAGATTGATAACCTGATCGCCTTGGGTGATAGAGCTTGTCGATACAAATCCTGCACAGATTGATGTATTACGCATAAACCTGGCTGCCATAGCATACCAAGCAGTAACGTAATCCAAATCGCCGTTATTTGGGAACTCAGCCATAACTAAGTTCATATCTTCTCTCTGTTGGTTTCCCATTCTACGGCCCGCAGAGAATGGAGGATTCCCCATGATATAGTTCAGCTCATTCGCCGGCACAACCTCATTCCAATCCATCCGGAGCGCATTACCCTCATGAATGTTGTTGTAAGTCTTTAGCGGCAGCGGATCGAGGTTGTATCCCACGATTTCGTCCGTTTCCTGCATCATCTGGGACTCGGCTATCCAGAGGGCCGTCTGGGCCACGGAGCAGGCAAAATCATTGATTTCTACGCCGTAGAACTGGTTGATGGAGACCTTGATAGGTTCCGCCATTTCTCCAATTACTCTGTTATCTCCATAGATGATGCGTAGCGCATCGTTTTCGAGTCGTCGGAGCGAGGTGTATGATTCGGTGAGGAAGTTGCCGGAGCCGCAGGCCGGGTCGAAGAATTTGAGACCGGCAAGTTTGTCCTGGAAAGCGAAGGCACGCTCCCGTTTGGTCTTGGCCACGGAGGTCGCCTTGATCTCGGTCAACTCCTGCTTCAGCTCATCCAGGAAAAGCGGGTCTATGACTTTGTGTATATTCTCAATGGAGGTATAATGCATACCACCGGCCCTTCTCGTTTCCGGGTTCAGGGTGGACTCGAAAACGGCGCCGAAGATGGTAGGGCTGATCTGGCTCCAGTCGAAATTGTCCGAGGCACGCTGGAGAATCAGCGAGCGGATCTCCTCGTTGATTCGGGGTATCTCGATGTCTCCGGCAAACATACCACCATTGACATAAGGGAATGCCAGCAGTTTCTCGTCCTCGTAAGGGTCGCGGTCCTCGGGCTTCTGGTCCAGGATACGGAACAACTTGATAAGCTGCTCACGGAACATCGAGGCCGGGAACTGCTCCATATAGTCGTGGAACATATCTTTTGTTCCGAATATGCCGGCATCCTCAGCATAGAGGCAGAACACGAGGCGGACGCAAAGCTTGTTCAGCGCTTTCTGGGACTCTGGATTGTTGAGGTCCTTGTACTGGGCAAGAATCTTGTCGTAAAGGACGCCGACGATTTCACCAGCCTGGATGGAGACCTGGAGTTCCTGTTTCAAGTGGACATTGGTGTCATCGACCAGAAAGGACAGGCGGTGGTATTCTTTCTCCAGGTTTTCCAGCAGTATTATTTCCGGCTCTCCTTGAGGGTTCTCCATATCATAAACATCAAACTCCCTGAAATTGCAGATAACAATCCAGCGTGGGCGATCTGAATATGGGAGTTCTTCTGCATAGCGTTTTGCCTGACGGTAGGGAGTAAGGGTGGTTCCATCGCTCTGGGGAATCGGCGTTTTGAGGTCTTTTTCTACAGACTTCTGTTCGATGAGTACGTGAGTCGGTTTGATATAAGCGTCGATGAAGCTGGTATTGGATAGCTTCACCCTGTTTTCGAAGGAGATGATACTGAATGGGTCTTCTACCTGAAGAACCTTCTGCAAGAGTTCCATCCAGAAGGGCTGACTCTGCCCCTTTTCGTAGCCCTGGCCTTTCCACTTGGCTGCGAATGCTTTTGCCGCTTGACGCTGTTTAGTATCTGTGCTCATTGAATAAAATGCTGCTAATTCAACAAATTTAGCAAAATTTCTGCGTTATTCACAGATACCGGCCGGAAAAAGCTCAATGGTACGGCCCTGAGGAAGGATACCGGAATCAGGTTAAAGCCGATACCCGTCAGAATTTTCCGTCGCTCAGGTAGAAATAATCGCAGTCCAGCGTGCCGGAGCCGCCGCCGGTTTCGACTGCGAACATAAGTTGGAAGATGTTACCTATCTTCATTCCAAGACTTTCCCATTGTTTAAAATGAGCGGAGATGTCAACATGGCCGCTTTGGCGTGAGCTGCTTCGGACAGAAAAGAACTGAGGAAAAGTCTTTTCACCATCTATGGATGGTACGTTATATCTCATGTTCTGGTATACGTCGTAAGAGGCACCGTCAATAGTAATAGTACCTTTTTTCTGACCGAGAAGATTGGGTCCCGGTTTGCTAAACCAGTCTTCGACAATATAGAATTCGACGAGAGGATTCAGCGTCCATCCGTAAACGCTTATGTAATTATATCCTCCGCCAGACCCGGTCTTACTGTGCCTGAAATAGCAGTCATACTGCATATTATTCGATCTCAAGTCGTCACCGCCATAATATCCAACGCCGGCTATAAAATTATTTGTTCCGTTCCAAGCGGCTTTGAATGTGCCGTTGCCGTAATACGTCATAGAATTATTCCCGCCTTGATACCAGAGCAAACCTTTCCAACCGGTATTGCCGATCGAGAATATAGTTGAATTATTATTCTGCCCGAACATCTTTTTTTCGGCACCTTGGTGCCCCATCTCGTCCTTGGCGGGATCGCGGTCTTTCACGCTGACAGAGACTTTGGCGGGCTGATCTTTCTTATTGCAGCCCGCCGCAAGCAATGTCAGGGCCGCCAGGACAATCAATACAATTCTTTTGTTCATAATCCTTTAAATTTTGCCCCAAGACTACGTGGCAGATATTTACCTTTCGGTGAGGCTCGAGGCGGGGACTTTGCACTAAGCGAATTACCTCATCCGTATCACGGTTTATTATCTCAATGCAAATATATATAAAAACTGTCGATTTTAGGCCAGTTGTATAAAAATCAAGACCGCTGTCTTATCTTTGTAGGCGAGCGGTCGTCGCCTCCCGGCGCG
>CACZDC010000007.1 GCA_902779785.1 uncultured Bacteroidia bacterium
GTACGTCCTTCCGGCACCGAGCCAAAGATCAAGTTCTATTTCGGAGCCTGCGGAGCCGACGCGCCTGAAAAAATTGAACGGCTGAAGGAGCAATTTATCTCCTGATGACACTTTTTTAAGTCCGGACTTGCAAAAGTTACGAAAAGATTGTACTTTTGCAGTCCGTTTCGGGGTATTAGCTCAGTTGGTAGAGCGATAGGTTCGCAATCTATAGGTCAGGGGTTCGAATCCCCTATGCTCCACTCTCAGATTTCTCGAATGATACCTTTTCTATCTCTTAAGGACGTAACGGCTCTGCACGGAAACGAAATCGAAGCAGCCGTATCCCAGGTCGTACAAAGCGGATGGTACCTGCAGGGAGAGCAGAACGAACGTTTCGAGCGGCATTACGCCGAATTCATCGGTTCCGGCCACTGCATAGGCTGCGCCAACGGACTGGATTCCCTGATATGGATTTTCCGCGCCTACATCGAACTTGGCGAGATGAAGCCTGGGGACGAGGTAATTGTTCCGGCTAACACGTATATCGCCACCATACTGGCCATCAGCGAGAACGGGCTGAAGCCCGTACTAGTGGAACCTCGCAGGGAAACGCTTGAGATTGACGACGACGCGATAGAAAGAGCCATCACGGGAAGGACAAAGGCAATCGCAATCGTGCATCTTTATGGACGTAATGCCTATACCGAAAAGATTGGAGCACTCTGCCGCAAGTACGGACTGAAGTTGATTGAAGACAACGCCCAGGCCCACGGCTGCCGCGTTCCGGACGGCAGACGGACCGGTTCGGTCGGAGATGCAGCAGGGCACAGTTTTTACCCCGGGAAAAACCTCGGCGCCTTGGGAGACGGAGGCGCCGTAACCACAGATGACCCGGCATTGGCGGAAACCGTACGTTCACTCGCAAACTACGGGAGTTCAAGGAAATACGTATTCAAATACACCGGGAGGAACAGTCGTCTCGATGAAATCCAGGCCGCCGTACTCGACGTAAAACTCCGCTACCTGGAGCAGGACAACGCCCATAGACAGAGGATTGCAGCCTACTATTACGAGAATATTTCCAACCCGCTTGTCACGCTCCCGGCACGTCTGGATGATGCGCAGAATGTTTATCATCTCTTCCCCATCTTCAGTCCCCGAAGGGATGAACTTCAGAAATATCTCAAGGACAATGGAGTAGGCACGCTAATCCACTACCCAATCCCTCCTCACAGGCAGGAATGTTATCCTGAGCTTGCCTGTCTGAGCCTGCCCGTCACGGAGCAGCTTGCCCTTCAGGAACTCAGCATCCCGATCGGCCCCTGCATCCGCGAAGAAGAGGCCGCAACGGTCGTATCGCTGCTTAACAGCTTTTCTTAGGCAAGAAAACCTATTCCTCGGGAGCGAACATTGGATCCCAGGCGGGAAGAAGTACAGGCTTCTGTGAAAGATAACCTTGCAGGGAAGCCGGGACAAAGCCCTTTTCCACCACAAGGCGGAACATATATTCGTCGAACCAGCGGTCCGTCATCACGATATTGCCCTTGTATCCTGAAGTCTCGCCCCAGCTGTTTTCGACCATCCATTTCGTCGGTTTCCCGTCCACGAGGTCCACGGCGATAAGAGTCATTGCGTGTGAGGAGCCGCTGGCGTGGGTCATCACCCTTTCCTTCTTGTCCATACCGAAAGACACGCCGAGAAGCGAGCTGTAGTCGAAGTTGTCCAGGTCGGCAATACCGCTCTTGCGGTCCAGGAACTTGCCCACGTCGCAGGAGAAGTACATTGCCTTGCCTGCCTTGATGGACGCTACGGCCATCTGCTTGATATCTTCCACCGGAAGGTTGAGATAGACCCAGTTCTGGCCGTCATAGACGTGGCGGTCGTACTCGATCTCATAGACCTTGTAATATTCGTGGCAGGGATCGTTCATCAGCATCACATAGCCGCTTTCCAGGTCCTCGCCGAGAAACTCTTTATAGAAACTCTTCGGAGTGTAAGTCCCGCTGCTCACAAAATTTCCCTTGGCATCATAGCGGTTCCACTGGAACTCAGTCGGAGGAACTCCCAGAGTCAAGGCAAGGATATGATAGATTTCCTTCAGCTGGGCAGTCTTCATAGCTTTCAGTTTGGCGGGACTTGCCGAAGCGGCCTCACGGAGATGCAGTCCGTACTCGCGAAGTTTGAGGGAGAGCTGGGAGCGCAACTGGGAAGTGCTGTTGGCCGCATAGGTCTCAGGCATAGCCTCGGACGGCACCACGCCATATTTCATCACGAGATTCGCAACCCCGGTGAAAGTGCCGCCGTCCCCGATTGGATGGGAAAAGAGCCAGTCCACGGTCCTGTCGTCAAAGGGAAGTTTACGCGTGTCTATCACGGCCTGGAGGAAGAGATTGGACTTTTCCAGCTGGTCGTAGAAGAAAAGATAATTCTGCGAAAAAGTAAAGGCCCCGAGATCGTATTTGGCTATCATTTGGGCACGCAGAACATTCAGGCCTGTGAAAAGCCAGCAGCGGCCGGAAGATTTCTGGTCGGTATGGCCCTTCGTCTTGACCATATCGGAGAAATGCAGGTCAAGGGCTGTCTTCTCAGCATTGGCGGCTAGGGTATTTATCGGAGCGACGCTGAGGGCGTTTCGCAGGGCCTTGTCCGCCGCTGATGCGGAATAGCCCTTGCTGATTTCGCCGAGAAGGGCTTCGTCTATGCCCTGCGCGTTGATGGGAAGAAAGGCCAAAAGGCCGAGAATGGATGTTAAAATCCGTTTCATAAGCGTTTGGATGGAGTAAGTGCGATAATAAAACCAATCAAAGCGACACCCGCCGTAGTCCACAGAATATCTGTAAACTTAAGGACTACCGGGTAAGCAGAGAAGGCATAGTTCCCCGGCATCTTGATGAAGCCGAAGCGAGACTGGAGCCATACGAAAGCAATGCCCAGAACAAGTCCGGCAAGCATTCCGACCAAAGAAGACAGCCATCCCTCCAGAAGAAATATCCTCCGGATAAGCTGCGGAGTCGCGCCAAGGCTCTTCAAAGTCCCTATATCGTCTCCTTTTTCTATAATGAGCATTGTCAGGGAACTATAGATATTGAAGGCTATGACTATGACTACAAATATGAGTATCAGGTAGATAGCGAGTTTCTCGTATTGCATCATACGAAAGATGGCTTCATTCTGGCGCTTGCGGTCAAGGACGCGATAATCCGGTCCGAGCCTTTCCGAAAGAGCCTTGACCATAGCCCCCTGGTCCACCCCCTCCCGGAGCCTGATTTCCACGCTGGACACCTCTCTTTCATAACCAAGCAATTCACGCATTGTCTCAATAGGCACAAGGACGAGCGTAGCATCCAGTTCGGCATTGACCGAAAGGATGGCGGAAGGCAGCAGCTTCACGCTTCTGAGGGACGCCGCCGGATTAGACAGGGAAAGCTGGGTTTCACGGTCAGGATAATGGATTTCGAGAGGAGTCAGGAAGCGGGTGTTCAGCCCTAGAGACTGGGCCAGGGATGCTCCTACGACGGCCTGCGGCAAGTCCCCTCGATGAAGGAGAAAGCGTCCGTCCACGATATGGCCGGCAAGAGGACTTTCTTCTTCAGCGACGCTGTCCAGGCCCTTTACACGGCCGAGAGCCTGTGCGCTGCCATAGGAAAGGAAGGCCTGCTCTTCCAGGACACTGGACATATTCAGGACTTCATCCTGGGAATATGCCCATTGGAAAGCCTCGTGGTCGGGAATAAAATACTTCCCTTTGGCCGGCTTGACTGAAATGTCCGGATCCGCATCGCCGAGGGCATCCGAAACCAGCGCATTGAAACCGTTGAAAACGGAAAGGATAATGATGAGAGCTGCCGTGCCGAGAGCCATACCGGCCATCCCGATGCCCGAAATTATATTGATCACATTATGTGACTTGCGGGCAAAGAGGTAGCGGAAGGCGATGCGCAGCGGCAAGTTTGTCATTTCACGCTTGTCGGGAAATCTATTTCTTCAATAACTCTTCGATATGCTCGGCATAGTCGAGAGTCGTGTCAAGATAAAAAATCAACTCCGGGACAATCCTGAGCTGGCGCCCCATAACGTGGCCAAGCTCTCCCCTGAATGTTTTCAGGTTCTCTCCCAGCATAGCCATAACGCTCTCCTGCCTGTCGGACGGGAAGATGCTTACATAGACCTTGGCGACGGACAGGTCAGGGCTTACCCTGACTTCGCTGACCGTGACCATAGCCCCGCCGAAAGCGGCCATTCCCTTGGAACGGATTATCTCGGCAAGTGCTTTCTGTATTTCCCGGGCAACCTTGAGCTGCCTGGTGCTGGCTGGCTTTTCCATTTATAAAACGTTGATTATAAAGTAGTTCTTCTTACCCTTCTGAGCGAGGATATAATGGTCGTTGACAATGTCGTCGACAGTGATTTCGGCGGCAATGTCGCCCACTTTATCCTTATTTATGGACACTCCCCCGCCCTGGACCATCTTGCGGGCTTCGCCCTTGGAGGGAAGGATGCTTGTCTTCACAGCCAGCAGATCCAGCACATTGCAGGGCAGGTCTTCGCGTTTGATGTCAAATGAAGGGACATCCGAGAACACGGCCCTGAAAGTGCGCTCATCAAGCCTCCGGAGAGCTTCTGAATTGCCTCCGAAGAGCATCTGGGAAGCCTCCAGGGCCTTGTCATAAGCCTCCTGTCCGTGACACATCACTGTAACTTCACGGGCAAGGACTTTCTGCAGTTCCCTGCGGCCGGGATCCTCGCGGTGCTTCGCAATCAGGCTCTCGATGGTCTCCCTGTCAAGCAGAGTGAATATCTTGATATAGCGCTCTGCATCCTCGTCGGACACATTGAGCCAGAACTGATAGAACTCGTATGGAGATGTACGGTTGGCATCCAGCCAGACATTACCTTTCTCAGTCTTGCCGAACTTCGTGCCGTCAGCCTTGCGGATAAGCGGACAAGTCAGGGCGAAAGCCTCGCCTCCGTCCATCCGGCGAATAAGTTCAGTGCCGGTGGTGATATTGCCCCACTGGTCCGAACCTCCGAGCTGAAGGATGCAGCCCTTGTTCTTCCACAGCCAGTAGAAATCGTAACCCTGCATCAGCTGGTAGCTGAATTCGGTGAAGGACATACCCTCGGAAGAGTCCCTCTGCAGACGCTTCTTGACCGAATCCTTAGCCATCATATAGTTGACCGTGATATGCTTGCCGATGTCTCGGATAAAGTTGATGAAAGAATAGTCCTTCATCCAATCGTAGTTGTTGACAAGCTCGGCGCGGTTGGGCGCATCGGAGTCAAAATCCAGGAAACGGCTCAGCTGGGCCTTGAGGCCTTCGACATTGTGACGAAGGGTTTCCTCGTCCAGAAGGTTGCGCTCGGCCGATTTCATCGAGGGATCGCCAATCATCCCCGTAGCCCCGCCGACAAGGGCGAAAGGTTTATGGCCACAAGCCTGGAAGTGCTTGAGTATCATAACACTTACAAGGTGACCAATATGAAGGGAGTCGGCCGTGGGGTCAATGCCTACATAGGCAGCCTGAGGGCCTTCCATAAGTTTTTCTTCGGTTCCGGGCATAATATCCTGGATCATGCCTCTCCATCTGAGTTCCTCAACAAAGTTTTTCATAACTTGCAAATATAGCAATTTTTTTGCTAAAGTAATGCCGCGACGTAAACCACTGAAGCACAGCGACTTGCATTGCGGCCTTTGTCCTGTTTGGGACAAAGACCAGGCATCAACGAGCTGACAGTCAGCAACTTACACGGCATCAGAGAATAACGCCGCTGCCGAGCATTTCGTCACCGGAGTACCAGACCGCGAACTGTCCCGGGGTGATCCCGCGCTGAGGCGAGTCGAAAAGGATGTAAAGTGCATTCTCCCGCATCAGGAGCGTAGCGCTCTGAAGAGGCTGGCGATAGCGGATCCTGACACGGTAGCGGCGCTGCTCTCCGGGAGCCATCCTGAGACTGTCCCGGAACCAGTGGATCTCGTCCGGGGCGATGGCAAGGCAGAAGCGGCTCAGGCCCTTGTGGTGATGGCCCTCGCCGACATAGACTATGTTCTTTGCGGTATCGGTGGCTATCACGAAGACAGGCTCCGCGTGCCCTCCGACACCCAGGCCCTTGCGCTGCCCTACGGTATAGAACTGAGCGCCTTCGTGGCGTCCGGCAATCACTCCGTAAGGATTTGATTTATAGCGTATTTTCTTAATATGTTTCTTGCCGCTGCGATAGACTTCCGTCTCGAAACGGATATCGTAGGAAAGTGGCGCGCAGAGGTGCTCAAGAATGGAGGTGTCAAGCGAGGCAAGAGCCTCTTCCCGATACGGACACTCGCCCAGGGGAGCGCCGTCTGAAGTCAGGATTTTCTCTTCCGGAGCATAGCGCACTGTCTGCTCAAGGGAAGCCCCATCTTTAAGCAGGCTACGGAGAGTGTCCTGTTGGAAACGATATAGGGGATCATCAGCATACCAGGCATCGAAGACTTCGACGATATCGCCTTCCACCGATGTGAGTTTCTGCTTCAGGAAAGTCGGAAGGTCCACTTTACCGACAAAACAGATGCCCTGTGAATCTTTTTTTTCGGCTGAAGGCAAATCCGCTTCGTGCGCAATGCGGCGCACTTCCCGCTTCGGCAGTTCGCCGATGGGGAAAAGCGCCCGGGAAAGCTGCTCCTGGCTAAGCTGGCAGAGGAAATAGCTCTGGTCTTTGTTCGGGTCTGCTCCCTCGAAAATCCGGCAAGTCCCGTCCGGGAGCACTTCCTTGCGGCAATAATGGCCGGTGGCCACATAGTCCGCGCCCATCTTTGAAGCGACTCTCAGAAAAGCGTCGAACTTGATTTCCCGGTTGCAGAGCACGTCCGGATTAGGCGTGCGGCCCCGGGAATATTCGTCGAACATATAGTCCACGACCTTCTGCCTGTACTCCTTCGACAAATCCACGAAGTAGAAGGGGATGCCTATCTTGCGTGCGACCATCTCAGCCACAAAACGGTCTTCCTCCCATTCGCAGTCCCCGTGCAAGGTCGCGTCCGCCTCGTGCCAGTTCTGCATAAACATAGCAAAGACGTCATAGCCCTGCTGTTTGAGAAGCAGGGCCGCGACTGAAGAATCCACGCCGCCCGAAAGGCCGACACAGACACGGATTTTTGCATTTTTACTCTCGGAAAGCTCCATTTTGTCTGTTTTTCCCCTGCAAAAGTAACACTTTTCAAATTTATTTCCTATCTTGCAGGACTTTAGAACGCTAAAACTACTGTTTATGAAAGACAGGCACCTGTCAATCGACTATATCGAGTATTCCTCCGTCAGCGAGATGGAGCCTCTCGATCAGGAACTGGTCCAAGCCGCAATCGAGGCGCAGAAGGGTTCCTATTCTCCTTATTCCCAGTTCCAGGTAGGCGCCGCCCTGCGTCTTGAAAACGGGCTGATAATCAAGGGGGCCAATCAGGAGAATGTCGCCTACCCTTCAGGCCTGTGCGCGGAACGGACCGCAATGTTCGCCGCGAGCGCCAATTATCCCGACATCGCTTTCGATACGCTCGCCGTAGTCGGTGCGGACCATTGGGTTATCTGCGAAAGCCCGGCGACTCCCTGCGGAGCCTGCCGTCAGGTAATGGCCGAATACCAGAAAAAGTTCGGGAAAGCGCTGAAGATTATCCTCATCGGAAGCAAGCGTCTGTATAAGTTTTCCAAGGTTGATGACATCCTGCCCTTCATCTTCGACAGTTTGAAAGTTTAGAAAAAAGTATTACCTTTGCAGCGGGAAAGTCTTGCACGACCAGCTCCCTCTGAAGTCCCCCAGGACAGGAATGTAGCAAGGGTAGGAGGTCGTAGCGGTGCGATGCAAGTAGCTTTCCCTTTTTTGTTTTTCTAATGAAAGCCATCTATACCATCACTTCCTCGCTCCACGACGAGAATGCGGTCTCCGCAATCTCTGACGCCTTTTTGAATGAGGTTTTCCCGGACGGGAACTTCCTTTTCCGAGGCAGCGACTTTTCTGATTTCGGCTCATCGGAACTAAGTCTGATTTATATCCGCACGGGCGGCGCGGAAGGCATTTTCCGCAGCCTTCTCCCTGAGATGCTCGCCCGCGGGACAGAACGCTACTATCTGCTGACTTCCGGCAAGAGCAATTCTCTGGCCGCCTCTCTGGAGATCCTCTCTTATCTCCGTCAGCAGGGGCTCAAGGGCGAGGTCCTGCACGGGCCGGCAGATTACTTAAGGAAACGTATCGCCATCTTGGAGAAGGCATCCGAGGCAAGGCTGAAACTCAAGGACGCGCGACTCGGAGTCATCGGACAACCATCAGACTGGCTGATTTCATCCCACGCCGACCCTATGGCCGTAATGGACAAACTTGGGATGCGTCTTGTCGAAATTCCGATGGAAGAACTGCTGCAGGAAATAGGACTTGCCGAAGGAGAGCCGGCTCCCGGAGAAGTGGAGATGGCGCCGTCTGTCCGGGCGGCCTATCCCGGGGCTGTCAAAATATACAAGGCACTTCGTGTCCTGGTAGAGCGCTACCAGCTTAAAGCATTTACTCTCAGGTGTTTCGACCTCCTTAGCGAAGTCGGGAACACCGGCTGCCTTGCCCTTGCAAGTTTCAACTCGGAGGGTATTCCCACAGCCTGCGAGGGGGATGTTCCGGCTTTGCTGTCAATGATCTGCGCCGAGGCCGTGACCGGCTGCCCCGGCTTTCAGGCTAATCCTGCCAGAATCGACGTTGAAAGCGGTGAGATGCTCTTTGCCCATTGCACCATACCTTTCTCAATGGTAACAAACTGGCAGTACGACACTCATTTCGAGTCCGGCATAGGGGTCGGGATCCACGGGCACTTCCCGGAGGGTCCGGTCACTGTATTCAAGCTTTCAGGAGATCTTAAACGGCATTTTGCAGCCGAAGGTGAACTGCTGTGCAACCAATACGAAGACAATCTGTGCCGCACGCAAGTTCTCCTCCGGCTCTCCCCCGCCGATGCCCGTTATTTCCTTTCAGATCCAATAGGCAATCACCATATCATCCTCCCGGGCCACTGCAAGGCCCTCCTGGAAGAGTTCCTTTCTTAGGCTTTGAAATCGGGCTCGGTTTTCCCGCTCTCAGAGTGGCGGTTTAGCCTGCCGTATGTAGGCCGGGATCAAAGCGGGCAGAGGCAAGCGGCAGGGGCGGCGCCTGAGGGGCCTGCCGCGTCGACAGCTGGAGTGTACTCAGCGGGCGATTTGACGTCAACGCGGACAAGGGAAAGGACATCTGCAACATCAGAGAGGCCTACATTGCCGAAATGCGTCGCAGATGTAACAACCTTTGGCACACCTGCGACACCTTCGGGCACATAAACACAAAAGACACCACAATACCGTGGGCCAGCAGCCCGAAGGGCAGCACTTGGAAAGAGGAAACAAAAAACGGACGGCCCCGATCGGGAGTCGTCCGTTTTCAACCTTATGGCCGGAGAAATTATTTCTTGCGGCTCTTGTATCTCTGATAGAACATATCGACACGGCCGGCGGTATCCACGAGCTTCACCTTTCCGGTATAGAACGGATGGGAAGTGTTGGAAATCTCCAGCTTCACCAGCGGGTACTGAACGCCTTCGACCTCGATGGTCTCCTTCGAAGGGGCGCAGGAGCGAGTGATGAAAATGGTGTCGTTCGACATATCCTTGAAAGCTACAAGACGGTAGGTTTCGGGATGAATTCCAGTTTTCATTTTACGTAAAAAAATAATTGTTAACAATTTTGGACCGCAAAGATAGTGATTCTCTTTCTGAATTCCAAATTATTTCATACGATATGGCTGGTCATCGTAGAGAAGATAGCGTTTGGCCTTGCGAATCCACTTCTGCTCTTCCAGTTTGACGTGCTCTTTGACCACATCGAAAGGAATGCGCCCGCGCAGATATTCTTCCATCACCGGGTCGGCAAGCTTTGTCCAGAACGCATCCTCGAACTCAAAGGCGGAATAATGCTCCGTGAACCAGCGCATCAGCTGAAGCGTGTGCAGCAGACTGTGGTACTCCTCCCCGGGAGTCAGCATAATCTGGAAACCGAAACACCACTCACCAGCATAGCGGCCGGCGGCCGGGGTAAAGGAACAGGGTCTCAGGAGAGCCCCCTCCGCTCCCGGAAGGTCAGCAGGCAGACCGGGTTTCACAAAAGGAGCGCCGATGAATTCGTATGGACGTGCAGTACCGATACCGGGCGTGACGCTGGTGTTGTTCCAAAGTCCTCCGCCGCTGTAAAGGTATGAACTGAACAGGCCGGGTATATCCGAGGCAGGGGCTATGGTCCAGGGCAGGAGCTGCCGGTTGGCGTCAGTCGCCATTGCGGAAATGACGTGGAGCGGGAACTTCGCAGATATCTCGCTATAATAGAGATTGCAGAGTTCTCCGAGCGTAAGTCCGTGACGGTGAGCCACTTTAGGAACATACATTTCTCCCGCGACCGCAGGGATCGACCCCTCGACCACCCGTCCGGAGGGATTGATATGATCCACGATGTAGAGAGACGGGGCATCATCTCCGAGGAGCCTCAGCACCTCCATCAGGGCCATCACGTCCTTGGAGTAGTTGAAATAGCGGACCCCTACGTCCTGGATTTCGACAACCACGGCATCCAGGTTCTGAAGCGCCGACGCATCGAATTCTATATGGTTCGTTCCCGGGGTCCATTCCGCCTCGCGTGGATTGAAAACGACGGAAAGGTTGCCCCGCTCCCGGAAAATGTCATACATCCAGCGGCCACGTCCAGTGTCCCAGCAGTTCTGGGTACAGAAACATCCGACCTTGCCATAGAGCAAAGCCTTGTCCAACTGGTCCTCCAGCGGAGTAGTCCTGAAAGAAAACATCTATCCGATTATTTTCTTCGCAACCGCGATAACCTCGGCGGCAAGGGCCTCGGCGCGAGGCATAGTCGAAGCCTCGGAATAGATACGGATGATCGGCTCGGTGTTGGACTTGCGCAGATGGACCCATTCCTTCCTGGCCTCGAAGATTATCTTGACGCCGTCGATGTCGTTGATCTCCTCCTTGGCATAGACCTTCTTGAGTTCGGAAAGGATCTTTTCGATAAGTGCGGAGTCACTGAGCTGGATCTTGTTCTTGGCAATGAAATACTGCGGATATGTCTTTTTCAACTCGCTGACCTTCATTTTCTTATGGGCCAGATTCGAGAGGAAGAGCGCAACTCCGACCATAGCGTCGCGTCCCGCGTGGATTGCAGGATAGATGACCCCTCCGTTGCCTTCGCCGCCGATCAGGGCGCCGACCTCGTGCATCTTGGTCGTCACATTGACCTCGCCGACCGCGGAAGCATAATACTTGCCGCCGTGGGCCTCGGTCACATCTCTGAGGGCTCTGGTCGAAGACAGGTTGGAGACGGTCGCAATGGGCTTTCCTTCCTTCTCAGCGAGGGAACACAGATAGTCGGCGACGCTCACGAGGGTATATTCCTCAACGAAGGGTTCCCCATCCTCGCAGATAAACGCAAGACGGTCCACGTCGGGGTCCACGCTGACGCCAAGATCCGCCTTCTTCTTTACGACTGTCTGGCAGAGGTCCACCAGATTCGCAGGCAGAGGTTCGGGATTGTGGGCGAAGTCTCCCGTAGGATTGCAGTTCAGCTCTATACACTTGACGCCCAGGCGTTTAAGCAGGCGCGGCATAATGATTCCGCCTACAGAATTGATGGCATCCACTACCACGGTGAATTTCGCAGCCTTGACAGCCTCGACGTCCACGGCGGGAAGAGCCAGGACGGCGTCCAGATGCTTGTCTGTGAAATCCTCTTCGCTGATGGATCCGAGGTCGTCAACCTCGGCAAAACTGAAATCCTCCTTTTCGGCGAGGTCAAGCACCGCCTGACCCTCGACGGCCGTAAGGAATTCGCCTTTGTCATTGAGGAGTTTAAGGGCGTTCCACTGGCGCGGATTGTGGCTGGCAGTCAGGATGATACCGCCGTCGGCATTGGCGAAAAGGACGGCCATTTCGGTCGTCGGAGTAGAGGCGAAACCGCACTTCACCACATCGATTCCGCAACCGACCAGAGTGCCGACCACAAGCTGTTCGACCATATCGCCTGACAGGCGGGCGTCCTTGCCGACGACAATCTTGTAACGCTCGCCGTTGGGAGCGGGCTTCCTGCTGGGAAGAGTTGCAGCATAGGCCGCAGTGAACTTGACGACATCAATTGGAGTCAGAGCGTTTCCGGGGGCGCCGCCAATGGTGCCGCGAATGCCGGAGATGGATTTTATAAGTGTCATATAATCAGGTGTTTATTCTTCTGTGCTTTTCATCCAGCGATCGAGCCAGTCAAAGTAGCTGCGATGCCAGTAAAGGGCGTTCTGGGGCTTGAGAATCCAGTGATTCTCGCCTGGGAACACGATAAGTTTCGAAGGAACTCCCATCATCTGGGCGGCGTTGAAAGCGGCCATTCCCTCATCGTAAGGTACACGGAAGTCCATACCGCCGTGGATGCACAGAATAGGAGTATGCCAGTTCTGGACGAGGGTATGGGGGGAATTGCTGTAGTGCCTTACGGCCTTGGGGGCCTTGGACCAGGGAGATCCGCCCTGACGCATTCCACCGAAGGTCTCGCCGTCTCCGCGCGGACCAGTCTCATCGGGAGTATAGGCATATTCGTGCAGACCGCCGTTATCCCAGTTGGGGAACCACATCTCTTCCGTGGTCATATACATATGCTCCTCGTTGAAAATGCCGGCGTGGGCAATGAAGCAGTCATACACGTCCCCGTGGATGCCGGCCAGGTAATAGACACTGTAACCGCCGTAGGATGCACCGCAGGCCGCCACTCCGCTGATATATGGTTCTTCCTTGATGGCCTTGGCCGCACTGAGGTAGTCCTGCATATTGAGGCCGATGTAATCGCCGGAAATCTGCTCGCACCACTCCTGCCCGAAAGCTGTCGTACCGCGACGGTTTGGAAGGACGACCACATAGCCTTGATGGGCCATCAAAAGATAGTTCCATCTGTACGACCAGCCCTGCGAAAGAGTCCCCTGGGGACCTCCGAGGCAGATTTCGATTGCCGGATAGTCCTTGGTCCTGTCGAATTTCGGCGGATAGAGGACCCAGGTCAGCATATCCTTTCCGTCGACGGTCTTGACCATCCTGGCCTCGGTTTCGTGCTTGTCCAATTGGGAAAGGATGTGCTCATTCTCGAAGGTCAGCTGGTTCACTGCGTTGTCGTTGACCGCAACTATTTCCGTGGGGAAATCCATTGAACAGTAGGTCGTCAGAAGCGTGCCGTCCTGAAGTATGGCAAAGGGCGAGGCGAAATCGAACCAGAGATTGTCGGCAGTCAGGCGGAACAGTGCGGTTTCCGGGTCTGCCACTATGGAGAATATACCCTGGACTCCTTCGGCCAAGGCATTGAAGTACAGAGATTTGCTGTCAGCAGCCCAGAGGGGTCCGTCGGCATTGTAGGGGAAATCGGAAGTCAGGTCTACGATGTTTTCAATTACTGGATTGGCAGCCTGGCCGTCCTCTGAATCCTGATATGTTACATCTGCCATCAGAAGGCGGACCTTGTCTGCCTCATAACCGTCCCTTTCCATCGAAAGCCAGGCAAGATGCTTCCCGTCCGGGCTCCATACGGGGTTGGTATCATAGCCTCCGCCAAGCGTGACCTGAGTAGTTTCTCCGGTCAGAGGGCAGAATATAAATATCTCTGTATCAGTCGAGAAAGCATATTCCTTCCCGGCGAGTTTCTTACAGGAATAAGCGATATATCGCCCGTCCGGGCTCCAGCAGAGCTGCTCGACGCCTCCGAACGGGCCGTTCGGAAGCTGGAAGAGGACGTCCTCTCCGCCGAGTATGTCCAGGCCCTCCCTTATTATCCCATTTCCAAGAGGGGCTACGAAACTGTGATTGATTTCGGTCACCCAATGGTCCCAGTGACGGTACATCAGGTCCTCGGTCGCGTAGGCCTCGGCCTTGTCCAGGGCAGGGTCAGTATCTGAAGGGACCTCGACGGCGCTGTGGACAGTGGACACATATATCAGCTGAGAGCCGTCCGGAGACAGGAGGAATTCTTCTATTCCGGCAGGGACATCGCTGATTTTCAGCCTCTTGCCGAGTTTGCCATCTTTGTAAGAGGCTTTGTAAAGCTGGGACTCCTTAAGGAAATAGATTGCCTTTCCATCCGGGGCCCATCTTGCATTGGAAATACTCTTCCCGTCCTTGGTAAGAGCTGTCGGTGTTCCGCCGCTGACCGGAATGGTGTAGAGATTCCGCACGCTGCGGTTGGCTGAGATATCCGTATAGGACACGCCATATAGAATGGTTTTGCCGTCGGGAGACAGCTGAGGGTCGGAAAGACGCCCCAGCGAAAGGAGCACTTCCGGGCTCATATGACCGTCGGTAATCTGAATTGTGGACGGTCCGATATAATCTTTCTGAGGTTTCATTTCCGGGCTGCTGCAGGCGATGGTCGCAACGGCGGCCAAGGCTGAGATAAAGAATTTATTATTCATAACTTGCAAATATAATCAATTTCCGCGATATAACTTCAGGGCTTGCTCCAGGCGATTGGCGACTTCCTCTCGCAGAGACTGAGGAGAAAGGACCTCCAGCGCGGCACCGTGGCGGCACAGTTCCATTATGAAGTTTGGATTCGGAATCAGGCGCAGGGCAAAATAGACCGAGTCCCCGTCTTCCTTTTCGACTATCTGGGATGGGTGAAGCGGAAGGTCCTTCATATATGCCGCCTCGCGGCGTGTCGCCTTCAGTCGCACAAGGACAGGTTTTTCACCTTCCGGAGGATAAATGCCATAACTGTCGGCGAACAGACGGTCCACGTCGAAATCCTTGGGAAGAGAGAACTGTTCCGACCCGGCCCTAAGTTCCACGATACGGTCCATAGCATAGACTCTGACTGCTCCGGCCTCCTCGTTGTAACCAACCACATACCAGCGTTTTGCAAACTCCTTGATGGCATAAGGATGGACGTGTCTGAGATCAGTTCCCGGACTCAGGTATTTGCGGTAATGGAGCTCCAGCACGCGGTCCTCTAGCATAGCCTGCATCACAATGGTCAACCATCTGTGACCGGATGGAATGTCCTCCACGGAAACCCGGCCGCTCAAACGTTCCTTGCCGAGCGTCAGAAGACTGTTCACAGTGAAGGTGTTGACCAGCCAATCCACACTCTGACGCTTGTCCACGGCACTTTCGCCGGCGTCGATGTAGTAGCTGTTGAAGGAGCGACGTGGATAGGTCCTGGCCCCATAGCGCGAGCACCAGCGGCGCTCAATCTCAGAATAGGTCAGTCCCCTCTGCCCCGCATCCACGAAGCACTGAATCAAAAAAAGATATTTGTCAATCAGTTCCGATACCATAACGATTGACAAATATACTTATTTATTGTTGAATCGCCGCGCGTTTCGGAACGGGAAACGACCTTCCGTGCCCGTTTTGGCCGTTTTTCGGGCACCGAGGGGCGGACGGCCGCGGGCAGAATGGTGCAGCCGAGGGGCACATATCAGAAAAAACCGAGGGGATAGAGGGAGTGTGCCTTACGGCGAGAGCCTTAGCTCACATACATATGGTTCCCTATAACCAGCGGTAGTGGCTTCGGACTCTCTCAACTTTGCCATTTCGGACACGTGTATATGCACGTACCTTGACAAGCCTCACAACATCCACACTAATGGTGGTGAGTACGAAGGATAGATATGTTCTCATAATAATGACGATAGATTCTTGTAGAGTGAGAGAACAATCGGGCTTACGTTACGGTACCTCCCCTCGGTAGGCTATTATGCTTTTTTGAAAAAACAGACATCCATTTAGGGCTAGATGTCTGTTAAAAGAGAACTCTACAAGAGTTGTTCTATCGTGTTACAAAGGTAATGAAAAAAAACATATCACCAAAATCTTTATGTTGTTTTTGACCGCTTTTTATCTAAAGGACCAATCCGACCTTTTAATTATGTCAAGTATCAGGGGGCGATGAGGCTCCGGTACTTTTCATAAAGCTCAGCAGACAGGGCCTTGGCATCACCAGACGCAATGGATGGAAGCGTTTCGGAAGAATGGGCCCAATCCCATTCAAATTCCCGGCACCAGTCAACATAAGCCTCGCTGTTAAAGGGCTCTCCAGAAGATAGCGACTCCTGTAACAAGCCCAGGAACTTTTCCCATCGAGGCCGGTAATAGGTGCCGATAAGGCCATTCCAATCGCGGTTAGCATAGTCTGTAAGGCCGATTCCCTTATGTCCCCAACAGCTCAGCAGCAGGCGGGCATTGGTCTCATAAAAGTCCTTCTCCGCAGAGGTCGTTCCCCATGAACGCGCATCGGCTATCCATTTTCCCAAAAGAAAATAAGAATCCGCGGCCACAAGCGTATCAACGTCCGTAAGAATATCCAGCATCAGAGCAGCCTTACGGGACACCTCATCCAAATCACCCTTGCCGTAGTCCTCCAAAACTTCCTCATACAATGAAGTAAAGTGGTTGTCAAGGCACTGACGCGCGAAATTAACGCAGTCGAAACGATAATCCGGAGTATCACAATCACCTGCCAGGAGAAGTTCACCCCATGCATCAAGAAGGTCCCGGTTGTCATAAGCAATTGCAGGTCGGCACCACATAGCCTTGCCGTCGATGCTCGGGCGGGCGGGTATTTTGGACACCCAGTGACCTCCTGTCTGCTTCTGGACTTCATCATACATAATCCGCCACGCCGCCCTGACGTGAGGATCTTCACTGCCTGCATGCCTGTCTGCAAACGAATCAATCCAGGCATAATCATCCCCGACACGCTCCCATGCCCGGTCAAGTACATACTCATACATAACAGGATTGACATCCAGCCCCTCAAGCGTGCATCCGAGGCCCACGCATTCAGACGGCGCAGCGACATATACGCTGTCAATCTTCCCACTGATATCCTGCATATTTCCGGCAATCATCGTATTGCCGCCGAAATTGCCAAGATATGACCATATGAAATCCTGCCCATAAAAATTGTCCGTCTGCTTGTAAATCTCAACCAGGTCACAGTAATAATCCAGCATAACAAGCCTGCCCTTCGGAACAGGAGTAATATATGCCTCGATACGCTCGGGTGTCCATTTCTGGCGCTTGTGCCAGAACAACCAGCTCATCTGCAGCCACACAGCATCAGGGTCGGTCTCGCATATTGCCTCATAGGTCCCTTTGGCAGCCTCGGAAAGATATTCCGGCTCCCATGACGGCGGATTCACCTCATTGAAAAGATCGACCCCATATATATGACTTGCCGCCCCGAACAGCTTGCGCTGATTGCGAAGATAAGCCCTCTGGATACTGCGGAAAAGAGTATCCGTCGGACTCAAGTACCACGCGCTGTATTCCTCCTCAAACGAGCTCCATTTCCCGAGGCGAGATATCTGGGCATCTGGGTACAGCTCTTTCAACGCTTCTGGCACGTGCCCGGTGAATGAGCCCAGTATGGGCGAAATGCCCAATGAGGTCTCCCTCGCTATTATTTTCTTCTGGAGTTCCGCCTGCACCTCAATCCATTTCTGCGGGAGCGGTCCCTGCCACGAATCTATATTAGTCATCCTGTGCCACGGGAGAAAGGCCGGTCCGGTGAAGTATTCCCTGATTTGCTCCGGCAAAAGCCCAAACTCCTGCCAGGTCTCAAGCCACACCTTTTCCTGACCAGTGTTGGCCAGGGCCAGCGTCACTCCATGAAGAGCCATCCAATCGATTAGGCGTTCCCAGTCACTCCATTTCCACCAGGCTAGGCTGTATCCATAAGTGCAGTAATTAAGGAAGAAACGCTTGCCGACCATGGCATTGCGCTCAATGCGGCCTTCTATGACAGGAAGTTCAGACGGCTCTTTCACTTCATCTCTGGCCCACCATGTCACTCCGGTTTTACAGTAGTCACGGAGATAATCCCCCAAGCCACGCGCAAGCGAATTAGCATTGTTTCCGCCTATCTTCAGTCTCCCGTCCACCATCTCAAGGCTATAGAAATCCCCCTCCCCCTCTTCCAGAACGAAATCAATGTTGTTGCTCTGCGTCGGCAGGATACGCGCACACAACTGCTGCGCGGCAGCAATCTGAGGGTCATCAGACCAACGCTTCCCACACGAAACGAATAAAGCGGCAAGTAATACAATACATGTAAAAAGACGTCTCATCTTACAGACAATTTACATTTCCCGGGACGGGACTTAACTCTTATTTCCAGCAAGCCGGGATAGGGAGATGAATAATCCGCCGTCTTTCCGCAGTAGCTGACACTGTAATTCTTTCCCGGAGCCATACAAAGCAATACTGTCGAAGTATTCCCATATGAATCCTTATCGAAAAGGAGTTCTGTTTCAAAAGTAGTCTTCCCGCTCCCGAAAACAGCATTCTTACACATAACGTCGAATCCGGTCGTAACCGTCCCGGGTTTAAAATAAGCATAAAACCAGTTGACCATGGGGGATGACAGGCCGGAAAAGTTATGCCAGCCTGCACCACGTCCACTTGCTATGATAAAATGCTCAAACGACTCATATGTCAGCGCCGTTTCCTTCTTCCAGACGTCCAGTGCGGTAAAAGCAATCTGGCGGGCCCTTTCCGGAAGGCCCATGTCCAGCATCGCCTTCCAAAGGACAAACTGATGCGGCATCCAAACGCTTCCGTTCCAATAACCTGCCGGGGAATAGTATGAGGCGGACTGATCTACGGTACTGATTCCATAAGGCGTCCAAAGCTTGTCCGCGGAGAACAAATTGTCCAGAAGAGCCTGTTTCTGTTCATTTGTACATATTCCGGCCGCCAATGGGCTGGTCCCGTCAAGTCCCTTATTGAAATTGCTGCCATCGGCAGCTTTCAGGAAACCGTCCGGCGTTCCTGTTTCATTGTGCGTCACATAAGAGAAATACTTCGCTTCCGGATCCCACGCATAGTTTAAGACGGCGGAACTCATCTTTTTGATATCCGCATCGTACTGCTTCACATCAGCCTTTTTGCCCAAGATCTCAGCCGCCATCCTGAGTATTTTCGCTGCCCGGATATAGAAAGCCGTAGACACTGTCGGAGCGACACTCGGGTACAAATCTTCATGGGAGCGCAACCAGTGTTGGGGAGGATAATCATCCCATCCTCCTGTACTGTACCACAAATCCCATGTGCGGACAAAACCGGATGACATCATGGTATTGGAACGAGTGTCATGCCCGGCGAAATAATCATAGTACTGCTTCAGACGAGGGTATAGAAAAGCGGCTTTCTCCATGTCTGAGGTTTTGGAAAGCCATTCCTCAAAAGCAAAAAACTGAGTCGGCAGCGGAGTACCATGATGAATAAACGGAATCTCCGAACCCGGAGCCGTAGTATATGCCCTTATCGTTTCAAAAGCCTTGTCCTCATCCAGACAGGCAAGGGCCCATGATATGAATCCCGAATCCCATGTATAAAGGCTGTTCCAGTTCTTGCCGGGAGTAAAATGGCGGATATACTCCCCTTCGGCAGTAATAGGATATACGATATTTGTAAAAATAGTAGCCTCGATAATCTGTTCTCCAAAGGCGTATTTCTCCCCCTCGGGATTACAGACACCAGCCTCAGTGCCAGACGGGATCTGAGCAATAAACGACTGCTCGTCCCGATGGAAAGCCTCTATCTGTCTTTTTACATAATCCTCTTCCCCGCATACAAGCAGATTCCAGATGGTAGTGTCGCGGGATGGTTCAAGAACAATCGGGCGCTGGAATTCGGACGTGTAGTGCCCCCGCTTGTCGCCATGGAAACAAACCGGAGGATGGCGGTGGACAGTACGCTTCATAAAAACATCCAGAAAGGCGTTTTCATAGCGTTTAACACTCGACAAGGGATAATTCGTAGCGACTCCATACCATTGCCCCATCAGAGGATACCTCACCACAAAGTCCTTCTCGCGGCCTTCCAATTGAGGGAAAAAGTCTGAATCAGGATGGGAAGGCTCATCGGCAAAATGGACAGATGAGATGGTCTGAAGAAGAATATTCTGCGTCTGAGCCGTCGCATTTACGCAATGCATCTCAAGCAGGACAATTCGCTCACCCAGAATATGATAAGTAGCATCTATATAAACCTGATCCTTCCATTCCAACTCATAGCGATAGCATATAGAACTCATATCCCTGGAGACCTTCCATGGATAACAGCCGCTCTCATACAAAGCATTGGGGACCAAATAAGAGCGCCTATAAAAACCGGGCATCACAGTAAAGTCTACCATGTTGCCGCTCGAAACATCTTCAATGTGGGAAATCCCGGAGTACGTTTTCGAATACGGCCCCCAGGATTTCAAGGAAGTAATGTCATGCGAGTTGGTAAAAAGAGTCCCCGCAAGCAGAAAGACGGTTAACAGAGTCATATCGTCAATTCAGAAGCAGTTTTTCAAGAACAGGAGCCAAGGTGTTAGCATAAGAGACAAAGCCTATATCCGTGAAATGGACTCCTTCAACGGTACCCACGTTGTCCTTCCCGAGCATCTCCATCGAACTGACCATATAGATGTTCTTTTCTCCGGCGGCAACCAGATCGTCAAACACTTTGTGGAAAGCTGCGTTTTTGTCCCGGATCATCTTGTCCCGCCCCTCGTCATAGCGGATACCGGGATAATTCGGATGGTCTACGAATACGACAGGAATGTCAGGATGGGCTGTCCGGAGGATGCGGAAAAAGTCCGCCTCTTTCTCCAGGAAAAGCTCCGGAGTTCCGTTCTGAGTATTGTCCAGCACGAAGACGCCCGGATCCGGATAGGCTGCCATCAGCTGGGCTATTTCCATATCCAGAAGAGCATTCCCGCTGAAGCCGAGGTTGATCACCTGGCGGTCCAGCATCCGGCTTAGAAGGGCCGTCCCGCACATGCCCGGATGCGAAGAACTCGCGCCCTGAAGTATGCTGGTCCCATACATTACGACAGCCTTCTCTTTTCGCGGAGAGTTCAGCTTCGGAGCTTCAATGCTGTATCCCTCAGGCACACCTATCTCCAACTTCCCTACCCCGTCATACAGGCTCAGATAGACCATATACTCATGCATACTGCCTTTCAGTTTGGAACAGCCTATCTTGTAGGAGGCCTCATGGCCGTCTTTGGGCGGACGGGCCGTATTGACATAGACCCATTCCCCTTTGTCATAAACATAGAGGGCGAGCCCACGGACAGTACAGGCAGTCATATTGACCGATGGCGTCACAAAAAGCGAATACCAGCGAAAATCATAGACTCCGGCGTCTGAACGGAAACGGACATAAATCCCCGCGCTGTTCCTACCGAGTTTCCACACACCCGGACGACTTATTTCCTCCAGCGAGGCAGGAAGTCTGGAAAATGGTTCATATGTGCTTTCACACGCCTTTCCGAAGACTGAAAGAGTCGTGGCATCCGTATAAACGTAACCTTGCGCTTTGGCCGCAAAGCAGACAAAGATGCAAGAGATCCATACAAGGATTTTTCTCATAATCAGTCAGTTCTTAGTTGTGCAGCTTCAGTATCTTCAGGTACTTCCGGGAATAAAACGCCATTAATAACGACATTCTTAAAGCGAATATCCTCCGTATTGACAAGCGTATAAGGCGTAGCACAGTCTTCGAGAACTATGTTTTCCAGTTCAACATTCTTAATCGGGAATCCATCCACGCCTATTGCATAGAAGCCGCACTCGTTGCTTTTCCGCCCATGCACATTGCTGATACGGAAATCGCTGAAACGCGTTGGGTGGAAGCCTCCTCTCCCGCCATGATAGTTGTTCTCAAAGCGGATAAATGCAGTCCGAACGCTGTCAACTGCGATATTGTCCACCCATACCTTTCGTATAAATCCGCCACGGTCAAGGTTAGACTTGAAGTAGATTGCGCTGTAGCAGGAGCCAACTTGCACGTCGTACATATATACATCCTCAACGCCTGCCGCCATCTCACTGCCGATACAAAGCCCGTTGCAGCGAGAAGAGAACTTGCAGTTACGGATTACAATCCCGGCGGTCTTCTGGCCTATTCGCCACGCATCCTGGTCACGTCCGGCCTTGATGGCTATGGCGTCGTCGCCCGTATTGAAGACACAGTTTTCAATGAGCACATTCGTGGTATATTCAGGGTCGCAGCCATCATTGTTCCGGTTGAAACTCTCGATGGTGACTCCACGAACGGTGACATTGTCGCAAAATAGAGGATGTATGACCCAGTAAGGGCTGTCGTGGATGGTAACGTCTTCTATCAGTACATTTTTGCAGCCAAACGGTTCAATCATGTTCGGCGGCATTATGGAATGGGCGCCGAAATAGCGTTCCCGGACAGGGACAAGGTCTATCCCCATCTGACGCAGGGTGTCCTGCTGAGCGGAGCGTTGCGGCCTCATCCTGGCGAAACCGTCCCGGGCATTGCCGTTGATAACGCCCTTGCCGGTAATGGCGATATTGTTGCAGTGGTCAGCCCTGAGAAAAGATGCATAATTATACATCTCTGTCCCTTCCCAGACTGTAAGTTCTGCAGGAAGATAATCCAGCGGATCCGCACTGAAAACAAGTTCGCATCCTTCCGGAATATGCAGGTTAACGTTGCTCTTGATGTTGATGCTTCCTTTGCAGAAGACTTTGCCTTCGGGAAGCACGACTCTGCCTCCGCCCTCGTCGCTGCATTGGGTAATAGCCGCATTAATGGCGTCCCGGCAATCGGTCAGGCTGTCCGCGACAGCACCGAAATCCGCCGCCGGATAATCCACGGCACGGAAAACGGGGGCTTTTATTTGAGAAAGCACTGCCTGCGCCTGCCTGGGCAGTCTCCCGGAACAAGCCGGGAGGACTGCCAGCAGCAGGGCCGCAAAGAGTTTCCCAAAAAACGGGAAATGTTTCATGGTCTAATCTCCCCAGAGGATATCGTCACCGTCGTCTTCATTCATCTTTACCGTGACACTTCCGCTAGCACAAAGCCCGTGTTCGTTTTTTATCATGAGGACTTTTACCTCAGGACTCTCATATAGATTAATATCTTTGTATTTCATGGCTGCTATTAATTAGATTTTCATACAACGGACCTGCAGTCCAAATGCAGTTCTTGAAGATTGGTGTTTTGTAACAGTCTGTGTTGAAATATCTACCATTACAGAGTATGCCTGAATGTTTGAAGAAGATGACGGAGTTCCATTGATATTTGAGGCCCAGCATCTAACGGTTTTCCCCGCGTCCGTCAATGTCAAGCCATTCAAGTAACCAGCTGCCGGATAATAAGAGGTTCGTCCGTCATACGAGTATGTAAAGCCGTAAGTATCGAAGGACATATTACTTGCAATAAAGTAATTTTGCCATGGATATTCATCGAGCCAGGGCATCGCATATCCAGCAGGACACGGGTCGTAATTTGTTTTGTTACGTATGGTTTTAGTCCACAAATCCTGGGCAGCATCAGCCTGTGATGCAGTTGAAATCCAAGTGTGATGGGTGTTCGCGTACAGCAAAGTCGTAGGATGTGAAACCGAATAAGCAATGGCATCGGCAACAACTGCATCATTCGTTGATGATAGACCTGAAATACTAACTCCGGTATTGAACACACAGGTATTTATGTCTCCCGGGAAAGGATCTTTCCGGCCCCATTGATAATAGAAGCCAAAAGCATCTGTGCCAGACTTCCCCTTAGCTCCCAGATTAATATCGGATACCAACCACGAGTTATTCCGGCCATAATGAAGTGGTTCCATTATGTTCTCGTTACCGGTGCACCATATATGCCAGCTCCAGACGATATTTCCATCCGGATCCAGAACCGCGAGAATCGTGCTGCCGTTGGCATTGGCCGGGACGCGGAAATTCACATTACCGCTGTTGCCTAGGCTGATGTAATCCACTTTGCTTTCATCACTTGTCGCCCAGAGCCATTTTGCCCTGTAACCGGACGTGTAAGGGGTTGAGCCGGTAAAGACATCGGTCTTATCAACTTTCTGGGCGGTAAATTTGTAGTACCCACCTTCAGACACAATGTAGCAATTGGCACGTGCACCTCCATTCGCTCCGACAAGGTCAAAGTAAACCGGATTAGCTTTTCCTGCATCAACATGGGTGTCGATGTTCGTAAGATTAATTGTGTAGATTGTCTGCTCCAGGAAAGGCCGCTTGGGATTGACATTGAACTTGATTTCCTGGCCATTGGTCATCTTCAGATCGAAGCAGCAACCCCCATCCGTCAGGTCAACGGGATAGACGGCAACCCAGGCATGGGTAGGCGCGTTCATCTTCGCCGTGGACGGATAAGTAATTACGAGGCTCTTGCCGGCATCGACATTTGCCGGGCTGAGTGTGCCGGTAGTCAAGTCCATGGTAGCGTCACCTACAAAAGCCGTGTTGGCCGTGATGGTAACAGACTCAACCGTAGCCTCACTCAGGCAGCTGCCGGTTCCGTCAACCACAATGTCGAGAAGGGCAAGAGGATAACGGAACAGCATCTGGTACTCCGTATCCGTGCTGGTGAATGAGCCCGAGCCAACCATAAAGTCACTCACTCCTACGACTCCGTTGACACTAGTCTCCTGACTGACAGCGGCAGGCAGGCAGACACTGACGGCGGAAGGGTCGGCGGCATAGGAAGATGAATACGGATAGATGGCATAAAGGCTGAAATCCGAGCCTGCCGGAGTAAGGCTGCCGGTAAAGGTACCCGTTGTCTCTCCAACGGAGGCGGCCGACAGGTTCAGTTGAACATTAGCATTCGAACTATTGTTCTTTTCCCAGACTGACAAAGCATCTCCGCTTTTCCAGTGAATGTACTTGTCACTACCAAGTTCAGTCTTGGTAATTTCATCGGTAGTTACGGTAAGCGAGAAATTGTTCTCAACTACCTGAGTCTCGGGCTCCTGAGAAGGATTCGGCCCGAGGGTTTCGTCAGCTTCCTTGCTACACGACAGCATAGCCGCCGCAAACAGGAAGAGACCGAAAAATTTTAGTGTTTTTCCCATAATGAAAACAATTTTTATTGGTTGTAAATAATATTTTGTAGCATAATATATACTCCGGTTGCGTATGTCTGGCCTCCGCCCTGATGGCGGGCATAATAGTATGTTTTATCTCCTATGCAGGTGCCTTCGCAAACGCCTTTCAGTTCCACATCTCCGGGACAGACGGTATTGTCAAGGCCCCGGAGGGCTTGTACAGCCCGCTTATGATAGCATCCCGGGAGGATTCCCAGTTTCGTCCCTTTCTCAAACGCATAAGCAAACATAGCGCTGCAGGATGTTTCCAGAAAATTTCCTTCGTCTGACGGGTGCGCCGGAAGCTGAAACCACAGCCCGCTGCGTTTGTCCTGAAGATTTCGGAGGGTACGCATCATCGCAAGATACATCTGCCTGATCTCCTGATAGTTCGGATGATCTTTCGGCAAGAATTCCAGAAGGTCGGCAAGAGTCATTGCAACCCAGCCATTACCTCTCCCCCAGAATTCGGAATTCCGTTGAGACGGGTTCGCATTCCATGCCTTCTGGCAACAGCCGTCATCATTCACTTCTGCGCTCTCCGCCCACCCGTGATACCATAGACCGGTATTAGGGTCTTTCAGATGCCTGGCATGGACAAGAAGCTGGGACGCAAGTTCTTCCACATAAGAAAAATCTCCGGTAGCCCTATAGCTTTGCAGGAGGAAAATATCCAGCATATAAAGGGTGTCGTCCCATAATTCGACTCTGGACGGACGATGGGAACAGCCTCCGTCAGCAGAACGGACAATAGCCCTATATTGCTGAAGAACTCTCTCGAATGCCGCATCTGTCTCCGGCGTATTGCGCCCTACCTCTTTCAGGAAAGCGAAGCCGCACGCAGAAGCTATTGCATTGGGGTGCATTCCATGCGCCGTCGATGTTGAACGGGTCATGGCGTTGTAAATGTAATCCTCGATTCTTTCCTTCTGCCCAGGATCCGAACGTAACACATCGATGAACGCCTTCATCAGCACGGCATCCCTCCAGTTATAAACGAAACGCTCCGGAGGGACAACCGTTGAAATGGACTCCTCATAAAGCCTTAGGGCCGGCGGCTCAGCAGCCGTCGCCCTAAGGCACAGGGCCAATCCCAACAATATGAGACAGTTAATCTTCATCCACAGGATTGCAGGCAAATCTGAAACCTATATAATTGCTGTACGACACCGGTTCGGTTATCTTGTATGCATCCCTGGAGCAGTTCTGGAAGGTGCTTGGAACGCCACGTTGGGCACGGCCTCCGCGAATCACCAGCAGTTTGTTGGACGGCATCGATACTTCTTTATACACGGCGGAATAGTTCACATACCAGGAGGATGTCATTTCCTGCGCGTTACCGGACATATCGTAGATGCCAAGTTGATTGGGATTGTGCTGTCCGACATTCTCTACATGCAGCCTGGCTGTTCCGTTAGTCCAAACTGCAATATCGTTAAGGTCGTTGCTTCCGCTGAACCGATACATCGGCACTGTAGGATCGTCGGAATAGACATTGCCTCTGGCAGCAACCTCCCACTGGGCTTCGGTAGGAAGATATCCTCCGAAGAAACGGCAGAACGCATCTGCGCCGTAGAATGTGACACCGACTACGGGGCAGTTGAGGTATTCATCGTCCACGACCCACTTGCCGCCTTCCTGACGAATGTCGGTGTAGGCATCGAAGAGAATGGCCTCTCCCTGCCAGGTGCCCTCCTTGACGGTGGCGCTGCCGTATTCATTCATAAATACGCAGAACCACTTGTTGGTAACTTCGTATTTCGCAATGCAGTAAGGCGAGAGCGTAGCCTCGGAAGGCGTCGGCGTAGCATTCTTGCCGACACTCTGATTCACGTTGAATTCTCCGTCGTGGGCCTGGGAGTATTTCGCAGGCATCGAAGGCTGATCGTAATCGCCGAGCCATCCCAGGAATACGGGATTCTTGGGCACAACCTTTATCATACCGCCGTCACAGTCATAAGTCTTGACGCGGAGCCTGGTCACAGGGCCGTAGTTTGTACCTGACTCTTTTGTCTCAGCATAAGGACGGACGTAGTAAACCCTTCCGGGGGAAGCATACTCGAATGAATGAGTAAAATCATTTCCGGCGGCTGCGAATGAACTGTTCTTGATGCTCGGTAGTTTGTTCTCGTTTGACCAGCAGAATCCATAGGAATCGATGGTGTTGCCTTGAGTATTTGTAATTGAAGTGCTGATAACAAGCGAAGAATATGTGTTCTCCACGACTTGAATGGCAGCAAACTCAACGGGCTTTATGTCCGGAGTGGAGAATGCTATCTCCGAAGAATATCCTGGCCCGTTCTCGGTCATAGCATAAGCCCTGACGCGATAAGTTGTCCCTATCTTCAGTTCTCCAATTGCAGCGCTGAACCCGTTCTCTGTATTTGTCCCAAGGACAGACTTGACTTTTTCCTGACCAATTTCAAGCAAAGCGGCAGCATCGTCAGTATAAACAAAACCTTTGGATGTCACGGCATAATCTCCCTCCTCTGCAACATGACCATTAAGCGTAGCCTCCGTAGCGTAGATATCCGTCACCTCGTCTGCGACAACCGTCGGCAGCTGGAAATCGGTGGTGGAAAACTCCATCTGCTGTCCATAAATGATTGTACCATCCTTTAATACCGCGAAAGCTTTCATATAGTACTTGTGGACAGGTATAAGTTCGTACGTTTTAATGGCAAACTCTCCTACTCCGGCGTCCGTGGACACACAAGGACTATCCTTCAAAGAAAACAATTCGGATGAGGAAAAACAAACGCCACGGCACAGCATATCATCTGTCGGTCCGCTGGTCGATCCTCTTAGAGTAGCCGTAGAACTGGTTGCAGAGAGCACCGGCAGCGTCTCGACCGTTACATCTGATAATACAGTTTCATTGGCACAGGACAGTAAAAACATCCCGGCCATAAGAAAAATGAAGTATTTGCGCATAGTGTGCATCTCGCTTATAATTGTCCGGTTATGGATAAACCGACATCCTCTTTATTAACAGAGAAATACGCCTGAGTCCGGTCCGAAAAGTCAATGCTGCTGCCGTAAGCGTCAGTCTGATTGAAATGCCAATAGGCTTCGGCAGTATATTCCGGTTCAGTATCGCTGAATATCCATCTGTTATAATCTTTCTTTTTAGATAGCGATCCGGCGACGCCTAACTTCAGCCCCTCCGGAGTCGTGACATAGCAGTCAATTGCGTCACCCTCGCCATATACCTTCTGTGCAGGGGCATGAACCTCTGCCTCCATAATCTTTTTCCTTAGAGCCGCAAATTTTTCGTCCGTATCTATTCCCTTGTCCACTCGCCACCACATTATGACTCCGCCGAGTTCTTCGGGATCTGGGCGCGAGGCTTTCAACTCCGTCGTAATCCTCAGAGCAGTACCATATACATAACCTGAATTCTCTGAATCATACGTCAGCACTGGGATTTTTGCTTTTCCGTCAGTTCCGAATGTAAAGAGATAACGAACTGAAACAACGATATCTTCAATCCTGGAAAAATAGCTGAATCCGTCATCCGCGCTCAGTGCCTTGGCATTGCCCCCCATAGCAAACCAGTCGGGAATCCTTTCGTTTCCCACCCACATTTCGTCCACATAAGTTCCCGGAACAAGAATATGAGACCGCAAGTTGGAAGCTGCCGGAGGGTTGTCCCTTCCATTCCCTGCCTGGAAGGCCACGAATTCATTGTCGTGCTGAGAGCGGCCATAGGCATCTCGGAAGCAGGTCCATACGTGGCTGCCGTAATTGATGCGGCCGAATGGATCGTTCCTGCCCTCCATATAGTGGGCATAGTTGATTATGGAACGATGCGCATCGCCCGCTACCACCACGCTGAGCGATTTCTCCGTACCGTTACCTGAATAATGATGACCGGCACTGCTGATGGAGAATTTGCGGTCGATGTAATTCATGGCGTTCATCCCCTCCTCCGGGCCAAAAGTGTAGGCCACCAAACGAGGATAGGTGTTGTTGATGCGCCTGTCCGTCTCAGAAGGAACCCAGGCGGCAAGCTGATTATACCAGTACATACCATATCCCAGGATTATGCCTCCTGCAAGCTGATCAATCTTGCCGCCGCTGGATCCGCGGTAGTAACAGCGGGACATAGCCCCACTGCTTACCTTCCCGGGGGTGAAGTAATTGGCAAAAATGCTCGCCGAAATGTAATCCTTGCACTTGACCGCCTTCGCTTTAGTTGCGTCGTCTTTGGTGTATTTCGCAAGATAACCAAGGCACTCCGCCTGAACACCGGTATATGTCGGAGAATTATGCTCATGGATTCCATACTGGCATACGGACTGGTAGAAACTCTCCACCATAGCATAGCCCTTGGCTGCAATCTGAGCCGGCGTCAAATTAAGATTGCCGCCCCAAGTCCGCTCCGAACTGAGATTCTCACCAAAAGCAACCATATTCCACGCACGCATGATGTAGATATTGGAATAAGTAACCGCTACATTATCATGATTCCAGGAAGCATATAGCGCCTTGTCCACAAAATCGTCGAAGAGGGCCTTGACATCGTCATTCCACGAGGGATAGTACTCTATCAGGGCCGGTCCGGCAAGTTCAAGGGCAAATTCGATATTGTTCTCGTCGCTGAAATCCCCGCCCACGTTGCGCGGAACCTTTCCAAGATTCGGAAGTTCCTGCACTTGTTGAGCGCAGAAACGCTGAAGTGCTACCTTTATGTATTTCTGGTCCATTCCGAGATGGCAGGCAGACAGGATAAAGTCGAAGTAACCTGTCGTATCGAAGCCCTCCTCACTGGCATTCACATCAACCCAGAGAGCATCCGTGCGAGGGTCCACGTTGAAACCTGGTTCTCCTTTTTCTGCCGGAAGCACATACGCCTTATCCGAACAGGCGCATGTCAGGATTATCGATATAACAAACAGATATACAATATGTTTCATAGGACCAATCATTTTAATTCCCCCATCCTTCACTTTGTACGAGGGCCGGATTAACATCTATTTCTGACTGCGGAATGGCATATCGCCAGTTTCTCTTTGTAAAATTACGTATTGAGACCTGGGTCAAAGCCAAAGGGACACCGTCGAATCCGACAATACTTTGATTCGTAAGTGATTCATAGTCAAAATTGGTATCGTTGTGCGCGAACCAGCGCTGCCAGTCCGGATACAGATGGCCTTCTCCCGCAAGTTCATATACCCTTTCGTTTCTGATAAGTTCCCGCACCTGTGTCTGGTCTCCGCCCCGTGCGACCTTCGGCATTTTTGCCCTGGTACGCACTTGATCCAAAGCATCAAAAACTGCAGTTGTCGGTCCGGAGCTTTCGTTTACAGACTCCGCATAAAGCAGGAGCACATCAGCCCAGCGGATCAAAGGAATGTCAATACCGGAATGCCGGCGGATAGTTGTTTCGTTCCCCTGGTTACAGAACTTCCTCCAGCAATAGTTTGTGTTGGAACTATGGTTGGAGCGAAGGCATGCATAAGGAGTGGTTTTGGTATCATACGGAGCCCGGTATTCGTAGGTAATATTGTCCTTGCCGACAAAAAGACCATACGGGCGGATAATGCTGGCGTCAAGACGAGGGTCGCGGGAGGCGAAGAATGCATTTACTTTATCCCGGTCCGTCCAGTCCGGATAAGTACCGTCGAACTTGTTCCCATTTGCCATCAGATAACTGTCAACCAGTTCCTTGGTGGGAATTGAAGTATTTGTTCCGGCGCAGTTGGCACTGCGGTTGGAATACAGCAGGTCCAGGCGGCTGCCATTACCATAGGTATTAATGCAGTCTATAACAAGTACGCTTTCATTGTTGTCCTCTCCCTGCTGGGTAAACAGCTTAGCATAATCGGAATACAGCGTGTATGGCTGCGAAGCCTTGGTATTTGCCACTATTATTTTGGAAAAGACCTCTTCTGCCTTGGCGTAATTACCGGCATACAGGTAAACCTTTCCAAGCATCACCAGCGCCGCGCAGCCGTTTGCCCGCCCCTTCTCGTAAGAACGCCAAGGCAAGCTCTCCGCTGCGATGGTAAAATCATCAACCATCACTTTTCTGACATCCGCAGGAGTGGAACGAGGGCGATAGGCCTTGTCGTAATCCGGCATCGATGTATACAGAGGAACCCCGGGGTCCTGATTCTTGTGACCGCTGAAGAATGTCAGGAGGTCGAAATAGTAAAGCGCGCGAAGGAAATGGGCTTCCCCAACGTAATTGTCGTATGTGTCCTTGTCAAGTTTATCCTGAAGTTTCGGCAGGTTCTCAAGAGCAAGGTTGCAGTACTGAACGCCCGTATAATCCGCAAGCCACTTGTTGGAGAATATACCGTATGAAGTAGTCGCTGAGTTATTGCAGAAATAACGGCAACCAGTGTCGTCAAAACCGGTTCCCCAGGCAAAAGCATACTTGGTATAGGTATCCGTCATGGCGTTGCTGGAAATACATCCTGCAGGGCTGTATGGGTCAGATCCGAGAGGGAAACATTTCATTGAAGAGTATGCCCCTACGATTCCCAGATCCGCATGTTCCTTTGTCGTCCACATTTCAAGGGATCCGATTCCGTCCTCCGGCTTTGTGTCCAGAAAGTCAGTGCATGACGTCAGAGTCAGAATGGTCAATCCATATATTAATATCTTTTTCATTGTCATGCCGTTTTAGAAAGTTATACTGGCCCCGAATATGAAACGGGAGACATTAGGATAATTGCTGGAGCTGCCGTTCTCGGGGTCAAGACCTTGGAATTTTGTCAGCGTGAACAGGTTCTCACCGGAGAAATACAGTCTCGCACGGGAAATGAATGGCGAAGTCCATTTCTCCGGGAAAGTATAACCAAAAGTCAGATTTCGTAGTTTAAGATAAGAAGAATCCTGTAACCAGAAGTCGTTGTTGACAGTATTTCGCCCGCCATCGTTGGTAGTAATTGCAGGAATATTGCTGTCGGGATTCTCAGGAGACCAGGCATCCAGGAACTTCTTGTTAATCACAGAGCCATTCTTAAGGACATTAGTGTACCATGTGCTGTTAAGATACGAAGATATTCCGGCAACTCCGCTGAACATCACGGACAAGTCAAAGCCTTTCCATGACGCGTTAAGCGTAGTTCCAAAGAAGTGGCTGGGATATGAGTGTCCCTTGATTACACGGTCATTGTCATCGATAATCTTATAGCCTTTCTCCCCTTCTTTCTGCTGGTCCTTATAAATAAAATCACCGGGCTGGGGAGTTGACGGATAAAAGACATAGCCGTCAGCAAGCATGGCATCAATCTTTTCCTGTGTTGCGATACACTCGACCTCCCTTACGTAATAATCATTAATTCCGTATCCTTCCAGAAGAATTCTTTGCCCACGATAAGTAGCTACATTACCCTGATACTTAAGAACTTTGTTCTTTACGAAAGAGTAGTTTGCCGATACTCCGTAACGGAAATCCTTCCCGATAGATCCCTTCCACACGACATCTGTTTCAAACCCACGGTTGCGGACTACGCCGGCATTGACAAAGGGTGCGTCCAGACGGCCGAAAACACCGGGGATCGATGCCTGTATAAGAATGTCATCGGTAAGCTTGTTGAATGCGTCAAATGTCCAGTTAAGGCGGCCATTGAATGCACTGAGATCCAATCCCAGATTTATCATAGTGGTGGTTTCCCACGTCAGGTCGTCATTGACTATAGCCGAGATCCCAGCGCCCGGAACGGTTTTACCGTCAAAAACATAAGAGCGGCGTTCATACAGAAGCTGGGTAGCATAGTCTCCTACTGCGTTGTTTCCCAATTTACCCCAGGAAGCCCTGAGCTTCAGATTATCCAGTTTCTGCACTTTGAACCATGGCTCTTCCGATATACGCCACGCAGCTGAGAATGAAGGGAAAAAGCCCCAGCGGTGCCCAGGTGCGAATCTGGAAGATCCGTCAGCCCTGAGATTCGCTTCAAACAGATATCTTCCTTTCCAATCATAATTAAGGCGGGAAAAGACAGACTGAACCGCGCTGTCAGAACTATTTCCCTTCATGGCGGAAGGGGTTGCCGCTGCATCCATCGTAGGGGTAGAAGCACTTAGCACATCCATCGCCTGTGCGTAAGTGTAATGATACCTGTTATACTCTTGGTTATAACCGGCCATAATGCTCAGCGAATGGTTTTTCACCTCTGGCAGAACATCCCAGTTCAGGAAAGAGTCCAAAAACAGGGCATAGGTAAAATCATTCTGCTCAGTGAGTTGATTGGATGTAGTACCTGTGGTAATCAAAGGAGCATTGTTCTTAAGGTCCCACAGTATTACATCCGGATAATTCATTTGGCTGAGAACATAGAAATTACCGTTTGCGGCAACGCTGTTGTGCCATGTCAGGGAAGGAAGTATAGTAACATCAAGCCCAAGTTTACCATTCAGTTTGTAATTGGACTGAATCTTGTCATAGGCTGAATTGGCAGCAAAGATATTACCGGCCTGGGCATTTCCGCCAGGGGCCCATTCCCCGCCGAATCTTCCGTCACTGCTAATGGGAAGAGTGCCGGGAGAAGAGTTTGATACCGAAGCCATGGCTGACGACACCTCAATGGCATTTTTCCTGCCATAGTACCCATTTATATTGGCGTTTATCCTAAGCCACTTGGTAACATCGGCAGAGATATTGGCCCTGGCTGAATACCTCTTATACCCAGTCCCGTCCATCGTTCCTTCGTTATGCAGGTATCCGATAGAAATAAGGTAGTTCACGCTTTTATTGCCTCCGGACGCCTGCACATTGTGTTCCATCAGGAAAGAGGGATGAAAAACAGTGTTAAACCAGTCTGTATTGCAGTAGATTTCATCCTTACCGACTCCATCCTGCCACTCACGGATGATAGCCTCACCAAATGGTTTAACTGCTCCGGAATTGGCGGATGCTTTATTAATGGTCTGCATGTAAGTGACATAATCACTTACGACATCGATGGGCATTGCAACCTGTTGCCATCCCGCCTTACCATTGTATATGACTTTCGACTGCCCATCTTTCCCGCTTTTAGTCGTGATGAGAATAACACCGTTAGCGGCTCTGGATCCATAAATAGACGACGAAGCGGCGTCCTTAAGAATGGACATAGAAGCCACATCATTGGGGTTCACGTCATTCATGGAGCCTATCACGCCATCAATAACCACCAGAGGCGACGAATTGTTAAGAGTTCCGAGACCTCGGATAGTGACTGTTGCGCCATCATCGCCCGGCTCTCCCGAATTCTGCTGAGCGAGAAGTCCTGAAGCAACACCCTGCAAACCGGCAGAGAGATTCGTCAGAACACGGTTCTCGCCAGTCTCTTCCATATTGACAGCAGATACGGATCCAGAAAGATTAACCTTCTTCTGGACGCCGTAACCAACCACGACAGTCGCCTCCAGGAACTGGGTATCTGGCTCAAGAACTACATCGATTGTACGGCTGTTCCTAACCGGAACTTCCAAGGTCTGGTATCCAATAAAAGAGAAAAGAAGGACATCTCCGGAGTTTGCCGGAATCTCATATCGTCCATCCATATCGGCGATGACACCTTGTCCCGGCCGTCCCTTAATCTGCACGGCAGCCGTAAACATTGGCTCTCCCTGCTCGTCCCGGACGATTCCCCTTACAAATGGCGGGTTATCCTGATGGGGTGTAGCTGAAACAGTTTTACGGCTGACTATAACCGTCTTGTCGTTCAATGAAATCTCTACATCCTGGCCCGAAAACAACTGTCCGACAGCCGCCCTGGGATCATCGGTGTTGATCGTGAGACTGATTATCCTCGAAAGGTCTAATCCCTCGGCCTTTACCACAATGGAATAGCCGGTAGACTTCTGAATCTCTGCAATTGCCTTACTGAGCGGAACGTCTTTAAGCGTGACGCTGCCCTGCTGGGCATAAAGCACAGTGGCAAACAGAAGCGAGACTGCTACTAAGAATAATCTCCTGTACTGTGTTATCCTTATCATTTCGTCAAATGAATGATATTATCCGTCTTTGTAATCCTAAAATGTCCGGAAGCGCTGAGCGCAGAGAGGATTTCATCTATCCCCTCTCCATTGATAAACAGTGCGAAATAACGCTCCTGCGCGAGAGCCTTGTTGTCAACGACCACGTTAACATTGAAATGGCGCGTCAACTCCGCGGCGATATCCGACAAAACCTGATTGTCGAACTGAAGGCCTCCTGACTTGAGGACCTCCTCATAGTAATTAATGGCAAAGCGGCGGCGCTGCATGCTCCCGTCGTTTTTGTTGTACTTGAGCAACTCTCCAGGAGCCAGAAAAACCGAATTTTTCTGCCCATGGGGACGCATCTCCACAACTCCGTCGAGAAGAGCGACTTCGTCTTCTTCATTCTCCGGGAAAGAATTGATACTGAAGCGCGTACCATGCACTACAATGTCCATTTTACCGGCGCTCACGACAAATTGTTTCCTCGCATCCTTCGTAACGTCAAGAAAAGCTTCTCCTGAAAGATGCACCTTCCTCTCTTTACCAAAGAATTTTTCCGGGTAAAAGAGCTGGCTTCCGGGCATAAGAGTAACGAGCGTTCCGTCCGGAAGTGAAATCTCTGATGTCTCCGCGTAGGTTGTACTTGCAAGAATCCATTCCGTCTCAGTCTTGGAAGCATTGTTAATCAGAGCCCATGCCGACAGCACTAATAAAGGCAGGAAAAGAGAAGCGGCTACCCCGATTGTGATGCGAAGCCATGGACGCATCGGAACAGTTTTCCTGACTCCGGTACGCTTTGTAAATTCTTTGAAACCCTCCTGTACCAGCTTAGGATCGTCAGAGGACGAGTCCTCCAGCATTTTCAGAAGTAAGATGTCAGTTTCCGGATCATTCTCATGGTCCAGGAGACGCTGTATCAGTTTTGAGTTTTCAGACATTCGAGCTATATCTTATATATAATAAGAACACGCGAATATCGTCTATCCCCCAATCCTAACTACGGTTTTTTCTAAGTGACGACAACGCCAGCGTAATGTGGCGTTCAATAGTTTTTTCTGAAAGATGCAACTGAGCGGCTATTTCCTTGTTGCTGAGTCCCTGCTGACGGCTCATCAAAAACACAGTCCGCCGCTGGGGAGGAAGATGATCCACTGCACCCTGAATCCGGCGGATGGATTCTCTGGCTGCAACACGCTGCTCTCCGTCCTCGTTCGAAGACAATCCTTCCGCCAACTCTGTCGAAAGTGACTCTGCAAATTTCCTGTCCCGAATAAAGTTGATTGTGGCACGCTTGACCAAAACGTACAGATAGTTGCCTATGGAAAGATCGCTGTCAAGTCGTTCTTTGTTCAGCCAGACCTTTATAAAAGATTCCTGAACCAAGTCCTTAGCCGCCTCACGGTCGTTAATGATTTCATCAACGAAATTCACGTAACGGGCATAATACCGCTCGAAAAGGGATTCGTAGCAACGATAATCCCCTTTCTTCAAGCCCAGTATGAGGTCTTTATCTGACATTCAGCATGCAAATATACTTATAATAGCTGAATCCGTGCCCATATTGGCGGGTTTTTGGGCACCGAGGGTCGGACGGCCGCGGGCCGAATGGTGGAGCCGAGGGGCAGTGGACGCCGAGAGGGCGTAGCCGCTTCATAGGGTCTTCGCGATGGCGTGCTCAATGCCGCGGAGTTCGGCGAGGGAACGGAGGCGGCCGTAGCAGGAGTAGCCGGGGTTGGATTTTTTCTGGAGGTCATCGCACATCTGGTGTCCGTGGTCGGGACGCAGATAGATGCGGAATTTCCGCCTCTGCTCAACTTCCAGCACCGCTTTCATCATTTCATATACGGGGACATCTCCCTCCAGAAGATTGGCTTCGTAGAAGTTGCCATCCTCGTCGCGCTTTGTACTGCGAAGATGGACAAAGTCCACGCGGTCGCCGAATTCCCTCATCATTGCGGGAAGGTCGTTGTCCGCCCTCACGCCAAAGGAGCCGGTGCAAAGGTTAAGGCCGTTGGAGGGGTTCGGCACGGCGGCCACCAGCTTCCTGAAGTCTTCGGCGGTGGAAAGAATTCTAGGAAGCCCCAGGATGGGATAAGGCGGGTCGTCGGGGTGGATAACCATACGGGAGCCGACCTCATCACAGACCGGACAGACCTGCTGCAGGAAGAAGATAAGATTGGCGCGAAGCTGCTCAGCATCAATGCCTTTGTAGCGATCGAGCGCCTGCTGGAAATTCTCCAGAGTAAAACTTTCTTCGCTGCCCGGAAGACCCGCTATCATATTTCTGGTGACAAGGACTATTTCCTCCTCGGACATCGAGGCATAGCGCTTTTCACCTCGTTCTATCTCCTCGGGACTGTATTCGTCTCTTGCGCCTGGGCGCTTAAGGATGCAGAGGTCGAAGGCCAGGAAGGCATCCTTCTCGAAGCGGAGGGCGCGGCTGCCGTCGGGCATCTCATAGAAGAGGTCGGTGCGGGTCCAGTCAAGCACAGGCATAAAATTGTAGGTAATGACGTGGATGTCGCACGCGGCGAGGTTGCGGATTGTCTGCTTGTAGTTTTCGATATATTCCAGGTACTTGCCTTCGCGGGTCTTGATGTGCTCGTGGACCGGGACAGACTCCACTACGCTCCAGACGAGGCCTTCTGCGGCGCACTGAGCTTTGCGCTTCTCAATTTCCTCAATAGTCCAAACCTCACCGTTGGGGATGTGATGAAGGGCGGTGACTATGTCGGTGACTCCGGCCTGGCGGATATACTTCAGAGGGACGGGGTCCTGCGGACCATACCATCTCCAGCTTTGTTTCATCAGGTACATAGGCTAAATCGTAAAAGCGTTGAAACCGCCGTCGACGGCGACGATTGTGCCGGTGACACCCTTGGAGGCATCCGAGGCAAGATAATGGAGGGCACCGACGAGTTCGTCGGGCTCCAGGAAGCGGCCGAAGGGGGTATGGGCAAGAATCTTGTGCGAACGCTCGGTAAGGGAACCGTCGGGATTGGTCAGAAGCGAACGGTTCTGATTGGTCAAAAGGAAGCCCGGGGCGATGGCGTTGACACGGAGGCCTTCGCCGAACTTGGTAGCCAGTTCACCGGCGAGCCACTGAGTCCAGCTGGCCATCCCAGACTTTGCGACGCCATAGCCGGCAACCCTGGTAAGGGGGCGGAATGACGACATCGAGCAGAAGTTGATGATAGAGCCCTTCTTCTTCGCCACCATGCTCTTGGCGAAGACCTTGGTCGGAATGATGGTTCCGAAAACATTCAGTTCGACCACGCGTTTGGTTGCGTCGATATCCAGGTCGAAAATCGTCTGGTCCGGCGCCACATTGGCCGGGCCCATATTGCCTCCGGCGGCATTCAGGAGGATGTCGATGCCTCCCCAGGCCTTCTCGATTGCCTGGCGGTTCTCCTCCAGGACCGCCTCATCCAGCACGTTGGTCGGAAGGAAGATGGCCTCTCCCCCGGCGGCCTTGATATCAGAGACAATAGCGTTCCCCTTTTCGGCGGTACGCTCCAGATCGAGCAGTACGACCTTGGCGCCCTGAGAAGCAAAATACTTAACGATGGTCTCCCCCAGCACCCCGCAGGCACCGGTCATCACGACCACTTTTCCTTTTAAGTCAAATAAGTTTTCCATATTGTCAACTGCTTGTTGTGCACGAACACAAAAATATGCATTATCCAGGAAAAACACAAGGAAATCAGCAAAATTATTACGAACTTTGTACTCAATGGCAAAACAGGTAAAAATAAAGGAAATCGCAGCGATGGCCGGAGTGTCGGCCGGAACCGTGGACAGGATTCTTCACGGACGCGGCAATGTGTCCGAGGCTAAACGGCAGGCTGTGGAGGCAGTGCTGGGAAAAGTCGGATACAAGTTCAATATCCACACCTCGGCCGTGTCGCTAAAACGCGGATACCATTTCGTAGTGACAACCCCGGAAGCCGGAGAAGGAGAATACTGGTCTTCGGTAATAGCGGGCATTCGCGAAGCTCTGGAAGAATACTCCGACATTCAGATTCAGCTGGATTATCTTTTTTATGACCAGTTTGACGAGAGCTCCTGCCGGAGCGTATTCGACAGCATTCCCCAGCTGGAAGCGGACGGAGTCATTCTAGGCCCGACCTTCCGAAGAGAGACTCTCTCGCTATGCGAAGCTCTTGACGGGAAAGGTATCCCCTACGTATTTGTAGATGCAAACATAGAAGGTGCAAATCCTGTCGCCAGTTACAGTGTAGACCAGGAAGCCTGCGGTGCTTTCCTCGGCAGGATGCTCCTGGCCGGGCTTCACGAGGGGAAAAAGATACTCCTGTTCCGCAGCGAACGCCGGGGCGACGAGCGATCCAGCAATACTCTCGCTCGAGAAAAGGGTCTGACAGATTTTCTAAAGGCAAACGGCCTGAGTGACAGGCTCATACGCTCTACCATTCCCCCGACGGACGATGCAGAAAACATAATCGTCGACACCTTTCGGGCCAATCCGCAAGTCCAGTACGCCATCGTACTAAACTCCCGTGGAAATATCATTGCCTCGGCCATTCAAAACGGCTTAAAAAGCGACAGCATACAACTGATCGGCTTTGATCTCACCAGGGATAACATAAAATGCCTGGAGGAAGGAACAATCACGGCACTCCTATGCCAACGGCCACAGCTCCAGGGTTTCAGCGCTCTCCGCCGCCTCATCAGCTGGCTCCTCTACCGCTCCAGAGAGGAGGACGAGCGCCACTTCCTGCCCATCGACCTTGTCGTAAAAGAAAACCTCCCATATTACCGTGAAATGTAAACGCCTGATTTGAAATTGCTTACATAAAATAACCTATGTTATATTACATAGATTGTTTTGTCTAAGAAGCTGTAACACAAACAGTTACATTTCTCGGCCAGGATCTAGTTTTGACGCATAGCAATTATTTCGTATTTTTGCGAATGATAACACATAAAACCATTATATGAAGAGAATCCTCCTGCTGCTTGCTGCAATGCTTCTTGCCGTGACAGCCGCCGATGCAAGGAAAGCCCCCAAGAAAAAGGCTTATGTCCACGAAACCGTAGCCATTCCCGAGGTACAGCCACGGGTCATAGCGATTGAAACCGACAACACCGCCCTGATACTGCAGGTGGACCGCAAGGGTGTGGTCCGCACTCGCCACTACGGGGCGAAACTCGGAAGGAGCGAGGATTTTCTCAATTTCAACGACAAGGCATTCAAGGATATTGATCCGGGATCTCTTGCCTACCCCTCTTCAGGCGGACGATACACCGGCAGCAGTGCCCTTTCAGTCCTCTATCCCGACGGAACACGCAACACGGAGATCTATTATCTCTCCCACGAAGTGGCCGGCAACAAGACCACTATACATTTAAAGGATTATGTGACTGAGTTGAAGGTGGACCTGGTCTATGAGTCTTTCCCGAAAGAGGATGTAATTGTAATCCACAGCGAAATCGTCAACGGAGGAAAGAAGCCTGTCTCACTTACTGACTACGCATCTTCATCTATGACACTCAACGCCAGGAAATACTTCCTTACACATTTCCACGGCACCTGGGCTGAGGAGATGCAGGTGGACCGCGAGGTCCTGGGCCACGGGATCAAGGTACTGGAAAGCCGACGCGGAGTGCAGACTTCCCAGTGCGGCAATCCGTCTTTCCTTCTGAGCCTTGACACCGCCGAGTGGAGCGAGACCAAAGGCGAAGTGGTGGCAGGAGCACTGGAGTGGAGCGGCAACTGGAAAATCAGTTTCGAAAGACCCGAGAGCGGGTATCTCCGCATCAATGCCGGAATCAACCCTTATGCTTCCGTATGGTCTCTGGCGGCCGGAGAGCGCTTCGTTACGCCGGGGATGGTATGGACCTGGTCGGATGAGGGGGCCGGAAAAGCCTCGAGAAACCTGCACCGCTGGGCCCGCAATTCCCAGCTCTATGCGGGGGCGCAGATAACTCCGACTCTGCTGAACAACTGGGAGGGTACATATTTCAGCTTCAACACTAAAATGCTGCTGGACATTATCGACGACGCTGCGTCAATGGGACTGGAGATGTTCGTCCTGGACGACGGCTGGTTCGCCAAGGATTATCCGCGCAATGACGACAAGGCCGGACTCGGAGACTGGGAGTTGAACACGGACAAGCTTCCCGAAGGCATAGATTACATAGCCTCTCACGCCCATAACAAAGGCTTGAAATTCGGAATTTGGATCGAACCGGAGATGGTCAATCCGGAGTCAAATCTTGCCAAGGCTCACCCGGAATGGATAGTACAGAGCCCGGGAAGGGAAATGGAACAGATCCGCAACCAGTGGATACTTGACCTGAGCAACCCCGAGGTCCAGGATTTCGTCTACGGCGTTTTCGACAGGACGATGTCCCTGTCCGACAAGATTGACTACATCAAATGGGACTGCAACCGCTCAGTCACATCATTCGGCAGCACATACCTCGGCACTGAGCAGGACCGTTTCTTCATCGGCTACATCCAAGGCCTGTACAAGGTTTTGGACCGGGTCCGCGCCAAGTATCCCGACACCATCATCCAGTGCTGCTCCAGCGGCGGGGCGCGGGTTGACTATGGCCAGCTGAAGTACTTCAACGAGGTCTGGGCCAGCGACAATTCCGACGGAGACTCCCGCGTGCTGATCCAGTACGGGACCTCCCTGGTCTATCCGGCCTGCATTATGGGCTCGCACGTGTCCATAGTCCCGAACCATCAGACCGGCAACATCACTCCGCTGAAATTCCGCTTCGACCTGGCCTCGACCGGCCGTCTCGGTATGGAACTTCAGCCCAAGGACCTGACGGCTCAAGAGCGCGTCCTCGCTGACCGCTGCATCAAGTCCTACAAGCAGTACAGGGACCTGGTTTTCAAAGGCGACCTTTACCGCCTGGCCTCTCCTTACGAGGGTGACGACTATGCGCTGATGTATGTCAGCGAAGACAAGTCCAGGGCTGTGGTGTTTGCATTCTGCCTCAAATTCCGCAACCGCGACAAGGCAGCTCCTGTATATAAATTGCAGGGCCTGGATACCTCCAGGTCCTACAAAGTCACGGAGCTAAATGTCGACAAATCCTGCTGGTGGGGCAGCGGCAAGAGCTTCGGCGGCGATTTCCTCTCCTCTGGCGGCTTCAATCCCAAGCTCAGCAAGCCCCACGATTCAGCCGTCTTCCTTCTGGAAACGGAATAGGCCTACTTTGCGCCGAACCAGGCGAGGGACTTGGCACAGAGTTCGGAAACGGCCTTCCAGTCCCCTGCCTTGATGACTTCCTTCGGGAAGAGTTTCGAGCCCATTCCGACTGCAGTCACTCCGCTCTTCGCCCAAGCCGTGAGATTCTCTTCTGTCGGTTCGACTGCGCCGGTGCACATAATCATCGCCCAAGGCAGCGGGGCGAGGACATTCTTTACGAAGGCAGGGCCGCCAACGGTACCGGCGGGGAAAACCTTGACAAGGTCACAGCCCATTTCCTGGGCGTGGACAATCTCAGTGACCGTGCCGCAGCCGGGGCTGTAGGGCACTCCGCGGCGGTTGCAGAGTTTGATTACCTCGTCGACGGTGCAAGGCGAGACGATGAAGTCGGCACCCATCTGGATGTACTGGGCGGCAGTCGCGGCATCGAGGATGGTCCCGGCGCCGAGGGCCATTTCAGGGCATTCGCTGCGGACAAAGGCGATCAACTCCTCGAAGACTTTGTGGGCGCCGTCGCCGCGGTTGGTGAATTCGAAGGCGCGGATTCCGCCGTCATAGCAGGCCTTGACGACCTTCTTGGTCAGTTCGACATCTGCGTTGTAGAACACCGGCACGATACCGGTGGAACGGATGATACTGATAGTATCTATTTTCTTGAATTTTGACATAAGCGTTGTTTTTATCTTGATACACGTCCCGAGCCGCCGCCCTTGACAAGGCCTTCGACCTCAGCGACGCTGACACGGTTATAGTCACCGATGATGGTGTGCTTCAGGCAGGAAGCCGCAGCCGCGAACTCGATTGCCTCCTGATCGGTCGGATAGGCAAGAAGTCCATAGAGCAGACCGCCCATAAAAGAGTCGCCGCCGCCGACGCGGTCGACGATATGGGTAATATCGTAACGTTTTGACTGCCAGAGAGTCTTGCCGTCATACAGGACACCGCCCCAGGTGTTGTGGTTGGCATTGATGGAGCCGCGCAGAGTGATGGCGACCTTCTTGCAGCGAGGGAATTTCTCCATAAGCTGCCGGCAGACGCTGACAAATGCGGCCTGGTCAATCTCACCGCCCGTCTTCTCCGCGTCGAAGCCCTCGGGCTTGATGCCGAATTCCTTCTCTGCATCCTCCTCATTGCCAAGAATCAGGTCACAGCCGGCGACAAGCTCCGGCATAACCTCGGAGGCTGACTTGCCGTATTTCCATAGTTTCTTGCGGTAATTGAGGTCGCAGCTGACCTTCACGCCCATCTCATTGGCAATCTTGATAGCTTCAAGGCAGGCGTCGGCTGCACCCTGGCTGAGGGCGGGAGTGATTCCGGTCCAATGGAACCAGTCAGCCCCCTCAAGTACCTTGCGCCAGTCGACCATACCGGGCTGGATTTCAGAAATGGCAGAATGTGCACGGTCATACACGACCTTGGAGCCACGGGCCACGGCACCTGTCTCAAGATAGTAGATTCCAACGCGGTCGCCGCCGAAAACGATTCCGTCCAGGCCCACGCCGAAACCACGGAGCTCGGAAAGGCACATTTCAGAAATGTCATTTTTCGGAAGGCGGGTGACAAACTGAGTCTCGACACCATAATTGGCAAGTGAAACGGCCACGTTGGCCTCGCCTCCGCCGAAAGTGGCGTCAAACTGATGAGCCTGGCTGAAACGAAGGTAGCCGGGTGTAGAAAGGCGAAGCATAACTTCGCCGAAAGTAACAACTTTAGACATATGATAAACGATTTGATGATTCTCTTATCTTAAGTTCCATAGGTACGACCGTCGTCTCGACGCTGCCGCTGACAAAGGCCAGGGCGGCCTGACGGCCGATTTCGAAAGGATTGAGGGCTAGGGAAGACATAGAGGGAGTCATAAGGGAGGTGAAACTCTCGTTGGCCGTACCCACTATCCCGAAATCCTTCGGTATTGACACTCCCCTTCCGGAAAGAGCCTGGATGGCGCCCAGGGCACAGAAATCTCCGGCGCAGTAAAGGGCGTCGCAGCCCGCCTCGAGTGCCTTGAGGGCTGCTGCAAAGCCGGTCTCGCGTACAATGGTGTCATAAAACACCAAACCTTCATCCGGGACCATTCCCGCCTGAGAGAGAGCCGCTTTCCATCCTTCCAGCCGTTCGACATAAGCCTCGGAACTCATATAACCGGCCAGTGTCCCGATACGGCGGTAGCCTTGCGAGATGAGATGGGCGGTCGCGGCGGAGGCGCCCTCCAGATTGTTGCTGACCACCTTGGCTCCCGGGAGATCGCTGAACACACGGTCGAACTGAACCAGAGGCAGTTCCTCTCCGAGTATGTCCATTACGTGGGTTCCATCCGAAGAGGCGATGGCATGGGAAAGAAGCACCCCGGCGACACGGTTGTTGCGGAGAGTGCGGAGCGCCTTCACCTCCTTGTCGAAATCCTCGTGGGTCTGGCAGATAAGGACGCTGTAGCCCGCCTCATTCAGAATGGACTCGGCTCCGCCGATTACGTTGGAAAAGAATTCCCGGTGGATGCGGGGCACGATTATACCGACAATGTCGGAGCGGCCCTTGCGCAGATTGGAAGCGATGATATTGCGCTCATAACCCATCTGTTCAGCCTTCTTAAGCACGGCACTGCGGGTTTCCTCCTTTACTCGCGGACTGCCCGAAAGAGCCCGTGACACAGTGGAGGGAGTTATGCCGAGCGCCTCGGCTATCTGAGTGATGGTTACCATTTCCGCCGCAAAGATACAAACGTTTGCACAAATCTGCAAAAATATTTTGCATTCCTATTTATTATTGTTATATTTGCAACGTGTAAAATTGGTTAACCAGATTGGTTGACCAGTGCGCGCATAAAGAATAATACTTTAACTAATAATCCTATGTCTTCGACTAACCTGTTGAAAAACAGCCTGACAATCTTCCTGCTGGTATTTGCGGGATGGATTGCAACGGCCCAGCCGAGAAATGTCAAAGGCACCGTAAGTGACGCCACGGGTCCCCTCCCCGGCGTTTCAGTAATGGTAAAAGGCACTACGACCGGAACCAGCACTGACATAAACGGAGCCTATTCGATACAGATTCCCGGTCCTGATGCCGTCCTAGTGTTTTCCTACATCGGCTACCGCAGCGAGGAAGTCGCCCCCGGGAAAAACAGTACACTTAACCTGACTATGGAAACTGACGCAACCCTGCTCGACGATGTCGTCGTCGTGGGTTACGGCACCCAGGCCAAGTCCCACCTGACAGGATCCATCTCCAAAATAGGCGGAGATGCCCTGATTGACAGGCCGGTATCAGATGTGGCCACGGCGCTTCAAGGCCAGATTGCAGGTCTCTCAATCAACAACAACACCTCCGAGGTGGGCGTAACCCCGACCATCCGCGTCCGCGGTACGGGATCCATCTCCGCCGACAGCGCCCCGCTGGTGATTGTGGACGGTTTTCCGGATGCACAGGGTCTGAACAATATCAACGCCAACGACATCAAGTCCATCGAGGTCCTCAAGGATGCCGCCTCCGCTGCAATCTATGGTTCTCGCGCGGCCAACGGCGTCATAATGGTCACGACCAAGAGCGGCGAAGCAGAAAAGCCGACCTACTCCGTCAAGGCTTACCAGGGCGTGAAATATGCCTACAAGCTCCACGATATGATCACGGCCACTGACTATCTGCATCTGCAGGAGTTCGAAGAGTCCGTAGGCGGCATCCCCGTCAAGGCCCAGGACCGTGCCGCCGCCTGGATCGAGCAGAACATAGGCGCGACCGACTGGCAGCGGGAAGGCCTTCGGAATGTGGCTTCCATAACCAACGTGCAGTTCTCCGTCTCCGGAGGACGTAAAGGACTAAAGTACTATACTTCAGCCTCTTACACTCGTGACCAGGGCATTATGCTGCAAAACCAGGTGGACAAGCTCAACTTTCGCGCCCGTATGGATACGGACCTCTCCGCCCGTGTCCGCTTCGGATACAACATCTCAGGCAGCTATCAGAGAGGAGAGCGTCCCCGCAACAACTTCATCGACTTCTACCGGACGCCCTCCTTCCTGCCGGTGACGCACAATGAATGGACGACAGCCTTTACGGGTGGCTATACCGGATTTGCCAGAGGCAGCCATTTCAACGATATTTATACGCCTACGGGCGGAACGGACGAGAATGGCAACGTAATCTGGGACGGCGGCTCAAAAGGCGTCAGTCCGTTCAGCTCAGCCAACAACAACCCCAAGAGCGTGATGGCCAACACCGAGCGCTGGAGCGAGAATTTTTCCGGTACGGCCAACGTCTACGCCGAGGTGACAATCGTCAAGGGCCTTACGTTCCGTTCGTCGAACGGCGCCGTAGTCCGTTTCTCGCCTTCGTACAATTATGCCAAGGTCAACGCCCTCAAGGACGGAACCCCGAGCGAGGCTTCCTATTTCAGCAACCTCTATATTGACCTCCTGACGGAGAATACCCTAAATTATAATCTGAAAAAGGGTCGTCACAAAATGGATCTCCTCGCCGGCTTCACTTATGAAAACACGCGCGTGCAGCGAGTAGCGATGACGGGGACAGGCTTCCCGACCGACGATATCCATACGCTGAATGCCGCGACTATTTTCTCCCTGGCAGAGGAAAACAACGGCAACACCGCAGGAACCGGCACTTTCCGCTATCCTGACAAACTTCTCCAGTCCTGGCTAGCCCGTGCGACATACAGCTATGCCGACCGCTATCTCTTATCGGCCTCGATCCGTCTCGACCGTTCCTCGCTCTTCCAGGGCAAGAACAAGAACGCCTGGTTCCCTTCGGTCTCAGCCGGATGGCGCATCAGCGAAGAGCCGTGGATGCAGCACATCGATTTTCTCTCGAACCTCAAACTCCGCGCTTCATACGGCGTTACGGGCAACAACAGTATCCAGTATACCTCCGCTATGGAGGTGCTGAACGGCGCCAACTACGTCCTTGGAGAGGGCAATGGCAGCCTGGTCAACGGTGTCGCCAACAAATCCAACACCCTTGCCAATGCAGACATTACCTGGGAGCAGACGGATGAATTCAACGCAGGTCTCGACGCCGGTTTCCTCCACGGAAGGATTGCCCTCTCGGTGGATGCCTACTATTCCGTTACGCGGGCCCTCCTGTTCGCCCAGTCGACACAGTCTTTCACCGGCTTCAACTACTATTGGAACAACATCGGCCGCGTCCGCAACAGCGGTGTCGAAATTCAGTTGAACACCGTAAACTTTGACCGCAAGAAATTCAAGTGGACCACTGATTTCAACCTGTCTCTCAACCGCAACAAACTCCTTGAGCTCGGTGGCGAAAGGCAGCAGATTACTCCGGGCGAGCGCAATGAGACTTACATTGCCCTCGTAGGACAGCCGCTTATCCAGTATTATGGTTATAAAACCAACGGTGTATGGAACAGCATCGAGGAAATCAATGCCAACCCGCACAGTACTGCCGACGTACCCGGAGGTCTTCGCCTGGTGGACAGCAACAAAGACGGACTCATCACAGAAGAGGACCGGGTCCCGCTCGGAAATCCTTATCCGGCTTTCACCTATGGTATGACTAACAGCTTCAATATCTGGAAGTTCGATGTTTCCTTCCTCATCCAGGGCGTACAGGGCGTCACAGTCTTCAACGGAGATGTCTATTACAATGAGTCCCATAAATACAACGCGGCCTACCTGAAGGACCGCTGGGTCAGCCCTCAGCATCCCGGCAACGGTAAGGTTCCTTTCGGTAAGAACGGGTTTGAGATTATGCACACGGACTATCCTCTTCAGGACGGATCCTATGTCTGCCTCAGGAACGCGACCATCGGGTTCACCCTCAACAAGAAGGACCTGAAGAATCATCTCAAGGGACTTCGTCTTTATGTCTCGGGCAACAACCTCCTGTATCTTTGGAGCAAGGATTACAAGGGCATCAACCCCGAATCCCGCTTCACTTCCGGCAATTATTCTTCTCCGATGATTTCCGGTTACCAGAGGGGCGGCTTCCCGCTTACTTCCACAGTCACCTTCGGTTTGGACATTAAATTCTGACGCTTATGAAAAAGACAATCATACTTGCAGCAGCGGTCCTTGCAGCCGCTTCCTGTGACCTCAATCGCTATCCTGTCTCAGAAGTGGCGGCTGATGCCTACGTCACGGATGCCAGAAGCGTCGAGAACCTTGTAATGGGCGCATACAATGCCCTTTACGATGTTGCCCAATACGAATGGGCGGTGACGGAACTCCGTTCCGACAATGTCCGAATGAGGGTCAACGCCTCCACGGCGCAAGATACCAAGGAAATCCAGCAACTTGACAATGGGACCATCCTTTCCGGCAACTCTTTCGTCGGTGAGTATTGGGACGGAGCATATCGGGTCATCAACCGGGCTAATTCGGTACTCCCATACCTGGATGTAGTGGAGGATCCTGTCGCAAGAGCCAGCTTTGAAGGAGAAGCACTCTTCCTTCGCGCGTGGATGTATTTCAATATAGTACGCCTTTGGGGTCCGACGTTCATCGTAACCCGCAAGACCGGAGCAGACGAAGCCCGTCATATGCAGCGCAGTTCCGTGGATGAGGTATATGCCCAGATCGAGCAGGATCTTGAGAAAGTCATAGATGAGGAACTGCTGCCTCTCAAGCGCAGCGGTGCAGCACTTGGCAGAGCCGACCTGCGTGCCGCAAAGGCAATGCTTGCAAAGGTTTATGCAACCCACTACAAGGTGAGTGACGAGCACTACGCCAAGGCAAAGGAACTGCTCTCCGATGTTGTGACAGCCTGCGGGAACCCCACCTCCGGCGCCAGCCTGGTCCCCTACGACAAGGTGTTCGCCACAAACAATGAGATGAATGACGAGATTATCTTCGCCATCCGTTACCGCAGCGGCAAGCTCGGCATCGGCTCTCCCTTCACCACTCTGTATGCCCCGATAAACAACGGCGGCAACGTTGCCATCGGTTCCCCGAAACACTACAATTTCCCGTCTGACAATCTGATTGCCGCCTATAATGAGAATCCTGGCGACAAGCGCAAGGATGTCACACTTCAGGAAAACTATTTGAACAAGACGACTGGAGCAATCGTGAACGCACGCTTCTGCAACAAGTTCATCGATCCTGCGATGACTAGCGAGAATGATGCAGAAAATGACTTCCCGGTCATCCGCCTCGGCGACGTGATGCTACTGCTTGCAGAGTTGTCAAACGAACTTTCAGGCCCCTCCACTGAGGCCTTGACGCTTCTCAACGCCATCCGTGAACGCGCTGGCATTCCGACTTATTCACTCGACGAGGTCAATACTAAGTACGCTTTCCGCGAGGCGGTGCGCAAAGAGCGCCGCGTGGAACTAGCCCTGGAGAATCAGTACTGGTTTGACCTCCTCCGTTGGGGGACAGCCGTATCAAGGGTCAATGCTTTCTTCCAGAGCGAACCCTTCTTCGGCGACTACGACTTTACTGTGAATCCGATCGCAGAATGGCAGACAATGCTTCCGATTCCCCAGAGCGTCAAAAATGTAAATTCCGAAGTTGCACAGAATCCCGGTTACTAATATGAAAAAGTATATATTACTGCTTGCTGCTGCAGCCTTTATGGCAGCTTCCTGTGACAGGGTTTACGTGGACGAGGTTGCTCCTCACGAGCCCGTCATCACTACTTTCACACCTGCATCTGCACCTGTCGGCGCTGAGGTGACCGTAAGCGGAGAATACCTCAATGAAGTCACTGCAGCCTTTATCGGCGACATCAAGGTCGATATAGTCTCAAAAATATCCAACACCCGTCTTGTCATCAAGGTCGCTTCCGGCGTCACCTCCGGTGTCATCAAGCTGGTCAATGCAAAGGGTTCCGGCTCTTCTGACAAAAAGTTCCAATGCACCTTCGCCGTTCCGGAGATTGCCGCTTCGCTACTGCAGGAGGAGGCCGAGATGGGTGAGAGCATAATGCTGTCCGGATCCCATCTCCTTTCTGTCAGTAAAGTATTCTTCACAGCGGAAGGATACACCGAGGGACACGAGGGACAGATTCTCAACGGCTCAGATGAAGAATTGATTGTCAAGGTTCCATACGTGGAAAATGAAAACGCGCACATTACGCTCGCCTACTTTGACGGAAGCGGCGACACCACTACGGACCTTGCTTCAGCACCGGCAATCCGTGTTATCCGCTATGTGCCCAAATTCAATGAATATACCTTTGAAAAGACGGAGGTCGGCCGCAGCATAACATTGACGGGAGAATATCTCAACAATGTCGACCGGATTACCGTCAACGACTGGGACGCTCCACTATTCAAGAGTGCTACCGAACTGACGTTTTCCATTCCGGCCGGAGACTTCAAAGACGGAGAAACCACCGTGGAAATCAAGGCCTGGTATTTCGACAACAACGAGTTTATCCCCCTGAGCGACAACTTTGTGGTGTTTGTCCCCTTCGTAAAGTTCTGGGAAAATGTTAGGACGTGGGCCCAGGGACGGACAGAAGAAAACGAGTTTATTTCATTCTTCTCTCCCGAGACCGGAATTGCCTATGAGAATAGCAAATGGCGGGATATCGTGGATCCAATATCCATGAAATACAAGAATGCACAGTGGAGCGGGACCGGGAATATTCCGAAGCCCGGCGTAGTAAGCGATGAAGATTATAACTCTGTCGCCCCCTACTTCTTCTTCGCCGGCAACAATGACCATTCTCTGGCGCTTAACTCCCCTGCCAACTCTCAATCACAGCTCAGGAATTTTTATACGCAAAACACTGGAAAAGATGAGTTCCGAGTCACGCAATCCAGTGCCAACCAGACTGGTACGCCGATCCTCTGCTTCCGTTTTCTCAACCCGGAAACCACAATCGAAGCTGAGAAAGAACTGATTAATAAGGTACTTGAAGGCAGAATCGAAAACATCAACGAAGAGCTTTTTCCGATTGATGTTGATGCTAGTACGATTGCCGGCATTGGCGTATCGTCTTTCACAGGCAGTGCCAATTCAAGTAGCATCGATTGGCTTGCCGGACGCAAGATGGATACCCTGGTAGCTGAAAAAGACTACAAACTCAACTCAATATTCCTGATCGCTTATTACAGCAATAACGGTTATTCGAAGGAAACTCCCGCGAAGAATATCAAACGTCTCGGCATTCTTAGGATGAAGAGCATTGACTTTGGCATTTACAATAATACAAATTACGCCGGTTCCTGTTTTACCTACGATGTGTACTGGCAGAAATATGATTATGATTATTCAAAGCTCTAGGATATGAAAAGCATAAAACTTGGCCTGGGCATCCTGTTAATCGCCCTTTTGGGGATTTCCTGCAAACGGGAAGCACCCCAGCCCATCAATACCCCGGCCATCAATATCACCCAGAAAGCGCTGGTACCGAATCCGGATGAGAGCGGCGCACTTCGCGCTTACATCGGTGACGAGGTAACCGCCGAGGGATTCAATCTCGACAAGGTCGGAGCCGTCCGTTTCGACCAGACGGAAGCCGAGATTGTCTCCAAGGACATCAAAAAAATTGTATTCAAAGTCCCCGTACTTGACCTTCCCCAGAAGGACGAGCCGCAGAAGACTCTGCTTCAGGTATTTGACGCGGACAAGAGCACGGTCATATTCAAATATGATTTCTATGTCACCGTCCCCGTAACGGATGCTCTGATTAGCTCCTACAGTCCCAAGAGCGGCACTGTCGGAACCGAAGTCACTATCTCCGGACGCAACCTGACACAGATTACCAAGGTCACGTTCGGCGGAGTGGACGGAGATATCCAAGCCTGTCTGGACGAGAGTGTCAAAGTCCTTGTCCCGATGATTCCGGGCAGCGAAGCCACACGTAGCGTTGACATAGTGGCTACCTGGAGCGACGGGAACATAGACGTAACCAGCGACGAAGACCAGTTCAGCTTCCTCCAGCCTGTCTTCACTTCCTTCACCCAGGCGGATGATGTCCACCTCGGAGACGAAATCGTCCTCTCCGGCGAAAACCTCGACCTGGTGGACGGAGTCAAATGGGGAGATGTGGACCTGCTCATCAGCGAGAAGAGCGCCACTTCTCTGACCATCAAGGTCCCGTCCGGAATCGAAATGATGGATCCCGCCGTACAAGCCAAGGAACTCGCCGCGAGCTTCGGTAATCCTGCTCAGAAAGTCGTCATTGCCGCAGCGCTTCGCATCGACACGACTCCTGTAGGCCCGGCGGCACCGGTCTTCACTTCAGCGGCTCCTGCAGACAAGGACTACACCGCCTTCTATCTCGGCAAGGAAGTTGTGGTCAAGGGAGAGAACTTCGCCAGCATCGAGAAATTTAAAGTGGACGGCATCGAGGCGGCTCTTACGACTGCAGCTAGCGACATTGAAGCCCGTTTCATAATGCCGAAGACCATCACCGGCACGGCCGCCAAAGAAGTCGATCTCATTGCAGTCTGGAACGGCGGCAACGAGCTCGACTGCGGCAAGATCACCGTCCTTCCGTTCTACTACACCAAGGGTCTCCGGCTCCGCATCGGGTCCAATTCCAAGAACAGCTATCCCGCCGAAAACCGAGAGGACTCCTTCCTCCTCCTGGATGAAGGGCGAGTGGTTTCAGTGAAGGACTGGTACGATATACCTGTGGACCAGTTTGCCAAGAGCGGCGCCAATACCGTTACGACGGCGGCTAACATGGTTACGGGTTCGGAAACGGACTATTACAGCGTCCAGCCCTACACCTTCGCCTCAAGCAACTCTTCCAACAAACTGACCTTCTATAATCCGGCCAATAGCGCCAATCAGCTAAAGACGCATTATCTGGACGGTACAACTGCGCTTCCGAGCACTTTCGGAACGCCCGTGATGTTCTTCGCCATAGTGACAAATGAGACACTGAAGGCGGCTGCAGCCGGCGGTACTTTGACAGATATTGTGACCGACATACCCAAGGCAAGTGCAGGGGCACCGGCCTGTGGCGCAGCCGAGTCAAGCAGCGTCTGGGTCAAGGGCAGCGTCCTTACGGTCCAGGATGGCGGTTATGACTACGCCAAGGATGCCAAGAAACCCGGTGATAACCTGGCCGGAGTACGGAATGTCGGCCTGATACACATTGCCGACATCACCTGCGTGGATGCGAATGGAGCAGCGGTGGCAAGCAGGGAAGGATATATCGATATCGATCTCTATTGGTCCAACGTACTTAATTAAGAATGAGGCACATAAACGTTTTCAAAGCTGTTCTGGCGACCCTCCTTATGGCGGGTTGCCAGACGGCCTTTTCTATCCCGCCGGTGGTTCCTCCCGTGAAAACTGACGGAAAGGTAACTGTAAGCGACGAAGCAAGCTTCAAGGCGGCTCTGAAAGAAATAGTTCCCGGAGACGTTATCATCTGGAAAAACGGGACCTACGAGAACCTTGCCCTGAAGCTAACGGCGGAAGGCAGCGAAGGCTCGCCCATTACCCTTAGGGCCGAAACCCCGGGCGGAGTTGTCTTCACCGGGCTTTCCTCCATCCAGCTGAAAGGCTCTTACCTTGCAGCCGAAGGCTTTGCCTTCAAGAAACTTGACACCTCCGTCAAAAACCCCATCCTGACGGCCGCCAAAGGCAGTTCTTACTGTCGTTTTTCCGACATCCTCATAGACGGGACCGGCAGCAAAGCCTCAGAAATTGACAGTAAATGGGTAAACCTTTATGGACTCAGACACGAAGTATCCAACTGCAGTTTCATTGACAAGCGCAATATGGGCTGTCTCTTCGTGGTTTGGATGGAAGCCGACATCATTCCTGAACACAGGATACTTAACAACTATTTCACCCGTCCATATACCCACTATGACGACAACGGAAAGGCCCGCAACGGTCAGGAAGCCATCCGCATAGGCACCAGCGACTTCTCCCTCAATCCGGCCAATTGCCTTGTCAAGGGCAACCACTTCTACCGTTGTCACGGCGAAAGGGCCGAGATAATATCCAACAAGAGTTGCGGCAACCTCTATGAGGGCAACCTCTTCGAAGAAGGCGATGGAACGCTCACCCTCAGACACGGCAACGACTGCATCGTAAAGGGTAATTACTTCTACAGCGGAGGCAAGAGCGAAGTCGGCGGAGTCCGCATAATCGGAGAGAGGCACACCGTGGAAAACAATGTTTTTCTGGAACTTACCGGAAGCGGATACAAGAGTGCGCTCTGCGTAGTCAGAGGAGAATCCAATGCGGCCCTCAACGGTTACTGGACTGTCAAGGACGCCGTGGTCAAAGACAATATATTCATCGACTGCCGCTGCGGCATAGTAGTCAATTACAGCGGCCGCGACAGCCAGGACACCCCTCCCCAGAGCGTTAAGTTCCAGGGCAATACCCTTGTCAGCGGGAAGAGTTATATGATTCCCGTCCAGGTGATAGACACGCCTTCGGAAAACCTCTCGTGGGAAAACAACCTTATCTATGGAGGCTCCCTGAAAGGTGTCAGCCTTGACAAAGCAACGCAAAAACCCGAAACGAAAGACTATAGCGAGACTCTCTCCGAGATCCGCGACAAAGCCGGCAAAAGATGGTAAAAAGACTTTTCATATTGCTGCCCCTTTTCGCAGTAATCTGCTGCGGGAAAGCCCCACGGCATCTGAACAGTATAGCCTCGGCCTTGGAAAAGGCCGGTCCCGGCGACACTCTGATCATACTTGACGGTCTCTATCAGGACGTTACGCTTAAATGGGTGGGGCGTGCCGACAAGGATAATCCCATCGTGGTGATGCCCCAGACTCCCGGCGGAGTGGTCATAAGCGGAAAATCACAGCTGAAAATTTACGGCAACGGCCTTACAGTCAGCGGTCTGCGTCTTGAAAATTGCGTCGCGGAAAAAGGAACTATTGTGGAATTCCGAAATGGCGATGACCTGGCACACGGCTGCCGCCTTACCGAGACCGTAATCAAGGACTGCAACCCCTCACGTCGCGACATTTCCTATAGTTATGTCCATATCTATGGACGCGAAAACCGGGTGGACCATTGCAGTTTCCTCGGGAAGAAGAACCTTGGCGTCACCCTCATTGTGATGCTGAACTATGACGGCTGCGACGACAATCACCACAGCATAGACCACAACCATTTCGGACCTCGCCCGGTCTATGGTTCCAACGGCGCCGAGACAATCCGAATAGGCACCTCGCAGCAATGTATGCAGAACTCCCGCAGCCTCGTGAGCGAGAATCTCTTTGAGCGCTGCAACGGAGAAGTGGAGGTGGTAAGTATCAAATCCAGCGAGAACCGGATTGAGAAAAATGTGTTTTACGAGTGCGAAGGCGTCCTTGCCCTTCGCCACGGCGACCGCAATGTCGCCTCGGACAACCTTTTCATAGGGCACGGCAAACGCAATACCGGCGGAATACGTATCGTCGGAGAAGACCAGGTGGTCAGCGGGAATAAATTCCTCGGCCTCGCCGGGAGCCGTTTCTTCTCAGCCCTGGCTCTTATGTACGGAGTACCCAATTCCCTGCCTAACCGCTATATGCAGGTCAAGCGCACCCGAATTGAGAACAACCTCTTCGCCGGCTGCAGCAGCATAGAATTCGATACCGGCAAAGATTTCGAACGTACGCTCCCGCCTGTGGAAACTGTCTGGGAGAACAATACCGTCACCTCTTCTCCGGCAGAAGAGCCCACTCTCGAAAGCCTCAGGGAAGGCAAAGGCGCGTCCTGGTACAAGGAGACTCCCGCCGAAGCTCCTGCCGTCAGGGAAATAGTCCTCAAGGACAGCCTATATGTGCTTGAGGAAAGCATACTTGTGGACTCCCCCACCCTTATCCAGGCCGAGGAAGGGGCCTCTCCCGAAGTCATCTTTGCAGGGAAGAAGAGCGATAATATGATTACGATCTGCGACGGCGGCGAGCTTACTGTCAAGGGAATACGTTTCAGCGACCGCCTCACTCCCGGTCGCAACCTCGCCAAGGGAATTATTTCGACAGCCACTGATATGGTCGAGCCTTACAGACTCACAATTGAAGACTGCTCGTTCTCCGACTGCGGAGAAAGCGGTTTCGTTCCTGTGCGCGGGCTCAAAGGCACTTTCGCAGAGGAAGTTACAATCCGACGCTGCCATTTCGACTCTCTCTCCGGGGATGCAATCAATTTTGCCGCTGAAACCGAAGACAAGGGCCGATACAACGCTGATGACATCATAATTGAAGACTGCTCATTCAGCCGCATACTCGGCATCCCAGTCCAGATTACCCGCAACGGCAGCGACGAATCCACGGCCGGACCATATATCACCGTACGCGGATGCCGTTTTTACGACTGCTGCAATAAAGTCAGAGGCTCCGTGCTCCGCATAATCGGGGCACAGGTACTCGATATATCCGGCAACAGTTTCATTGACAGCGGCCGCGGAGGCTACAGCATCCGCATCGACGAAGCCCCCTGGGAAAAAGTCACCATCAAGGGCAACAGTTTCAGCAATTCCGGTAAAACACAGTCCAACAATCGCTTATGAAACGATTTACAGCAATATTACTGAGTCTTTTCGTCGCCGGCGCAGCTATGGCGGCTGAGCATCCGAACCTGCTTCTGACCAAAGAAGGAGTCCGGCAGATGAAGGCGGCAAAAGGGAGTATCCCTCTCTTTGACAAGTCCGTCGAAAAACTCATCTCCGAGGCTGACGACGCCGTGCAGAAGCCCATCTGCCTTCCCGTTCCGAAAGACGGAGGCGGCGGATACTCGCACGAAATGCACAAACTGAATTATTACGATATGTACAACTGCGGAATAGCCTTCCAGCTGACCGGCAATAAAAAATACGCCGACAAAGTCAAGGCCATTCTCGCAGCTTATGTCGATTTCTACCCCTCGCTGGATTTCCATCCCCTTGGCCTTTCCGGCAATCCCGGGCGCATTTTCTGGCAGACTCTGAATGAAAGCGTCTTCCTTGTCCATACCGCCGTAGCCTACGACTGCGTCTATGACAGTATGTCAAAGAAAGAGCGCAAAACCGTGGAAGAGAAATTCTTCCGACCCTATGCCGATTTCATTATGCACGGCCTGCCCCACAACCGGGCCAACACCCAGATGTTCAACAACCTCAACAACTGGGCGACCTGGGCGACGGCTGGCGTCGGGATGATAGGTATGGTTATGGGCGACGACTCCCTTGTCCAGAAAGCCCTGAAAGGAAGCGACCTGAGCGGCAAGGGCGGATTCCTGCGCCAGATGGAAGTGCTCTTCTCCGAGGATGGCTACTTTACCGAGGGCGCATATTATCTTCGCTATGCGATATGGCCCTTCGTCACTTTCGCCCAGTGCCTGGACCATTACGACAAGTCCCTGAACATCTTCTCCCGCCGCGACGGAATCCTGCTGAAAGCCGTGGACGCCCTGCTCCAAATGGCCTACGAAGGCGAATTTATGCATTTCAACGACGCTCTGGAAAAGGGATACAGCGCCCAGGAACTGATCTCGGCGGTAGACATAGCCTATCACGCCAATCCTTCGGACAAATCCCTTCTGAGCGTCGCTGAGAAATACCAGAAAAAGGTGCTCGTCTCAGACGCCGGATTCGATGTCGCCCGGGCCCTGAGCAAGGGCGAGGCCGAGCCACTGAACCTTCACAGCGGCTACTACCGCGACGGCGAGAACAGCGATATGGGCGCTTTCGTCATAATGCGTCCATACAAAAAGACCCTCAACAGCGCCGTCACATTCAAGGCCACGTCCCACGGTCTCGCGCACGGTCATTTCGACCGCCTGACCTATGCCTACTATGACAACGGCCACGAGGTAATCACAGACTACGGCGCGGCCCGCTTCCTCAATATCGAGGCCAAGTACAACGGCCATTATACCCACGAGAACGAGTCCTGGGCAAAGTCTACCGTGGCGCACAACACCCTCGTCGTGGACGGAAAGACCTACTGCAAGGGTAAATGGCGCAAGGCCCAGGAGACCTGGCCGAAGCCCTATTACCACAGTTTCAAGGAAGGTCTTCAGATGGCCTCGGCGACCGAGGACCAGGTCTATCCCGGAGTCAGCTATTCCCGATACCTGGTCTATGCCGACGTGCCTTTCCTGGAGTATCCGTTGATTATGGACCTGCTTAAAGTCAAGTCCTCCGAGGAGCACCAATATGACCTTCCGCTCCATTACAACGGCCATATGATCTCCCTTTCGGTTCCCTACAAAAAGGCCACGGAGACTATGCACACTCTCGGCAAGGACAACGGCTACCAGCATCTCTGGGTTGAAGCCGAGGCCAATGGCGCGGACGGGGTGACCTCCTACACCTGGCTCACCGGGCACAGGATGTACAGCGTTTCGACCAATACGAGCCCCCGGAGCGAAATCAAGATCTGCCGTCTCGGGGCCTCTGACCCTGACTTCAACCTTCGGAGCGAGCCAATGTACCTTATCCGCGAGAAGGCCTCGGACCATCTTTTCGCCTCCTGCGTGGAAACTCACGGAAAATATGACCTCCAGGTCGAACAGAGCGCGAATCTTGTCCGCTCCTGCAAGAGCATAGAGTCCCTTCTGGACGACGGAAGCGCCCTTGTCGTACGCTACAACTTCATCGGAGAGCACAGCGCCACGCTATGCGTATGGACCGCCTCCGCCGACGAAAATGCCGTCCACAGCCTCAGCCTTCCTTCCGGAGAGACGATAGGTTGGAAAGGTGTAGCTGATGTCCTCTACAAATAAAAAGTTTCTTATTTGTACGAAAACGTAAAATATTTGCATTTTTGTGTAGATTAGTTTAATTGAACATAAATATTTTTGCATTGACCATGAAAACACGAAGCGAAACATTCCAGATTGCCAAGCAGATGCCTTGGGAAAATCCAGGCCCCGGTATCACCCGTCAGATAATGGGTTACGACGGCCAGCTTATGATTGTAAAAGTTAAGTTCGAGAAAGGTGCCGTTGGTACGCTCCACGAGCATTATCACAGCCAGGCCACCTATGTCGCCAGCGGCAAGTTCGAACTCACCATCGGAGACAAGAAACAGATTCTCGAGGCCGGTGACGGCTATTATGTCGCCCCGGACGAACTTCACGGCTGCGTCTGCCTCGAAGAAGGCATCCTTATCGACACCTTCTCCCCTGTCCGTGCTGACTTTCTTGGAATATAAGCTATGAAAGTAAAAGGAATGCGCTGGTGGGTGCTGGGACTTATAGTCCTTGTGACCATCATTAATTACCTCGACCGCAACACCCTAGGTATAATGTGGGCGAAGATTGTCGAGGACCTTGGCCTTATCAATACCGAAGGTCTTTCCGAGGCTGAATACAACGACCTGAGCAAGAAGCTTTTCCGGGACATCAATATGGTCTTTATGATCTTCTACGGACTGTCCCAGCTCTTCTCCGGAAAGCTCTATGACAAAATCGGAACACGCAAAGGCTTCACGATTTCAGCCATCCTATGGGGTATTTCAGACCTTCTGACCTCATTTGCAACAGGCGTAAAGGGCATTATGGGCTTCCGTGCCGGACTCGGACTCGGCGTCGCGGGACCTTGGCCTGGAACCGTGAAGAGCAATGCCGAATGGTTTCCCCAGAAAGAAAGGGCTACCGCACAGGGCTTCTTCAATGCCGGAGCTTCGATAGGAGCCATCCTCGCCCCGATCCTGATCGGTCTTATCTACGCCGCTTTCGGATGGAAATGGACCTTCGTCACCATCGGTGTGCTTGCCCCGCTCTGGGTTATTCCCTGGCTGATTTTCAATAAAAAAGGCCCGAAGGAGCATCCCTGGATTACTGACGAGGAGAAGGAATACATCATAAATGGCCAGCCCGAGTGCAAGGTCACCAAAGACAAGGGGCTCAGCTGGGGAGAACTGCTTTCAAGAAAGAAGAGTTACGCCGTAATTCTCGGCCGTTTCTTCCTTGACCCCATCTGGTGGATGTTCGTCACCTGGCTTCCGATCTATCTTGGCCAGAAATACGGTATGGACATCAAGCAGCTCGCCACTCATATGTGGATCCCTTATGTCGGGGCGGCTCTCGGCTCGATAGCGGGCGGATGGACCTCAAGCCATTTCCTCCAGAAGGGGCGCAGCGTGGGCTTCTCCCGCAAGGCCGCCATCATCATCGGCGCAGTCATCCTGCTGCCTTCCCTGGTCTGGGTAGCCTTTGTCCAGGACCCGATGACCGCAGTGCTGGTAATGTCCATTATCCTCTTCGGTTATCAGTTCACTATCAATAATATCCAGACTCTGCCCGGCGATATGTACACCGGAAAGAGCGTCGGTTCCCTGGCCGGACTCGGCGGCGCCGCTGCAACTCTCGGCACCATCCTGATGATGCTTTTTGTGCCTATGCTCACCGCTGGTGACAACTGGACGCCCTTCTTTATTATGGGTGCCTCGCTGGTCCCGCTCTCACTCATCTGCATTTTCCTCTTCGGCGGAGAAATCGAGCACGATGCTTTGAAAGAAGAAAGCAAATAAATGACAAACTATAAACACTTTTCAACTATGGGTAAATTAGAAGGAAAGGTTGCCGTAGTGACTGGCGGCGCCCGCGACATCGGTCGTGCCATTTCAGTCAAACTCGCACTCGAAGGTGCAAAAGTATGCCTCAACTATTTCGACAATCCCGAGGATGCAGCCGCAACCGTGGAGATGATCAAGAAGGACGGCGGCGAAGCTATCGCTGTCCAGGGCGATATGACCAAGGCCGCTGACGTGAAGAATCTCTTCGCCAAGGCCACCGAGGCTTTCGGTCCGGCTGTCCACGTGCTCGTGAACGTCGTCGGCGGTATCGTCGGCCGCAAGCTCATCGTCGAGCAGGACGAGAAATGGTATGACTTCCTTATGGACGTCAATATGCGCAGCACCTTCCTCTGCACCCGCGAGGTGGTTCCTATGATGACCGAAGGCGGTTCCATCGTGAACTTCTCCTCCCAGGCTGCACGCGACGGCGGCGGCCCCGGCGCCTCAATGTACGCAACCGCCAAGGCTGCCGTTATGTGCCACACCCGCGCAATGGCAAAGGAACTCGGCCCTCAGGGCATCCGCGTCAACGCCCTTGCCCCCGGCATGATCAACACCTCTTTCCACGACCGCTTCACCAAGCCGGCCGCACGCGAAAACCTCCACAACACCGCTCCGCTGCGCCGCGAAGGTGAGGCTTCGGAAGTCGCCGACCTCGTCGCCTTCCTCGCCAGCGAGGAGTCTTCCTACATCACCGGAACTGCCATCGATATCAACGGCGGCGTACTCTTCTCTTAAAAATATGATCTGATGAATACTCCGTTTTTGAATTCAAAGCGTACGTACGAAAGCCCGTACACGCACTGCCTCACGATACAGCTCAGCTATGTCGTGTGCGCCAGTGGTTTCTATGACAACAGTGTCACTGAAGACGTGACCGTAGAAGACGAATATCAATGGTAAAATGATACTGCTATGAAAAATATTTACATATTCGCCTATATCCTGACTGCAGCCCTCTTCATCTCCTGTAATGCGCTTGAGCGTGACCCGGAACTTGTCAAAGAGGCCCCTGCAGCGAAAGTCCCTATGACTTTCTCAGCATCTATCAATCTCGAGGAAGAAATTGAGAAAGACCCGTCTTCAAAACTTGAAATCGGTTCCATTGAGAGCGGCACCCTCAAATTCGCCTGGAAAAAAGGGGACAAGATTGCTGTTTTTGACGACAAATCTTCTACTCCTAACGAGTTTATAGCCGATTCTGACGGAGCAAAAACCTCCTTCTCCGGCACCATTTCCGAAGGGGCCAAGAAATTCATCGCTATTTATCCATATTCCGCAGCGGTAAGCGTGAATGTAGCCACAGGAGCTTGCGAGATAGACTTCCCCCAGGAACAGACTGCAGTAGCCGGTAGTTTCGACCCCGAGGCCCTCGTGTCTGTGGGTTCAGCTGAAATCACGGATGAGGCGTCCAATCCCTCCATACGTTTCTGCTTGCTCGGAGCACTTCTCAGCTTTTCCGTGGATTTCGACAACGTGGTGTTCGTAGAGTTCTCCGGGAGCCGTCCTATGTCGGGCGACGTCACCTTCTCCAATGCTGTCGGAGCAACCGGTCCCAGCAGCGTGTCCACCGGTACTCCCAACTACAAGAACGTGACCCTGAAACCCGCCGGCAGCGCTTCTTTCGTGAAAGGCGAGACCTACTACGTCAGCGTGCGTCACACCGGAAGCAATTCCCAGGTGGGATTCACGGCTAAACTCATTACTGCAGACGCCCAGGTTGCCAGCAGGACCGGTTCCAGTAATCTACAGATTGCCAGAAAAACTCTGTATCCTCTCGGGACATTCAACAGCTCAAATGTCACTTTCGCTTATGACCGGTATGCTGTCTATATGGCAGGATTCGATGTCACCATCGGAGGAAAGACCTACAACAGAGCCACTGACGGCGATGCGACATTACTTGCAGACGGTACTGTATTCAAAACTGGAAATACAGGTGTAATTTTCGTCGATTCGGATGCCGCAATTACCAACACTTCCGAAGTTACGATTACCGGGGATGTCATCCTTGCCAGCAATGATCCCGCCCATCCGGCCAAATATACGACAAGTACGAAGTCTTTCCTTTTGAAATCAGGGTCACTGGTAATGGACCATCTTGCTGTAGATATGGCAGCTTTTGCTTCCTCCGGACAGTTTTTCACAAAGAAGAACAATGACGGTAATTTCACTTCACTGAATCTGGAAGGATGCCACTTTAAGAACATAAAAAGGCCCGTGTACGCACCTAACAGTTCTTACCTTAACAACGGCATAGAGTCGATAAGGATAAACGGCTGTATTTTTGCTACAAGCGCAGCTGTCCAGCTATTCTCCATCAATTCTAACGCGACTACTCTGGCCGGGTACAAGGATTTCACGTTTACCAACAATGTGTTCTACAGTACGGGCAATCACGTCGATTCATACGTTTTCGCCACATCCGCTTCTGCTGCTGCAAGTACCTGCCAGCAAGAGGTAGTGATGGATAATAATCTCTTCTACAACATTGCCGCCAGTAATGGCTTATTCAGAACCCACGCTCTGAAGTCCATCTATATTAGAAACAATGTACTCTGGGCGGAAAATGGAAGCTATAGCAGTAACATCAAGATGTTCAAGGCCAATATTGGGACAAAGGAGACCCCTTACACTGATTTTGCAGGCGCTTCTTCCGATAACTATTGCTATGGAAACCTCGGAGAGGCAGACTGGAGTATTTCTGATGTGGCCTGCAGGGGACCGCTAACCAACGTCACGACGCTGACAGAGTCCCCCATTGCTACAGCAGACACTGCTACCGGGACCTTCACGCTGACTTCGACATACAGCGCCTACGGTCCTCAGCCGATGCCTATTCCGATGTGAGAGAGTGTTAGCCCTACGGTGGATCCAACAGTTACGGGAACCCTCGTCGCCGATGGTGACGACGAGGGAACCTATGACTTGATTTCCTCCAAGGGTTACAGCTACGAAGTGCCTGATGCCGACCACTCTCCGGCAGTGAGACATATCCGTCAGGGGAATGACCCCACACTCGGCCGAAGCGTGTTCCTCTTCGACATCCATATCGATACGGACACGAACAAAGGCGAGGATGTGGACCGTCAGCGCAACGAGATAAAGACCGACAACGGCTCACCCGCATCTATGGTCGCCCAGCAGGGGCAGACGCTCGAGTGCAAGTGGCTCTTCCGCCTCCCCTCCGGGATGCTGACCACGACCGAGTTCACTCACGTCCACCAGATAAAGGGGATCGACAACAGTGCCGGTACGGCCGATATCGACAAGCCGGTAATCACCTTCACCTGCCGCTCGACAAGCGGCGGACAGGAGATGCAAGTGATCCACGTGTCCCCGAGCTCAAGCGGAAGCACCCTGAACTATCTCGCAAATCTTCCACTTTCGGATTTCCTCGGAGAATGGGTAAGCGTCACGGAAAGGATGGTCTGCTCGGAAAGCGGCACATACAGCGTCAAGATCACGCGCCTGCGTGATTCCAAGGTTCTGGCCGAGATCAACGACACTCCGCTCTGTATGTGGCGTTCGGGAGCTGCCGGGATGAGACCGAAATGGGGCATCTACCGCTCATTCGGGACAGATCGTTCACTCGCCTCACAGCTTCGCGACGAGACCCTCAGTTTCGCTGATTTCTACACCAAGGCACAATAAGTTATCACATACCTTTCCTCTTTTGGAGAAAAATATTATTTTTGCATGGCGTCCGTATGGGCGCCTCTTTTATAACTATTTTTTGAAGGGTATGATCAGGGTAAAACAGCCATACATAAAAACCGCAAAATCGTTGGACGATCAGATAGCAATAATGCGTGGTCGTGGCGTAGTCATTTCCGATGAGGCTAAAGCAAAAGAGTATCTTGCGGACATTGGCTACTATCGGTTGGGGTTTTATACCTATCCGTTTGAGATAACATACCCTCAACTAGGAGGACGTCGCAGACACGATGTTCGTCCAGGGACGACTATCGATGAAATCGTAGCTCTGTATTATTATGACCTTGATCTGCGAACTCTCTTAAACCGTTACCTGTCTAGAATCGAAGTATCAATACGGACGACTATTATTTACGAACTGTCGATGAAGTATTCTTCCGATCCGATATGGTTCGTTAATCCCACTGTAATGGCTCCCGGGTTCATTTCTTCCTTCAATCGTGAGGTGTATTCCCACCTTCGCAATAAGCCAACGATTGTGCGACATCATAACAAGTATTATGGCTCGTATGCACCGGCTTGGAAGACGATAGAATTTATGACTATGGGCAATCTGGAAGTATTGTATGACAAATTGCTCTTGGATGCTGATAAAAAGCTGATCTCCAAAAAATACAATGAATTTGCCATTTCGACCTTCAAATCATATTTATCCGCCATTCGTGAAGTTCGAAATGCTTGTGCTCACGGAAATGTCTTATATGGCCTTAGATTATCATCCGGTATTATTAGTGGAGCAGCGTGCCCATCATTTACGCCTGGTTCCAGTGAACATCAAACGCTTAACGGAGCCTTGAGGGTGATTGATTTTATGCTTCGGCAAATCTCGGTGAATCGTGCAAATGAAATGTGGGATGAACTATACAAGGCTACAGAAAGGTTATACTCAAAGGTTCCATCGATTCGTTCTCTTATTGAACAGAACACGGGCATTGTTTTACCTCCGAAACCCAAGAATAATGATTTATTCAAGAGGATTTTATCATTTTTCTTGCGATAATTTTGGTCTAATAGAAATTTTGATTACATTTGCAACAGAATAGTGTATATGGAAGGCCCTGATGCATCCACCTGCACTTAAAAAAAGATCAGAGGCTGACTAAAAAGTCGAAAGACTGATAGCCAGCCTCTCTTTTGTCTAGTAGCCAAGGCTCCGTGCCGTCAGGTAGCCAACCTCTGGCGGGACTCC
>CACZDC010000008.1 GCA_902779785.1 uncultured Bacteroidia bacterium
TTCGCATCAATTCCGGCATTCAATGGCAACTCATCTCCTGGAAGATGGTATGAATATCTATCAGATTAGCAAGTTTCTCGGACACGAAAGCGTGCAAACGACAATGATCTATCTTGGATTTACGATCAATATGCGAAACAATTCTATCAGACAAGTTGAATCTACTGCAGCCAGCGTGATTAAACCAAGGTGGAATGCAAATATAAAGCTTCGGGATCTATTCTGAAATGTCCATTAGACGCAGCTGTAGGGCAGTTCTATACACAATATGGTTAACATAATATAAATTGTATAACCGAATTTACAAGGAGGGGAGTCACCGCTATAAGCCTGAAACTTCTTTGGATTTTGGAAAAGAAATAGGAACTTTTTTACAGGGATATATCGAATATTTCGTAAATTTACAACATCAGAACGCTGGTTATAAGAATACTGATCAAATTGAGTTCCTATTTCCTTTTGGTTCCGATAATAATCTAAATAAGAACGTTCCGATTTATATTATGTTAACTAATAGATTCGAAAAACACTACCCTAGCAAGAATGAAACAAATTCAGAGGCGGAAACGCCGTCAAAATACTCCCCGATCAGTTGGCTAACTATATCATACAGAGCGTCTTCTGAAAAACTGGATGCAATAAGTGAACGCTCAAGTCCGGACACTTCTTTGTCTCCGATAAAATCGCCTGTGAAGCGAATATCTTTGATAATTCCGTGAGATACTGAAATATCTGCGCGGATATTTCCGCAGTTGAAATGCTTTTCCCGTACAATTCCGCTTAAGGGAGATCGACCGTAAATCCACTCTTCACGCCGGAAACGCTTGTCGGCCAAATCGTTGATTTCAGCCCAGGAGGCCTCTTCAAGCATAATCTTACCGTCTCTTCCAGACAAAATATCTTCTAGACCAGCCTTGAAACTGTCTATCGTAGTCCCGGACGGAAGGAAATCCTTCAAATTCGCCACACGGCTTCGCACAGAATCCACTCCCTTTGAAGAAAGCTTACTCCCCTGCGCTGAAAGAACATTTATAAGTACCTGAATATCAACGTTAAACATTAAAGTTCCGTGAATCAGTACCCTGTCTTTCCACAAGCGTTTGGCATAGCCGGAGCATTTACGACCGTCGACCAAAATGTCGTTTCGCCCGCTGATATCCGCAGGAACGCCCATAGAACGAAGCGCAGCGGCAATCATACCCACCGGATTGCAAAGACTTCCTCTCGGAAGCACGAAACTGTAGTTCAGGTTCTGGAGGTCGTGATATACTGCTCCCCCGCCGGTCAGGCGTCTTGCAAGCACAATTCCATTTTCTTTCAGATATCCAAGATTGACTTCGGTGAATGCGCTCTGGTTAAGGCCAATGATTACAGACGGGGCATTTCTCCAGAGATAGAAAAACGGCTCGTCAAAAGCACTTTTCTCAAGACAATACTGCTCGAAAGCCATATTGAATTGAGGATCGGTCGAAGTCTGACTCAAATACTTCACGAAGCAAATATACGAATTTCCGATTTTTTTGCGTAAATTTGTAGGATATGGCAAGGAAAAAAACAGATCTTCTGCTTGAAGGCGTTACCATCCAGGCCGTCGCCGCTGAAGGGAAAGCCCTTTCTCACGTCGACGGAATGGTTGTTTTTGTGGATTTCGCCGTTCCCGGCGACGTGGTCGACATACGCGTCTACAAGAAAAAGAAAAACTATATGGAAGGTCGCGTAGAAAGACTGGTCAGTCCTTCTCCGGTCCGTGAAAAACCATTTTGCGAGCATTTCGGGATCTGCGGCGGATGTCGCTGGCAGCTTCTCCCCTACTCGATGCAGCTTGAAGCCAAACGTCAGCAGGTGGAAGACCAGCTAGTACGCATCGGCCACTTGAACGTTCCGGAAATACGGCCTACTCTCCCCTCCGAAAAGATTCGGGAGTACCGTAACAAATTGGAATACAGTGCTTCGGCCAAAAGATGGATTCTCAGCGGTGAGGATCCGGAGTCTGTAGCAGAAAACGACAGGATGGGTCTGGGTTTCCACGTCGGCAAGTTTTTCGACAAGGTCCTGGATATTAGACACTGTCACCTGCAGCGCGAGCCAAGCAATGCTATTCGCTTGTTTATCAAACAGTTCTGCGTCCAGCACGGCTATGAGTTCTACGATATACGTGAAAACAAGGGATATTTCCGCGGAGTTTTCGTGCGTACGAACGAAAATGGAGACGTAATGCTTATCGTCTGTCTCGGATATGAAGACAAAGAACGTAGAGAAGCCCTCCTGGAAGCGATTCTTGCCGAGTTCCCCAGCGTGGTTTCCCTCTATTATGTCATCAACCGCAAAGTGAACGACTCCATTTCTGACCAGGACTGCATCCTGTACAAAGGCTCGGGATTCATTACCGAGACTATGGAAGGCCTGCAATTCCGCATCGGTCCGAAGTCCTTCTACCAGACAAACTCCCCTCAGGCGTACAGGCTCTATTCAGTAGCCAGGGACTTTGCCTCCCTTAGCGGGAATGAAGTGGTCTACGACCTTTACACTGGCACCGGGACCATCGCCCAGTTCGTATCCTCCAAAGCAAAGAAGGTGATTGGCATTGAATATGTTCCGGAAGCGATAGCAGATGCTGAAGCCAATGCCGCCGCTAACGGTATAGACAATTGCTCCTTCTTTGCAGGAGATATGAAGGATGTGCTCAATGCCGCCTTCATCGAAGAACACGGCCGGCCGGATGTGATCATACTTGACCCTCCCCGCTCCGGCATCCATCCGGACGTTGCGAAGGTCATAATGGATGCAGCTCCGGAGCGTATGGTCTATGTAAGCTGCAATCCGGCCTCCCAGGCCCGTGACCTCGCGATTTTCGCTCCTCTCTATGAAATCACCGCCGTGCAGCCTGTGGATATGTTCCCTCATACGATGCACGTTGAAAACGTCGTTGCTCTAAGGAAAAAATGACTCTTAGTATCTTGCTTTTGATTCTTGGGCTTGCCCTGGTGGTCTTCGGAGCCGATTTTATGGTTGACGGAGCCACAAAGATTGCCCGCCGATGGGGCCTCAGTGAATTCCTCATAGGACTGACTGTCGTCGGAATAGGGACATCGGCTCCAGAGATGGCTGTCAGTTTCATAGGTGCGGCTCAAGGCAATGCCAGCGTTTCATTGGGTAATGTCATAGGTTCGAACATAATCAACGTGCTGCTCATCCTGGGTCTTACTGCAGTAATACTTCCGATGGCGATCACAAAGGATAATCGTAAACTTGATATCCCGATAAACATCATCGTTACTGCTCTGCTGGTTATTCTGGGACTCAAACATACTTTATTCGGCTTAGGAAAAGACGAACTGTCATATTTGGAAGGCGCTCTGTTTCTGCTACTTTTCATTGCTTATATGATTTATTGCTTCAAGAGTGGGAAAAGTGAAGAAGTTGCGGAAGAAAAAACTGGGAAGGAGTCTGTTTTCCTCTCTTTGCTGATGGTCGTCGGAGGGATTGCCGGCCTGGTTTTCGGCGGACGATTGTTTGTGGACAATGCAACAGGTTTAGCACGCGAACTTGGAATCAGTGACAAATTCATAGCCATAACCATTCTCGCAGGAGGCACTTCCCTGCCGGAACTTGCCACTTGCGTAGCCGCTGCGGTCAAAAAGAAAGGGCAACTGGCACTAGGGAACATAATAGGCTCGAACCTTTTCAACATCCTGCTCATCCTCGGAGGATCGGCGCTGATTTCTCCCCTCTCCTTCGAGGGCATCAGCTGGGTGGACATCAGCGTGCTGGGACTGTCGGCAGTGTATCTCCTGACCTGTAACTTTATGTGGAAGAAGAACATTCTGGACCGTTTTGACGGAGCTGCATTCCTTCTGACCTGGGCCGCCTATATGGTTTATCTTTTCATTAACTTGTAATTATGGACACTAATATCACCGATAGCCTGAAAACAGGCACACAGCATTTCGTGGATACAATCCGCACGACTCCCCCTGACGAATTGCTCTCCATCCTGGCAGACCAGGCGATCCATTTCGGACTCAAACTGCTTGCAGCCATTCTCATCTATATCATCGGAGCGTGGATAGTTAAGATCGTAAGAAGAGTTCTCAAGCGCAGTTTCGAGAAAAAGAAAACCGAACCGACCGTGGCGGGTTTCGTAAACTCATTGGTGACAATCCTCCTGTGGATTATAATCATAGTGCTTACAATCAGCACCCTGGGTATCAACACCACCTCACTTGCGGCGCTTCTGGCCGCGGGCGGAGTGGCCATCGGAATGGCTATGAGCGGTACGGTGCAGAATTTCGCCGGTGGTATTATGCTCCTGATTTTCAAGCCCTTCAAGGCTGGGGATTTCATCGAAGCTCTCAACTATTCCGGAGTAGTCAAAGAGGTTAACATAGTCTCTACGAAACTGACCACAACGGATAACCGCGAGATCATTCTCCCTAACGGTGCTCTCTCCTCCGGGAACATAAACAATATCAGCCATAATCCCTTGAGAAGGGTAGATATCACCGTAAGCGTAAAGTATGGCACTGACGCGGAGAAAGTCCGGGCCGCCCTTCTCGAAATCGCTTCAGACGATGTGCGGGTACTGCTCAGTACCACAAAAGGAGCCGCTGACCCCTTCGTAGGCCTGATTGCCCTGAAAGAAAGCAGCGTGGATTTCGTCCTGCGGGCCTGGGTGGAGACCAAGGATTACTGGCCGGTGTTCTTCTCGCTTAACGAAGCAATCTACACTCTCCTGCCTGAGAAATACGGAATTCAATTCCCCTTCCCTCAGTTGGATGTCCACATCCAGTCCTAAACTTCTTCTTTTTCGAGGGAAAGGAAAGAGGCGACGGGGTTGCCGTAAATATGGAGGAAGATGTCCGCAAGGGCGGTCCTGTCAAGTTCCGGCTCAACCATCTGGAGCTGGCCTTTCATATAATCCTGGAAGGCATTGACTTCTTCCTGGGTATATTTATCGGCAAAAGCCGAAGTCCCGTTCATCAAGTCATAGGCTATATAATTGGTCTTCCATAACTTATAGCCTTTTATGATGCGGCGGTCCAAGGCGTGGCGGATTTTCTGGTAACGGTCGTTCTTGTCACAGAGGGAGGCCTCGATTATTTCTTCTTCGGTGAGAGGGTCGCCGAAATTCAGATGGACATTGCCCTTGGGCTGCTTGATGCCGAGCATTATGCTCTGCAGGTCCTCGTTCTCGGTCTTGACATATTTCTGCGTACGAGAAATCAGCACTTCCCTCGCCTTGAGGATGTCGCAGGGCTCGTATTCGTAGGATATACTGAGCGGTAAGATATTGAGTTCCAAAAAGTTCTGGACAAAATCCTTGGTGCCGCTCATATCGAACATCTTCAATAGTCCCTGCTCTGTCATATCCAGCCCGTCCTTGGTACGGCCCTGCCTCTGGGCAATCCAGACAGAACTCGTCCCGGAAGTGATGCTCTGCCGGATGTATTCCGAGAGATGAAGAGACGAAAGGTAGAGTTCACGTGCAGAGATGCCACGGATGACCTTGATCATACGGTTTGAACGGATCAGGAGTTCGACGCTTTTTTGCTTGAGCAGATTGTCCCCGACGCAAATCTGAGTCATCGGCAGATTGTTCCAGTGAAGTATGATCTGCAGGAAAGCCGGGTCCAGGATGATATCACGGTGATTCGACATAGCCAGATACTTCCCGTTGACGGCCTCCAGCTTACTAAGCCCGTCATAAGAGAAATTATGGACGGTATTCTTGATCACCCATTCGATAGCATAGGACATCACTGCCTTCTGGAATTCATCTACCGTATGGATCTGACGGAGTATGTCCCTCAGATAAGTCTCAGGACGGTTGCGGAAAATGAATTTTGAAATCCAGGGAACATTCGGATGGTTGGCAAGCCGGGCAAGAGCGGCAGCAGCTTCCTCGTCTGAGAAAGGGGCTATATCATTGTAATTATCAATATCCATTACAAATCAAGTTAACATTCACAAAAATACATTATTTCCCGGAGTAAAACAAATCTCATCTCTCGAGAAGTGATGAATCCCCGTAGCTGAGGAAGCGGAAGTCCCTTTCCAGCGCGAAATCGTAAATCTTCCTCCAATCCCCTCCGACGAATGCCGAGACAAGAAGTATGAGCGTAGATTCCGGCTGATGGAAGTTGGTAACCATTCTGTCCACAATCCGGAACTCGAAGCCCGGAACGATGATAATCCTGGTTCCAAGTGTCAGACACTCCATATTCTCCCTGTCCATATAGTCTAAAAGGGCCTGAAGGGCTTCCTCGGTGGAATATGGATATGAACGGGTGTAGGGCGCCCATTGTTCTATGTCCGCAGGAGCGCCGTTTTCCAGACAGCTGACGCCGGCATAATAGAGGGATTCCAGAGTGCGTACCGACGTTGTACCCACCGCTGTCACGCTTACTCCTCCTGTCCTCAGTTTTTCAAGCAGAGGACGCTGAATCACAAATGGTTCCCTGTGCATCGGGTGCTCGGAAATACAAGAAGTCTTTACCGGCAGGAAAGTTCCGGCGCCGACGTGAAGGCAGAGTTTCTGAATGTCTATCCCCTTCCGGCGGATCTCGTCCAAGACCCTTTCAGTAAAATGAAGTCCGGCCGTGGGTGCGGCCACCGATCCTCTCTCACGGGCATAAAGCGTCTGATACCGCTCGGCGTCGATTGACTCTGACTCTCTTTTCAGGTATGGAGGGATAGGTATGGTCCCACAGCGCTCAAGTACTGTCGAGAAAGGAGAAGAATCCTTCCAGGAAAATTCCACCGTGCCGGTCCTGTCTTCTCGTGAGACAAGCCTGGCGACAAGACCCATTGAAGCGATCCTTTCATCCCCATCGGGATTGTACAGGGACAGAAGATCGTCCTTCCAGCGCTTCGCATTGCCTATTACACACTTCCAGATACATTTTTTCGTAGCGGCAAAACTAAGATTGTATTCCGCCGGAGAAACCGGCTCGAGACAGAATACTTCGATGTGAGCTCCGCTGCTGCGAGTAAAATGCAGCCTGGCGGGGACCACTTTGGTCTCATTGAATACCATCAGGGAGTTCTGCGGAAGAAGCTGGGGCAGTTCCGTAAAGCAATGCTCTGAAACATTCCCATTCTTATAATGTAAGAGTTTCGATGCATCCCGCTCTTCGAGCGGGTATTTGGCTATCCTTTCTTCAGGAAGGGCGTAATTGTAATCTTCGATGTGAATCTCAGGAATCATATCTAAAGTCCCGTATTTTCAATTTTTCCGCGAATTTAAGGAATTCCATCGAAATATGGAAATCTGAACGCTCCAAGGCAAAATTCGTTTTTTGAAATTCACATAATTATATTTGTTTACAAAAAATTTGTATACAAATGTAAACTTTTAACATCCCAACCGACAAGCTCCAGAGCATTGCCGAAAAGGACCCGAAAAGCATCTTAAAAGTTTTTATGAACTATATGTAAATATATTATAATCAAACGTTTAACATATCTAATATAATCTAAAGATAAAAGTTAAAGAATTACTTTAATTGCAGCGCGTGGAAAATAGCCGGTATTGGCACCCTTTCAATTAACATATATCATTGATACCCAGTATTTTATTTTTGCAATCTAAACAAAAACTTCATATTAGATAAACTCGTATTCAAGCGACTTTCTTCCCCTAGAATAACAAAAATGAACTTGCATAATAAAAAATATAGTGTTAGATTTGTAAAACAAAATTGCAATAAATGAATAAGCGTCTTTCTCAGTTTTTGCAGGCCGAAAACATCTCGCAATCCCAGTTTGCCGACACTCTGGGTGTCGCGCGTGGAGGCGTATCTCACATCCTCTCCGGCCGCAACCGCCCGGGCTATGATTTCCTGGAGACTCTACTGCTGCACTACCCCTCCCTTAATATAGACTGGGTGATTACAGGTAAGGGAAAAATGTACAAGGAAGACTCCTCGGATGCTCCGGGAGTCGCTTTTTCTGCCGGAAAAAGCAAAATTGTCTCGAAAATAACTGTTTTTTACGATGACGGGACCTTCGAGGAGTTCCATCCTTAGAGATAATTCACTATTTTTGCATATATGATTAACGCTTCTGTATGCACTATAGGTGACGAGATCCTGATAGGACAAGTTATCGACACCAATTCAGCCGGTATTTCACGCTCTCTTGGAGAGGCCGGAATCCGCGTAAGGCGTATGCTCTCCATAGGCGACGACCGTGACGAGATATTTAACAATCTCCGTAATGAACTGAAACTGAATCCGATAGTTATAACTACCGGTGGCCTCGGACCTACGAAGGACGATATCACCAAAGCTGTCCTGGCGGAACTTTCCCACAGCTCGAAATACGTGGAAAACGCCGCCCAGATGGAAATAGTCTACAGGATTCTCCACAGTCGCGGCCTTGAAGTGCTCCCCAACAACAAAGCGCAGGCACTGGTCCCCGAAAATGCCGAAGTCATCCCCAATACGCTTGGAACGGCCCCGGTAATGGTCTTCCGCTTCAAGGAAGAAGAATATGGCCATCCTGCCACGCTTTATGCCCTTCCGGGCGTTCCTTTTGAAGCAATGGGGATGCTTCCCGCCGTCCTGGACGACATCCGTGCCCACAACGAGCTCTGCGACATCCACCACCGTAACCTTATGGTCTATGGAATCGCTGAATCCGCTTTGTCACAGAAGATTGCCTCTTGGGAGGACGCTCTCCCCAAGGACATACACCTTGCATATCTGCCTAATCCCCTTACAGGCATCCGTCTGAGGCTGTCCATATATGGAGGCCATAAGGAGGAGGAAATGCTCCGTATCGAGTCAGAAGTGGCCAAATTAAAGGGAATTCTCGGCAATCTGATCTATTCAGACGACGACGACTCCCTGGAAAATACGGTAGGACGTCTGCTTAAACAAAGCGGGAAGACTCTCAGTGCCGCGGAGAGTTGCACGGGTGGCGAAATATCACATCTTATTACTTCAATCCCAGGCTCTTCCGCCTATTATCTGGGATCGGTCACCTCGTATGCCGTGGAAGTGAAGGAAAAAGTACTCGGCGTACCTGCAGAAACCATAGAAAAATACGGCGTAGTCAGCAGCGAAGTCGCAGCCGCTATGGCAGATGGCGTCAGATGTCTTACAGGCAGTGATTATTCCGTGGCGACCACCGGTCTTGCCGGCCCCGGAGACGACGGAAAGAATCCTGTCGGGACAGTCTGGATCGCAGTCAGCGGACCTGCCGGCACGAGGACTGTCTGCCGTAATTACAAGAATGACCGTAAACGCAATATTGAGCGTTTTGCGGCCTCCGCATTAGACTTTTTGAGGCTTTATTTGACTGAAACAAAAATGTTATAACCCAAAACTATTTTGTTTCCCGTGCTTATTTAGAGCAACTTATAATCCTATCCATTACAGCAAGCAGATTTCCCCCTGAAATGAGGGAAATTTGCTCTTCGCTGTATCCGCGACGCCTCATTTCCTCGAAAACCTTAGGCAGACAACCCACGTTTTCCATCCCTTCCGGGGTAATTTCAATGCCGTCGTAGTCGCTTCCTATACCAACGTGTTCCACTCCGGCAAGGCGGACGGCGTGGTCGATATGGTCAACAATTTCTTTTACTCCGGGAGGTGTTTTCAGAGGATCTTCAACCAAAAAATATGGGTAGAAGTTTATGCCCACATAAGCGTCTTTGTCTTTCAGCGCACGAAGCATATCGTCAGTGAGATTGCGGCGGTGAGAGCAAAGCGCCCGGCAGCAGGAATGGGTTGCGACGACGGGAGCTTCGGAAAGTTCGATGCAGTCCCAGAAAGTACGGTCGGAAGCGTGGGAAAGGTCAATCATCATTCCGAGCTCATTCATCCTCTTTACCACTTTCTTTCCAAATGGACTCAGACCTCCCCACCTGCTTCCCTCTGCGGCGCTGTCCGCGACTGAATTGTCTCCATTATGGGTCAGAGTGACATATCTGACACCTATCTTATGGAATGCCTCGAGAAGATCCAGTGATTCCTGAATCGGCGAAGCATTCTCCATACCGAGAAAGAGTGAAATCTTTCCTTTAGCTTGATTTATGTAAAAGTCTGAAGGTGAATATGCACTGGCAAACTCCCCTTTTGACTCCCTGATGATTCTTTCCACTGCTCCTGCCATTTCCAGGGCGTGAGCGGTAGCTTCGTCCGGAGAGAGCTGAGCGGAACAATAGAGCGCAAAAAAAGCGGCACCGACCTCTCCCCTGCGCAGTTTCGGCAAATCTACCTGCTGAGCTGAGCCGTCAATAAAAATATCCCGGCCTCGCAGCAGCTCGGTCGGGGTATCCATATGTGAATCGAAAACCATTATCTGACAGATCCGTAAGGGGCCAGAGTTGACTTGACGATCTTTCCGATACGGAATTCAGGCGAGCCATTGTACAAGAGCTCACTGCCTCCGGTAAGAGTGACGTCAAGTACCTTCTCCACACTGATGACAGCGTCTGAACTGCCGGCCATCGAAGCCTCGATTTCTTCCACCTGGAAGGACAGGGCGTCCAGTTTTGAGTTCCGTGATGATTTCAAAGTCATCTTATCGGCCTCACCGGAAAGAGAAATCTTGGAATTCCCTTCCAGGCTGACGGATACCTTTTCACTCTTAGAGTATAAGGAAAGAAGAGATGAGGCTGATGATGAAATATTCAGGGACTTGCACTTGTCTGTAATGGAACTCTGGGAACTGCCGGCCGCCGAAACGGAAAACTCTTCGGCTGTCAGGTTCAACTTCACATTGGCATTTCCGTCGACGGCGAGTTCGGCCTGACCTTCGACGTGCAGGTCGACTATTGCCTGAGAATTCTTCCTGGCACCGATATATGCGCTACGGGCATTGACACTGAGGTTTTTAACCATAGACTTGTCGCCTATGCTGAGGCTGAACTTGTCAGCATCGAACAATTCAGCGCCTGTCAGAGAGGCATTGTCGGCAAGGCTTATGCTTTCCAGCTGAGGAAGGAAAATGATTGCCCTGAATACGGGGGCCATAGCATTCCTGCCGCGATACAGCTTTTTAATCTCCTTGGGAACCGACTTGGAGTCATAAGAGAGGTTCAAGGTGCGGGATTTGACATAAGTCTCGACATAGGGGGCAAGTTCTTTGTCCACCGTAAGCTTAATTGCATAATTCCCCTTCACCAGAGTCACTTCGAAATTGTTCCCCACAGAGATGGAGCTGAATTCGGACAGGGGTATTTCCTTGTCGTCCAACTGGGCTGCCAAGGTTTGCGCAGAAGTTGAAAAGCAGAGACCAAATGCGAAGGCAGTCATTGCGATGAGAGCCTTCAAGGCTTTGATGCTGAATGTTTTCATAATATATAATTTTTTATTGTTCAAGTTTTTCCGACAAGTCGCTCCATTCCTCCATAAAGCTGTCCCTGTCTCTTTGAGCCTCAAGGTATTCCCTTGTCAAGTCCAAAATATCGTCATTATTTCCGGGATTTGCAAGTTTTTTCTCTATTTCCGCCATTTGCGCCTCCCTTTTGGCTATCTCTTTCTCGAGGTATTCCACACGGCTGCGAAGTTTTCTCAACTCCCTGGAATCAGCCTTTCTCGCTGCATATGCCTTCCTTGCCTCGGATTTTTCTTCCTCCACGGCCTTCACGGCCGGCTTGATAAACCTTTCAAGTTCCTGCAGGCTTTCCAGCTTACGTTTTTCAAGGAATTCCGACACGCCTCCAAGATGCTCTTTCACCCTGCCGTCCCGGAATTCGTACAGCTTGTCCACCAGGCCATCCAGGAAATCCCGGTCGTGAGATACAACAATCAACGTGCCATCAAAGGATTTGAGCGCCTGCTTCAAGACATCCTTGGAGTGGATGTCCATATGGTTTGTAGGCTCGTCGAGGGCAAGTACATTGTATTTGTCCAGCATAAGTTTGGCCATTCCCAGCCTTGCCCTTTCTCCTCCGGAAAGGACCGCGACCTTCTTGTCTATGTCCTCTCCCTTGAAAAGGAATGCCCCGAGTACATCCCTCAGCTTTGTTCGTATCTCCCCCACTGCAATCCGGTCGAGAGTGCTGAATACAGTTTCCTTCTTGTCAAGTATATCTTCCTGATTCTGAGCGTAATATCCTATATGGACATTGTGTCCGACGACGGCTTCTCCGGCAATGGGGGCCAGCTCCCCCATAATGACGCGCATAAGCGTGGTCTTACCCTCTCCGTTGCGTCCGACCAGAGCAATCTTTTCTCCGCGCTTTATCTCTATCGAGGCAGAAGAGAAAACTATCTTGCCCGGATACCCGGCAGTAAGGTCTACGGCCTTGAACACAACGTCTCCGGAACGCTCTGCCGGAGGGAAACTCAGATGCATCGCAGAACTGTCTGTTTCATCAATTTCAATGCGCTCAAGCCGCTCCAGGGCCTTTATCCTGGACTGGACCTGATTGGATTTAGTCGGCTTGTAGCGGAATTTGTTGATGAATTCCTCCGTTTTTTCAATCATCCTCTGCTGGTTCTGATAAGCGGCCGTCTGCTGGGCAATTCGTTCAGAGCGGAGAGACAGGTATTTGCTGTATGGAACTTTATAATCGTGGATATGGCCGAGGAGGATTTCGACGGTCCTGCCCGTCACGTTGTCCAGGAACTTGCGGTCGTGGGATACGAGTAGAATGGCGCCCCTGAAGGCTTTGAGGTAGTCTTCGAGCCACTCTATGGATTCTATGTCCAGGTGATTGGTAGGCTCGTCAAGGAGCAGAATGTCAGGGCTGGACAGGAGGACTTTGGCCAGTTCGATGCGCATATTCCATCCCTGACTGAAGGTCTCGGTATTGCGGCCGAGTTCATCCTCCTTGAAGCCGAGCCCAAGGAGGGTCCTTTGCGCACGGACCTGCGGAGACTCCCCTCCTTCGAGACTGAGCGCATCGTTTAGCTCGTTTAGACGACTTATCAGTCTCTCATATTCAACTGACTCATAATCAGTTCTTTCTCCGAGCTCGACGCTGATCTTTTCCACTTCCTCCTCCATCTTATGGATCGATGCGAAAACACTCAAGACCTCGTCTATGACGCTGCGCCCGCGATTGTGCTGCATAATCTGAGGGAGATAGCCGATCTTGACGTCGGGACTCATTTCTACAGAACCGGAAGACGGACTCTGCTCGCCGGTGATGAGTTTCATCAGGGTCGACTTCCCCGCCCCGTTTTTCCCGACGAGGCCTATATGGTCAGACTCGCTGATGTGGAGGTTGATATTGTCCAGAAGCGTGAATCCTCCGAATACGACGCTGAGATTATTGATCGATATCATTGTCCTTGCATATCAGAATGGAGAATTCATACAGGAGATACAGCGGAATGGAAAGCACGAACATCGAAAAAGGATCGCTCGGGGTAATCAGGGCCGAGAGGACAAGTATTACCACGAAAGCGTGCTTGCGGTAGCTTCGGAGGGTCTTTTTACCTATGATGCCCAGGCTTGAAAGAGCCAGGGCCACGGTCGGGAACTCGAATATGAGTCCGATCATAAAGACCATTGAAGTGAACAGGGAGATATAGGAGCTTAGCGAAATGGTATTCTGAACGCTGTCGCTTACCGAGTAGTTGACAAAGAACATCAGACAGACCGGAAGCACTATGGCATAACCGACTGCCACGCCAAGGTAGAAAAGGAAGGACGAGAGCGAAAAGGCCTTCCTGACGGCCAGTTTTTCATTCTCATAAAGGGCCGGCGCAATAAACTTCCAGAGCTCATATATGATATATGGAAATGAAAGTATAACCCCGCAGAGAAAGGCCATCCTGAGGTGGACGAAAAACTGGGCGGTGACTTCGATGTTGACAAGTTGCATCCTGAAATCCAGGGATAGCCACTTGTAAAGAGGGAAATCCTGCTCTGTAGGCCACAGGACTGCCTTGAAAAGCGTTTCCGGGATAAAAAGGAAAATTACCGACAGCAGGAAAAGCGCCAGCGCCGAGCGGAACAAGGTTCCCCTCAGCACCTCAAGATGGTCCCAGAAGGACATTTCGCCTTCCTTGTTTTCCACTTACTCTGATTCAGGCTTGTTTTCTTCGTCCTTTATTTCCTTCTCCACTTCATTCATCCCCTGCTTGAAACTCTTGACGCCCTTGCCCAGGCCTTTCATAAGTTCGGGAATTTTTTTGCCGCCGAAAAGGAGCAGGACCACCAGTACGATGGCCACAATTTCCCAGGTGCCGAACATTAGAGGATACATATTCAATGAAATTTAAGATTTATCTGTGAACAATTCGTAGAGTTCTTCAGGACATCTGACGGGGCGGAAAGTATTCCTGTCTATGAAACCAAGCACCACCTCTCCTTCCGCGCAAAGTTCCCCGTCCTGGTTGACAACCGTCTGACGGACAATCAGTTTCGCAAGCGGAGGGCGCACAATCTCTGCTGTAGCGGTAAGGGTGTCGCCCATACGTGCAACCCTCTTGAAATGACAGGTCACCGACACTATCGGGCAGAACACACCATACTTATCTTCCATCTTCTCCACCGGAAGCCCAAGGTCGAGCATCATCTGGCTGCGCGCATTCTCGAAATAACGGATGTAGTTCGAATGATGGACTACAGCCATCTTGTCGGTTTCGTAGTAGCGGACCGGGAAAGTTGTCTGAAACACTCTCATTAGCCTTTCAATGCTTTAAGTTGTGACTGAATGCTCTCTATTCTGGAGAGGGCGTCCGCTTCTTTCTTTCTCTCGTTTTCAATTACCGCGGCAGGGGCATTGGTCACAAAGCGCTCGTTGGAAAGTTTGCGGCGCACTCCCTCGAGGAAGGATTGCTGATAAGCGAGATCCTTTTCGAGTTTGGCTATTTCTTCGTCGGCATTGACCAGAGAATTCAGGGCGACAAAGCCTTCAAAAGTCCTAACGATAAATGCAACGCCCTGAGTTTCAGGCATTTCATCCATTATCTCCACTTTAGAATTAGAAAGTTTTTCAACAAGCGGGAGAACGGAAGCCGGATAGCCAGACTTAAGATAGACGCTCAGAGTCTCTTTCGGTGCGATATTCTTCTGGGAACGGACTCCCCGGATCAGGTTGACCGTCTCGGTCGCAATTGCGAAGTCGTCGAGGACCTTCTCGTCGAAAGCGGCGGAAACCGGGGCCTGGGCGTACATAATCGTTTCTCCTTCCTTACGCGGCTTGACGTCCTGCCAGAGTTCTTCGCTTATGAAAGGCATCACGGGATGGATAAGTTCCAGCAGCGCTTCGAAGTAATCCAGCGTCGCCTTGTAGGTTTCCGGATCTATGGGACTTGCCTTGCCATCGATGAAAGCGGGCTTGATGAGCTCCAGATACCAGGAGCAGTAGTCATCCCAGAAGAGTTTGTATACAGTCATCAGAGCATCTGAGATGCGGAATTTGGAATAACAGTCCTCTATATAGGCGACTGCTTCGAGAAGCCTCTGGCCGAACCACTTGACCGCGGCTTTCGAAGCCTCGCTTTGAGGGACGGAAGCATCCACGGAAAAGCCCTTCACCAGGCGGTAGGAATTCCAGATCTTGTTGCAGAAAGCGGCTCCCTGCTTAATCTGGGCCTCATCATAGAAAATATCATTGCCGGCGGAAGAGCATAGCAGCATACCTATACGGACGGCATCGGCGCCGTAAGTGTTGATCAAGTCCAGCGGATTAGGCGAGTTGCCAAGGGTCTTGCTCATCTTCCGCCCGATCTTGTCACGGACGATACCTGTGAAATACACATTGGAGAACGGTTCCTTGCCCATAAACTCCTCTCCCGCCATTATCATCCTGGCCACCCAGAAGAAAATGATGTCCGGGCCAGTCACCAGGTCATTGGTCGGATAATAATAGGAAAGGTCTTTATTGGGCTTGTGTTCCGGATGGCCCGGAAGTTCAGGGTCGAAAACGGAAATTGGCCATAGCCAGGAACTGAACCAGGTATCCAGCACATCTTCGTCCTGGCGGAGATCCTCGGCCTTGATGCCGGGACAGATCGCCTGTGCGGCTGCAAGGGCGGCCTCGGCATTCTCCTCGACGACAAAACGTCCGTCAGGAAGATACCAGGCGGGAATCCTCTGTCCCCACCAGAGCTGGCGGGAAATGCACCAGTCGCGGGCGTTCTCCATCCAGTGACGGTAGGTATTCACATATTTTTCAGGGATGAACCTGGTCCTGCCGCTCTCGACTGTCTCCAGGGCGACCTTCGCGAGAGTCTCCATCTTCAGGAACCACTGTGCGGACAGTTTAGGCTCGATGACAGCGTTCGTCCTCTCGGAATAACCGACCGGAGAAGTATACTCTTCCACCTTTTCAAGCTTGCCGGCCTCTTCCAGCAGCTTGACTATCTTCTTGCGTGCCACGAAGCGGTCCTCGCCGATGAGGATCTGCGCCTTCTCATTGAGTTTTCCGCGCTCGTCGATTATGTCTATCACCTCCAGATTGTGCCTGAGGCCGATTTCATAGTCGTGGACATCGTGGGCGGGAGTGACTTTCAGACAGCCTGTCCCGAAATCCATCTCCACATATTCATCCTCGATGACAGGTATTTCACGGTCGATCAGAGGGATAAGCACCTTCTTGCCGCGGAGCCAGTGATAACGCTCGTCGTTGGGGTTGACGCAGATGGCGGCATCGGCCATTATGGTTTCCGGACGGGTTGTGGCAATGACTAGATACTTGTCGGTGGGATTGCCATTGCCGTCGGAAATATAGTAGCGCAGATGATAGAAATGGCTCTTCGTGTCCTTGTGGATGACCTCGTCGTCACTTACGGCCGTAAGGGCCTCGGGGTCCCAGTTGACCATCCTGACGCCCTTGTAGATCCATCCTTTCTTATAAAAATAAACGAAAGTACTGATGACGGCGTCGCTGAGCGCAGGTTCCATCGTAAAGCGCGTACGGTCCCAGTCACAGGATGCCCCGAGCTTTCTAAGTTGCTGAAGGATAATGCCTCCGTGCTCTTCTTTCCACTCCCAGGCGTGTGCAAGGAACTCTTCGCGAGTCAGGTCTTCCTTGGATATGCCCTGAGCCTTGAGTTTCGCTACGACCTTCGACTCGGTCGCGATGGACGCGTGGTCGGTTCCAGGCACCCAGCAGGCATTCTTCCCGTGCATACGGGCATTGCGGATAAGGACGTCGTTAAGGGTATTGTTGAGGACGTGGCCCATATGCAGGATACCCGTCACATTAGGCGGAGGTATGACTATGGTATATGGTTCTTTTTCATTAGGTTCGCTGTGGAAAAACTTATGTTCCAGCCAGTAGGCGTACCATTTGTCCTCCACCTGCGCGGCATCGTACTTTGCGGCTAATTCCTTCATTTTCTCTTAAACTATATAACTTGTCTTAAAATACAAAAATACGGAAAAATTCGTAAATTTGCAGAAAAGAAATAAAGAAATGGACAATCAGCCTAAATCACCCCAACTGCAACTGGAACTCCGCCCCGAAGTGGCCCAGGGCTCATACTCAAATCTGGCAATAATTTCACATTCCCACAGCGAATTCATAATCGATTTCGCCACTTCCCTCCCCGGAATGCCTAAGGCCCAGATCGGCCAGAGAATTATTATGACCCCGGAGCACGCGAAGCGTCTGATGAATGCTCTTTTCGACAACGTATCGAAGTATGAGGCCAGTTTCGGAGTAATCGACCTTGGCGGCGGCGCCCCGCCCAAACCTCAGGGCGGCTTCGACCTTGGCTCTTTCGGACCGTTCGGCGGAAGCAAATCATAATATGGATTTAAGCAAGATCAAGGCATTCGCCTTCGACATAGACGGCGTCGCGACCGACGGCGGCATTCTGTGCAACTCAGATGGAGATTTCCTCAGGATTTACGATGCAAAAGACGGATTTGCCGTCAGGATGGCCTGTATGAACGCTTATGAGGTAGCCGTGATTACAGGAGGCCGCTCCGAGAGCATTATGGAGAGATTCAAAGCCAGCGGAGTGAAAGCGGAAAACATCTACCTTCACAGCCGTGACAAGATGGACGATTTCGGAAAGTTTTGTGAGAAATATGCCTTGCAGCCCGATGAAGTGATGTATTTCGGAGACGATATCCCGGATGTCGAGCTTATGAAGGCGTGCGGTATCGGGGTCTGTCCTTCAGACGCGGTCCCGGAAGCAAAGGCGGCTGCGGATTTCATTTCTTCCCGTCCGGGCGGCAAAGGCTGCCTGAGGGAAGGGATAGAGATGGTGATGAGGGCCCAGGGACGATGGCTTTTCGAAGCATCGCTATATAAGAAAATGTTCTGATGGACCTTAAAGGAAAGCGTGTAATCCTTGGCAGCAATTCTCCGAGAAGGCGTGAGTTGCTTAAAGGTCTTGACATTGATTTTGAAGTCGATGCAAATACTGACTTCAATGAATACTTCAGCAGTGATATCCCCTTTGACGAAGTCCCTGCACTGATGGCGGAAGGCAAGAGCCTGCACTTCCACCGCCCGCTTGCAGATAATGAAATACTGATTACTGCCGACACGATGGTCATACTTCCTCCTTCTGACGGGAAAGAAGGCGAAATACTCGGAAAGCCCCGGGACAGGGAGGATGCCCGCCGTATGCTCCGGGACCTCTCCGGCAGGAAGCATCACGTCACGACTGCGGTATTTCTCCGTTCCAATCAGCGCCGTGAGGCATTCTGCGACACTACGGAAGTATGGTTCAAAGAACTGAGTCAGAGTGAGATAGATTACTACATAGACCACTACAAGCCCTACGACAAGGCAGGGGCATACGCCATCCAGGAATGGATAGGTATGACCGGCATCAGCCGGATTGACGGATCTTATTTCAACGTGGTCGGTTTCCCTATACAGAAGGTTTACGAAGCCCTGTTGAGAATGGTTTAAAGGAGTTTTTTCTTCAGGCAGGCTATCATATCCCTCGTCATCGAATCGAGGTCATAGGTCGGTTTCCAGTCCCATTCCGCCCTTGCGCAGGAATCGTCCATACTGTCCGGCCAGGAGTTGGCTATTGCCTGACGCACAGGATCTACCTCATAGCGTACCCTCAGGGAAGGGATGTACTCCCGTATCTTGGCGAAGAGAGTCTCCGGCTCGAAACTCATCGAGGCGATATTGAAAGAATTGCGGTGTACGAGACGGGCAGGATCGGCTTCAAGCAGGTCCACGGCGGCCTGAAGGGCGTCCGGCATATACATCATATCCATATATGTCCCCGGCGCAATCGGGCATACGAACTCCTCCCCCTTTACCGCAGAATAATAGACCTCAACGGCATAGTCGGTGGTTCCGCCGCCGGGCAGGGTCACATTTGAAATAAGTCCCGGGAACCGCACGGAACGCGTGTCTACGCCATATTTATGGTAATAATAATCACTCAGCAGCTCGGTAGCGACCTTAGTGACGCCATACATCGAACGGGGACGCTGGATGGTGTCCTGCGGAGTCCCGACGTGGGGAGTTTCCGGTCCGAAGGAGCCGATTGAAGAGGGCGTGAAAACAGCGCATTTCTTTTCGCGGGCGACTTCCAGTATGTTCAGCAGGCCATTCATCTGGATATCCCAGGCCAGAAGCGGCTTTTTCTCTGCGACGGCCGATAGAAGGGCGGCGAGATTATATATGGTGTCGATTCTGTATCTGGCCACGATGTCGGCAAGTGCCGCGGCATCCCTCACGTCGGCGATTTCCGCCGGCCCGCTTTCAAGAAGTTCTCCCTTGGGTTCTGCACCGGGGATATAACCCGCTACAACGGTGCTCCCGGGGATTTCCCTGCGGATTTTCATCGTCAGTTCCGAGCCGATCTGGCCGGTGGAACCTATCACAAGTACGTTTTTCATTCTTTTTTTAATTCCGAGCACGCAAATTTAAATCTTTTTCCATAAATTTGAAAGCGCAAACAACGATAACACCACATATATTATGTACGGAAAATTCAAAGACTATCTGAAAAATGAGCTCAAGGCCATAGATGAGGCCGGACTTTACAAGAGAGAAAGGATCATTGCGTCGCCCCAGGGAGCCGAAATCACCCTTTCGGACGGGAGCAAGGCACTCAACTTCTGCGCCAACAACTACCTTGGACTGGCCGACAATCCCCGCCTTGCCGCCGCAGCAGAAAAAGCGATGAAAGAACGTGGCTACGGGATGTCATCCGTCCGTTTCATCTGCGGAACCCAGGACCTTCACAAACAGCTGGAAAAAGCCATTGCAGAGTATTTCCACACGGATGACGCCATCCTTTATGCCGCCTGCTTCGACGCCAACGGCGGAGTCTTTGAGCCACTTCTCGGACCGGAGGACGCCATCATTTCCGACTCCCTTAACCACGCCTCCATAATCGACGGAGTCAGGCTTTGCAAAGCCCAGCGCTTCCGTTACGCCAATGCGGATATGGCCGACCTGGAAGAAAAACTGAAGGAAGCCTCTTCGTGCCGCTTCCGGATCATAGTCACGGACGGAGTGTTCTCGATGGACGGAAATGTCGCCCCTATGGACAAGATCTGCGACCTGGCAGAAAAATATGACGCAATGGTGATGGTGGACGAGAGCCACAGCGCCGGAGTCGTCGGGCCCAGCGGCCACGGTGTCGCCGAGCAGTTCAACTGCTATGGCAGGATTGATATCTTCACCGGGACGCTCGGGAAGGCATTCGGCGGCGCAGTGGGAGGTTTCACGACCGGAAGGCAGGAAATAATAGATATGCTCCGCCAGAGAAGCCGTCCGTACCTGTTCTCCAATTCCATACCTCCGGCAATTGCGGCCGCCGGAATAGAGACATTCAAAATACTGAAAGAGTCCGATGAACTGCACAACCGCCTGACGGAGAATGTGAACTATTTCCGTGACAAGATGCTTGCCGCGGGATTCGACATCAAACCTACCCAGAGCGCCATCTGCGCCGTTATGCTCTATGACGCGAAACTCTCGCAGGTCTTTGCCTCCAAGATGGCTGAAGAAGGTATCTTTGTCACCGGCTTCTACTACCCCGTGGTGCCGAAAGGACAGGCCAGAATCCGCGTCCAATTGTCTGCCGCCCATAAGAAAGCCGACCTCGACAAGGCCATTTCCGCCTTTATCAAAGTAGGCAGGACATTAGGAGTTATAAAATAATTGTCCATTATACTTACAATTTGTAAGCAATTCTGCATATAGGCCTTAATAATCTAAAATCAAGGGGCTGTTTTAACGTTGGGATTGGCAGGTGTTTGCCAATCCCAATTTTTTTACTAATATTTTTATCGCTGAAAATCAGCTACTTAGCATAAAATTAAAAAAAATTCAAAAAAAAGTTTTGAAAAAATTTGCAAATCAAAATTTTTGTCGTACCTTTGTATCCGGATCGAGGCCGTGAAGGTTCTCTTTGAGGCCCGGTCTATTGGTTATTAGTTTTAGTGTTATTAATTATGTGGTTATTAAGAGCGTCCGCCTGGGAAGGTCGACACTCTTTTTTTTTTGCATTTTCCGCCAAACAATTTGGATTATTCATTAACAAAATGAGAGATTTTGTGTAAATTCGCAGGTCAAAAAGAAGAGAAGATGAAAGACATCATAGCCCCCGTGGACCGGAAACTTCTGAAAGCAGAGCTCACTGAAGATACTCTGCTGAGGCAGACCAACCGTGCGGGAAACGAACTGTATATAGTTGGCCCTGAGGCGGTTAATGTTATCCGTGAAATCGGAAGGCTCCGTGAAATCGCATTCCGTAATGACGGAGGCGGGACAGGAGAGGCCCTTGACATCGACAAGTTCGACACCGACCCGGCCTATGGCTACAAGCAGCTAGTGCTATGGGATCCTGAACTGGAAGAAATCATCGGAGGCTATCGCTTCTGTCTCTGCGATGAGGCGGTCTATGACAAGGATGGACAACCGATCCTGACCTCCTCCCATATGTTTCACTTCAGCAAGAAGTTCATCAAGAAATACTTGCCGCACACAATCGAACTGGGACGCAGTTTCGTGTCGGTGGAATATCAGAGTTCGAAAAGCGGAGCCAAGGGGCTCTACGCCTTGGACAATCTCTTTGACGGCCTTTGTTCCCTGGTCGTAGTCTATAAGCCCCGGGTCAAGTATTTCTTCGGGAAGATGACCATATATCCTTCCTATAATACGGACGCCAGGGAAATGATCCAGTACTTCCTTAGGAAGTATTTCGGGAAAGGCTCCCGTATGATCGACATCCGCAAAGAAGTCAAGATCAACAATCCCCACCGCTTCCGCCACCTGTTCTCCGGAGACAATTTCAAAGAAGACTACCGTATCCTGAAATCCGAGGTCCAGAAACTCGGGACGAACATTCCTCCGCTGGTCAATTCATATATGAACCTCTCCCCTTCTATGATTTATTTCGGGACTGGAATCAACGATGAATTCGCCGATGTCTTCGATTCGGGCATACTGATTGATTTTGAAGAACTTTATCCCGAAAAAACTGCCAGGCACCTGGAATCATTCCTTAAGGAGGGGCTCCGTGCCATCCGTCAGAAGATAGCCAGATTCCGAAAAAAATAGGCTTTCCGGATTATTTTTCGTATCTTTGAAAGCAATAAAAGCTTTTGAAGATGGAAGAAAACAAACAGGCGGCAAGAATTCAAACCTCTATTCTGAATGCCGCGGAAAAGAAAATCCTCGTATGGATGGCCGAGAGAATGCCTTCGTGGGTAAGCTCTGATATGCTTACCTTCGTCGGTTTTATCGGCTCCTGCATAATCGCTGCCGGATACGCCCTGTCAAACCTTAATCTGCAGTGGCTCTGGCTCGCATCTTTCGGCCTTCTGGTCAACTGGTTCGGAGATTCGATGGACGGATCCCTCGCCCGAGTCCGCAATGCCCAGCGCAAGACTTATGGCTTCTACATCGACCACAACGTGGACGTAATCAATGAAGTGATAATGTTCGTGGGCGTCGGAATGAGCCCGCTGGTGAACCTGAGTTTCGCGATGTTCGCCCTGGTCGGCTATTTTATGCTCAGCATCTATGTCTACATAGACTGCCACCTCAAGGGAGAAATGCGACTGACCTACGGAGGTCTCGGACCGACAGAGTTCCGCCTCCTTCTGATCCTAGTCAACACCTTGTTCATCTTCATCCCCTGGCTGAGCGAGTGGAAGGTTGAAAAAGTCATCTTCCACAATGTCTTCCAGGTCGGCATTATGGACTATATCGCCGTAGCGATCGCAGCCTTGCTTCTGATCTTCTATCTGGTCAGTTTCTTCAAGGACGCCCGCTATTTCTCGAAGATAGATCCGCCCAAGAATAAAAAGTAATGTCCATCATCACGCCGGAAAAAGCCTGCGAACTGTCCCCCTTGTTCAAGGGGAGAATGGGCAGAGTGTTGTTCCGTGCAGCAATGTCAATCACGGGTTTGGCGAAGGCAAATGCCACTCACGAGCGTCTGGAAGCCATTGATTGCCCGCCTGGTCCAGCCTTTGCCAAGGGCATAATGGATGACCTCGGAGTGGATTTCAGCATCGGAAATCCCGAGCGGCTGAAAACGCTGCCCGAAGGAGCGTTCATCACGGTTTCCAACCACAATTACGGCCATATCGACGGTATCTGCCTGGTAGACCTTATCGGACATGTAAGGCCGGAAACAAAAGTGATGGTCAATGAATTCCTGATGTGGATATGGGGCCTGGCACCCAATTTCATCTCCGTCAGCCCCAAAACCAATGCCAGTACGGGAGTTTCATCCACAAGCATAAGCGGTATCAAGGCCGCCCTTTCCCAGATACGCGAAGGCGGCCCCCTGTCCCTCTTCCCCTCCGGCGCCGTAGCGGACCTCAAGCCACGCGAGCACTGGATTATCCGGGAAAGAGACTGGCAGGACGCTGCCGTCCGGCTCATACAAAAGGCCCGAGTCCCGGTCGTCCCCATCCGTTTTTTCGACAGGAATTCCTGGTTATACTATTCTCTGGGTCTGATTGACTACCGGATCCGTTTTGTCCGCCTTTTCCACGAGGCCTACAACAAAAAGGGCACACATCCCCGTCTGGGAATAGGCGAAACCATTTCCGTGGAGGAGCAGGCCGCCTGCCCGGACCTTCAGTCACTGAAGGCCCTTCTTCGCGGAAAAGTCGACGAAATGCTGCTTCCAGACAAGTTCACACTCCGTTCAGAGCTAGATATTTAAAATAATATCTTATCTTTGAGGGATGAAAAGACTGTGGGGCATATTGATGCTGTTTGTCTGTGTCGGAGTCGCGGCTCAGTCAACCCGTATAAAGGGCAAGGTTCTGGACGCCGATACACTCGAGCCGCTGCCTTTCGTGGGCGTTTATTTCGATGGGACGACAATCGGCATTTCCACTGATCTCGAAGGCAATTTCGCCCTTGAAACCCGCTCCAGGGATGTCAGCACACTGACTGCCCACCTTCTCGGCTATGAAAGCCAGAGCATACAGATTACTCCGGGCACTTTCTCCAATGTCACCTTCCGCCTCAGGCAGGACCTGAACCAGCTCAATGCCGCGACGGTAAAACCCGACGACCGCTATATCCGTTCCATACTTGACAGAATCGACAGGGCCCGGGACAGGCATAATCCCGAACGCGGCCCGGACTGGACGGCGGATCTTTACAGCCGTATGGAGGTCGATGCCACAAATATGGAAGACATTGTCTCTCTGGGGATATTCAAGGATAAACTCAAGTTCGTCCTTGACTACAAAGACACATCCGCAATCACCGGCAAATCCTTCATTCCCATAATGATTTCCGAGAACCAGTCCAGGAAATACCACGTCGAGCCGGAGATCAACAAGGAAGTGATGATTTCCAGCCGTATCTCGGGAGTCCCGCAAGACAATTTCCTCAGGCAGTTCACCGGATCGTACCTTCTGAGCACCAATTTCTACGATGCTACGATCCATATCTACAACCTCGATGTCCCCTCTCCTGCAGCACGCTCAGGCAGGGCCTTCTACAACTATTTCCTGGTTGACAGTCTGATGGTTGACGGAAGGAAGACCTACACTCTCCGCTTCCATCCCAAGAAACTTGTGACCTCCCCGGTAATGGACGGAGAACTGAGCATAGACGCCGAAGATTTCGCCATCCGTTCCGTCCACGCACAGCTCGCAAACCAAGCCAATGTCAACTGGGTCCGTCACATCAACGTAGACATTGAGAATGAGAGACTTCCCGACGGAAAATGGTTCTTCAAGGACGAGCGGCTGTTCCTGGATCTGGCCGTTAGCCTGAACGACAATTCCAAGATAGTTTCTATGCTCGCCCGCCGCCAGCTGCACTATTCTAATCCGGATTTCAGCAAAGTAACGGAAAAGGAGATTCTTGCTGACAGCGATCCTGTAATAGTCAAGCACTCCGTGGAGAAGAGCCCGGAGGAATGGGAGCAGATCCGCCCCTTCGAACTGACCGAAAGGGAAAAGGGCGTGTTCGATATGGTTGAACGCATCGAAGAAAGCAAGGCATTCAAATGGACATATTCCATTTCCGAAATGTTCGTGACCGGCTTCCTGGAGAACAAGAACATAGGCCTCGGCTATGGACCTTGGGCAAGGACCATCACTTTCAACGGGACTGAAGGACTGCGCCTGCAAGTCGGCGGCAAGACCTTGAAAGAATTCTCCAAATTCATCCGCCTGTACGGATACCTGGGCTACGGATTCAAGGACAAGAAATTCAAATGGGACTCTTCCGTCGAATTCATTTTCCGGCGAGACAAGACTCGCAAGCTGACGCTTTCCGCCCGCAACGACTGGGAGCAGCTGGGACGTGGAAGCGGCATTTTCGGAGAGGAAAACATTTTCAATTCCCTCTTTGCCCAAGGTAGCTACGACCGCCGTAGCCTGGCTCGCCAATACACTGTGAAGTACGAGCACGAGTGGACCACGCATTTCAATAACTATCTAAGTCTCAGGCATTTCCGGCTCCTGGCCAACGAGGAGGTTCCTCTCATCAGACCTGACGGAAGTTATGCGGATTTCTTCACGGTGAATGAGCTTCACTACAATGCCCGCTTTTCCTGGGACGAGAGAGTCAACCGCGGATTCTTCACCAAGATGGAGATATTCACGCGCTTCCCCATCATCACCCTCGATATTGCGGGAGCGATGAACGGAATATCTCCTGAAGACTACAAATATCTCCGCAGCGAACTGACTTTCGACTGGCGGATTTCGGCCGGTGCCATTGGTTTTGGTATGGCCCACATTAACGGCGGAGCTATCTGGGGCTCAATTCCCTATCCTTTGCTGAAACTGCACGAAGGCAACCAGACCTACTTCCTTGACAAAGCGGCATTCTCCTGTATGGACTATTACGAGTTCGCCTCAGACCGCTGGGTTACAGCCTTTTACGAGCACAATTTCAACGGCTTCTTCCTTGGAAAAATCCCTCTGATCAAGAAACTGGACCTTCGTGAAATAGTCACTGCACGCGCTGCCTGGGGCACTCTAACGCCTCAGAACAGGGAGAATGCTCCATATCGGCTGATGGAAAACACTGACAGCCTTGAAAAGCCCTATTTTGAAGTGGGTGTAGGTATAGGCAACATTTTCAGGATGCTGCGCCTCGACTGTTTCTGGAGGCTCAATCACCTGTCGGACAATCCGAAACGCAATTTCGCCTTCAACATAGGCCTGGATATGGCCTTCTGATCACTTGCCGATATAAGCTGCTATTTCATCTACGTTTTTGGAGATTCCAAGAGACGAATCCACCACAAGTATGGGCTTGCGGAAGCGTTTTGCCTTGCGATAAGCTTCAAGCGGATTGAAACCCGGCGAGACCAGGATCAGCCCGGCGAGTTTGTCCGGATTGTCAAATGCTGCAGCACAGGCAGCCGGGCAGCCGTTTCCTTCTGCAAGAAGATATGTCGCCTTCTTGTCTGTGAAGCGATGAGCACGAATCTTTTCAATCACTTTCTTTACCCTCGCAGCACGTTCATTCTCCCCTTCTCCCAGATTGAAACAATAGGCTATATAGCCAAGGCCCGCCATCTCCCGGCACCAGCGGTCTCCGTGGGCGGTGTCCTGGCAATAAATGACTGCAGGGCGGTTCCCCTCGACTCCTTCCGGACGATAGATGACGCCCTCGATTTTCCCTTCTCCATCGTGGAAAGATAGCGATTCAGTAACTACTGCAGTTTTTGTAACAGAAGCCTTTACAGTACTCTGGGGACTGTTTTTCCTGACAAACCAAAGGGCGACGAAGGCAATGATTGCGAGTATTGCGGCCACCGTTGCTATCACGGCCAGACGGAGCAGGACTTTTTTAAAGAATTCGTTCATATCTATTACAGGCTAATTCATATTCTTTCCGTGACAATGCATATAGCGAAGTCCGCTTCCGCAAGGGCAGGGATCGTTCGGGGCGACGTGGGGAATGGCCATCCCAAAGGGAAAGCCCTTTGGTAGGAGTGCGGAAAGCCTCTCAAGGGTCTCGTCTGCCTCAATCCGGTCGGAATAGCCCTCGGAAATGGTCGGACGCGGCATAGACCAGACAGGCTGGCCCTCGTCATAAGGCACATACGGTGGATCGAAGGCCGGGATTTCGACTTTAAGGACTCCGCACTGCTCCGCACTGTGGCCATACAGCGCCCAACGGGGAATACTGTTGGCATAGTTACGCAGGACCTTCATAAACAAGTCGAAGGTATGAGGCTCGTGAAGCTGATATTCAGTCATATCCACAATCTCAAAGAGGGAATGCTCGTCCCTCGGAAGCTGCGACTCCATCCAGATGTCATACTCCGTCTGGATCAATTCGAAGCCATCGAAACCGAGACGTCTCAACATCTTGACCAGTTCCTTCCCTTCCTCCGACTTGAGACCTACTGTAAAGAAAGGAGCTCCGCTGCCGGCATCCAGCGCTTCTTCATAAGTGAATCGGGCATAGTTTTCCTCACTCATCAGCTCTGAACGCATCCTGAAAATCTCCTCGGCATCCATCACAAGCGGCGAACAGATATAGTCGCCGTATTCGTCGGTAAAACGGTTGCTCTTGACCAGGGACGAGTTCTTGAGTATTCTTGTAAGGCCCTCATAGTCAGAGGAATGCTCGATGTCATAATAATCCATCAAAAGGTCTACGAAACGGTCTGTCGGGAGTATGCCATATAGATTGAGGTAACCCAGGCCTATCCTCTCAATCTGGAAACGACCGCTTTTTTCCCCGCTGCTGATTGCCTTCTCCACGTGCGGAGCGACAATATCATAGACCTCGGAGCGCAGCCAGACCTTATGGTACTGACTGTCGGAGTCGTCATAATCCACAAGGCCGACCAATTCGAGGATCGAAGGGTAGTCGGCATAATCGAGAAGCTGCACATTGTCCGCTCCGGCGTGGACGAGCTGACGGAGGAGGCGGATGTCCCTCTCCTGGAGATTTTCCAGCCAAAGCTGAGGTTTGTGGGCAAGATAAGTTGCGAGACTCTCAACCAACTCCTCCTTCCTCATACGGGAACGGACGGGGCCTCCGAGGAGAGACCCCAGATCCTCGAGCTCCACTTTCCGGAACCCCTCAAGTACTGTACGTATGGTCCTTTCTTTCATTCAATCAAGCATTTGCAGCGGCCTGGATTATTTCTCCGAGCGTAGGATGGGAATGAATGGCAGAGCGCAGTTCATCAATCCCCGTGCCACAGGCAATCAGAGCGGAAACTTCCTGGACCAGATCGGCGCTGTGAGCGCCGAAAATATGGCAGCCAAGAATCTTCCCGGATTCCCGTTCAACTATCAGTTTGCACATCCCGTCTGTCTCACCCATTGCGACAGCCTTGCCGTTCGAACGATAAAAGGATTTCAGGCAGACAATGTCCATACCCTCGCAATCGGCCTCGGTCTTACCCGTCATAGCCGCCTCAGGGACGGTAAAAACGGCCGCCGGGACTGTTGAAAGGTCGATTTGGTCTACTTTTCCCGAAGCAGGCTGGCCGGCGAGAATATGGTTGAGGGCCCTGCGTCCCTGGAAGCTGGCGGCGTGGGCAAGCATCATACCTCCGGTCAGGTCGCCTACAGCATATACGGATGCCAACGAGGTTTGCATATATTCGTTGACACAGACACCGCGCGGAGTATATTCAATTCCGACCTCGTCCAGATTGAGCGAGGAAAGATTCGGCCTGCGGCCGACTGCCATAAGCACTAAATCAGCTTCTACGCTAAGTTCCTTATCTTTCTGGACATACTGCACGCAGAATCCGCCTTCTGTCTTTCTGACAGACTTTACGGCTGCTGAAGTTTCTATCGAGATTCCTCTCTTGGAAAGACTCTGTTTCAGCCGCTTGGCTATATCCTCGTCGAAGCGTGGCAGAATCGTCTTGCAAAATTCCAGGACGCTCACTTCAGAGCCGAAGCTACGGAATATGGAGGCAAATTCCAGCCCGATCACTCCGCCTCCGATGACAGCAAGTCGCCTTGGAACTTCTTTCAGAGACAGGATGTCAGCTGAGTTGATGCAGAGCTCAGCCCCCTCGATAGGAAGCGAAGCCGAAACCGAACCCGTCGAGAGCAAAATATAATCTGAAACTATCTCTGTCCCGTTCACCACGACGGTATGGGCGTCTTTAAGTGAGGCTTTCCCGAAGATCACATTCACTTTCTTGAGCAGGAATTCAATCCCCTGCCTAAGCTGCTCCAGAACAGCATTTTTACGCTGCTGTACGGCGGAAAAGTCGAAATTGCATTCCGCTTTAATGCCAAACTCGCCGGCTCCGCGGATTTCATCCATAAGCGAGGCGGCCTTGCACAGAGCCTTGGTAGGTATGCAGCCTTCGTTCAGACAAGTCCCGCCAAGGGGACCGTCTGTAATCAAAGTGACATCAATCCCCTTCTTGACGGCCTCAATTGCGGTTTCATAACCGCCGGGACCTGCTCCTATGACAGTCAGTTTCATCTTTTAATTGTCCTGATATTTTAGAATGGGATTTCTTGCCGCAGTAGTTTCGTCGGGCCTGGAAATAGGTGTAGAGTGAGGCGCCTCCTGCAGGGTTGCAGGATTCTCCGCCGCTTCACGGGCTATCTCCCTCATAACATCAATAAAGGCATCGATTGTTTCCTTGGACTCTGTTTCAGTGGGCTCGATCATCAGTGCCTGGTGGAAAAGGAGAGGGAAATAAATCGTAGGAGCGTGGAAACCGAAGTCCAGAAGGCGCTTGGCCACATCCAGGGTAGTCGCACCGTGGACATCGTCGTGGGCGCCGTCATTCACAAGCCCGTCAAATACGAACTCGTGCTTGCATACACCTTCGATCGGCAGACGGTATACATCCTTCAAGCTTTCCTTTATATAATTTGCCGAAAGTACCGAGTACTCACCCACTTTAGCTATATTCTCACGCCCCAGCATCAGGATATAGGCGTATGCGCGGAGAATCACACCGAAGTTTCCTCTCCAGCCCGACACTTTAATCCCTTCCATACACTCCTTCAGATGAGCGGCCACTCCAACCGGACCGCTTCCCGGACCGCCTCCGCCGTGCGGCGTGGAGAAGGTCTTGTGGAGGTTCAGGTGCATAATGTCGAAGCCCATATCCCCGGGACGAACTACGCCCATCAGAGGGTTCATATTGGCTCCGTCATAATAGAGCAGGCCTCCGGCACCGTGGACCAGGGAAGCGATCTCATCTATCTGGGTCTCGAAGAGCCCCAGGGTATTGGGATTAGTCATCATAATTCCGGCGACGGTCTCATCCAGCAGCGGCTTCAAGGCTTCGACGTCAATCCTGCCGTTTGCAAGTGACTTGACTTCAACTACTTCCAGTCCGCAGACCGCAGCGGATGCCGGATTGGTTCCGTGGGCGCTGTCAGGGACTATGACCTTGGTCCTGGCCAAATCTCCACGACGGATATGGTACTGACGCATTATCATCAGTCCGGTCAGTTCTCCGTGGGCACCGGCACAGGGGGCGAAAGTAAAGGCCGCCATACCAGTGATCTCGGAAAGTGCTTTTTCCATTTCTCCATAGATTCTCTCTATCCCCTCGGCTTTCTGCAGCGGATGAACTCCGGCGAAGGCCGGCATCGACGCTATTTCCTCGTTGATTTTGGGATTATACTTCATCGTGCAGCTTCCGAGCGGATAGAAGCCCGTATCCACACCGAAGTTCATCTGTGAGAGAAGCGTATAGTGGCGCACCACCTCAAGCTCGCTAAGTTCCGGCAACAGAGCATCTTCCGAACGTCGGAGAGAGTCCGGCACGGCTTCCGCGACAGGGAAATCATTTGCGGGAAGACTATAGCCTGTACGTCCTTTGCGAGAGAGTTCAAATACAAGTTTATCGTAGTATTTCATAGCTAAGCCTCCTTGATTGCACTTACGAGCGCATCGACTTCTTCCTTACTGCGCTTTTCCGTAACACAGAAACTGACATATCCTTCCTTGACCGGGACGGCGGCGAAAAATCCCGCCTTCTCGAGCTTTTCCTGCAAGCCATCTCCCATCAATGGTTTCAGAACGAACTCTTTGAGGAAAGCCTTCCCCGGGAACGGATCCTCGAAAAGCCCCGTTTCAAGCAGTCTGGCTTTGAGATAATGCGCTCCGTCGTAGCAGATTTCATTTAGCTTTTTCATACCGCCCGGCCCCATAAGCGAAAGATAAACAGTCACCCAAAGTGCCATCAGCGACTCATTTGAGCAGATGTTGGAGGTGGCTTTTTCGCGGCGGATATGCTGCTCGCGAGCCTGCAGGGTCAGGACGAAAGACCTGCGTCCCTGCTTGTCGACGGTCTGCCCGACTATTCTGCCGGGCATTTTTCTCATATAATCCCTCTTTACCGCCATAAAGCCCACATAAGGGCCACCGTAGCATAGAGGAATGCCAAGTGACTGACCGTCGCCGACTGCGATGTCAGCCCCCCACTCCGCCGGAGTCTTCAGAACAGCCAGGGCGGACGGATCACAGTATTCGACCATTATTGCCCCGGCCCCGTGGATAGCATCGGCAAAGCCGGAATGGTCCTCAATCAGGCCGAAACGGTTGATATGGGGCAGGATTACGCCTGCGACATCCCCCGTGGAAAGTTCGGCTTCCAAGGCCTGAGAAGAACTAACGCCGTCTACGACAGGCAGTGTGCCCAGAGGGACAGCGTGAAAACGGGCGTATGTCTCCACAACGGCCCGGACATTGGGCAATAGGCCGTCGGAAAGCAGTACACGGCTCTTTTTGCGCGTGCAGGCAAGGCACATCTTCATTGCTTCGGCTGCGGCGGTAGGTCCGTCGTACAGAGAGGCATTCGAAACATCCAGCCCGGTCAGCGAACATATCAGGCTCTGATATTCAAATATATAGCGAAGAGTTCCCTGCGAAATCTCACACTGATAGGGAGTGTAGGCGGTAAGGAATTCAGAACGGGAGGTAATATAAGGTATCACGGCAGGGGTATAGTGGTCATAAGCCCCCTGACCGGCGAAAACCTTCAGCTGCGGCACCATCTTCCCAAGAGACTCGAAATAATCCCTCACCTGCTGCTCGGAAAGAGCAGAAGGCAGAGCGGGAATATGCTTCTTGAAGAACTCCCCGGGAACGTCGCTGTACAGATCATCGAGACTTTTCGCACCGATTCTCTCCAGCATTGCGCTCACATCTTCCTCGGTATGAGGAAAATAAGGAAACTGACTCATCTTACTCTCCTATAAGGCTCCTGTAGGCTTCGGCGTCAAGCAAGGCATCCAACTCTGACGTGTCTGACATCTCAATCTTGATGATCCAGGCGGCGAAAGCATCCTCATTGACCTTTTCGGGAGCATTCTCCAGCTCCTCATTGACCTCTACCACTTTCCCCGAAACCGGGCAATAGAGTTCGCTTGAAGCCTTTACGCTCTCGAGGGCGCCGAAATCTTCGCCGGCTTCGAATTCATCGTCCACCTCAGGCACGTCGACATAGGTGATTTCGCCCATTTCCTTCTGTGCAAAATCGCTCACGCCGATAATGGCGATATCACCTTCGACTTTGACCCATTCGTGGGATTCGGAATACTTGAGGCCTTCTACTATTTTACTCATAACTTTTTGATATTTAGTTGTTTACTTTTTATAATTCGTTTGATAAAAGCGCTTTTTGACAACCTTGCCGGGGAAAGTTTTCTTGCGGATTCTGATCCACAGAGGTGTATCCAGTGACGCATAGGCGCTATCCACAAGGGCGAAACAGATGCTCTTGTCCAGCGAGATGGAATGGTAACCCGTAGTAACGATTCCGACTTCCCTTTCATCCTCTGTCTCAACCATATAGCCGGCTCTCGGGATGGCCTTATCCTCTATTTCTATGCCCACAAGCTTCTTTGCCGTCCCTTCGGTCTTCTGCTTCAGGAGAGCCTCCCTGCCTATGAAGTCCTTGTCCAGTTTGCAGAACATCCCCAGACCGGCCATCACCGGGCTTATTTCGGGACTGAGTTCGTCCCCGTACAGAGGAAGACCCGCCTCGAAGCGGAGAGTGTCGCGGCAACCGAGTCCGCAGGGCTGGACGCCGGCGGAAAGGAACTTGTCCCACAACTCGACTATACCTTCCGGAGCGGTATAAAGTTCGAAACCATCCTCTCCGGTATAGCCTGTACGGCTCACTATCAAGCGTTTACCCCTATACTCTGAATCCAGGAAAGTATAGAAGGACAGATCTGCAACAGCCTTGTCTCCGAGAATATCACATACATATTTCTCGGCCTCGGGCCCCTGGACAGCCACCTGGCCCCATTCATCGGAAGCATTTACGGCCCTGCAGTCAAAGCCCTTGATCTGCTCCTGTATCCAGGCATAGTCTTTAGCGATATTCGCCGCATTTACTACAAGGAGATAGTGATTATCCTCAAACTCCTTATAGACAAGGAGATCATCCACGACACCTCCGTCCGGATAGCACATCATTCCATAGAGAATCTTCCCTTTGTCCATACCCCTCACTTCATTGGTGAAGATATGGTTGACAAATGCCTCGGCTTCCGTTCCGGATACGAAGATTTCGCCCATATGTGAAACGTCGAAGATCCCGGCCTTTTCACGTACAGCAAGATGTTCAGTGATTATGGAGCCATACTGGATAGGCATATCAAAGCCGGCAAAGGGACTCATCTTTGCGCCAAGCGCGATATGCTTCTGATGCAGACAAGTCTGCTGCAGTGGCTCATTTGATAAAATTTCAGACATAGCAATGGTTTAAGTAATCGCTTATAAGTTTTTGTAATTCAATGTTTGTCCTTAAGTTAATTTCATAATCTTCGGCTTTTGCACCTTTTGACTCCGTGAGTTCTCCACAGATGTCAATCCCAAGTATTTCGGCTCCGCTGCCCAGCACCTCGCGAATTATCTCCTTTACCTCATCCAGGCTTAAATTCCCCTGGCTCCAGTCCGTCCTGGCATAGTCCCGGCCCATCACATCCTTATCCAAAGAGATATATACACGCCTTGGCGCCACTTGGGCGAAAGCCTTCTTGAAATCCTCCGGCCCTTTCAACTCCCCTTCCGGCCCTACGGCAAGCAGTCCTTCCAAAGCCTTCGAGTTCTTGCGAAGTTCCTTCACCCATCCGCCGCAGCTCAGTATCTCACCGAATTCCGGCGCCTGGTCGTCCGGATGATTGTCCAGCAGCACCAGGGTAAAAGGATCTTCAATACTCTCCGCAAAGAGCAGCGACATATAGTGATAGTCTCCGCTGTCTATCCAACGCACCACTTCTTTCCTGCCGTCTGTCAAAGCCCTGATCTTCTTCTCGGCCTCCCCGTCGCAATAGCACTGAGCCCCTTCAACTCCTTTGAAATCGAGTACTTCAAAAGGGATTCCATCCCCCCGAAGCGCCTTTATAAAGCCCTCCTCCTCATAGACTCCGCTGAAATCGCATATCAAAAGGCCTTTGTTTCGCACCTATAACTATCTATCTTAAAATCAATGAATATAACAATATTGTTTACACTAATAACAAAAGTGTTAATATCGCAAATCAATAAACAACTACAGCCACATCACAGGCCAGACAGGGAAATTAGCGTGGTTTTTAGAGGAATAATTAAACATTACTATATAAGTATTGGGATCGTCAGATTTTGGTGTCAATCTCCAGTCTTCCATATAATAACCACTGTAAGCACCGTAGGCAGTGCAACAATAACGCGGCTTATTCTCAAAACACAAGGGATTGTCAAGGGACAGAGCGCAATACGGATCAGAAATGAATTCTATATCAGCCTTGCCGGGGATGAACCACTGGATGCCACGCTTGCCAGTCTGATGTGCCGAATTATAATTCTCCACTTCAGGAATCACTTCAATGCGTTTACTTACATAGTTTGCATTAGTGTTATAAACATCACGAAGTGCACAATAACGGGCATAACCAAACTTGTTACTGGAGAAGCCGGCATACCTGTCGGCAAGAAAAGCATCGGAAGCGCAAGCTTCATTATTCGGGCAGAAAGCAACTTTATTTGCACATTCGCCGGCCGCAAGTACAAGTCCGTGAATATGAGTTTTATTGCCGTTGACATAGCTGGCTCCGACAAGTGAAGACTCTGCAATCATTGAAGAAGTCTTGTAAATCTTGTTTCCGAGAAAATCCTCCGAAGAAGCTGGCTTTCCTACGGTAGCGAGAACGCCTATGAACACTTCCCCGCTGTTGCTTGGACGCGCTTTCTTCGCTCCACCCTCGAAACGGTTCTGGCAGCGCCGGCCGCAGTCATAGAGAATAAACGGGCCGTTCGTTGTACTCTCATTCGCGGCTCTGTAATAGACATAATCGCCGGGCTTAGGCGTCATATCGTTGTAGTCGTTGATATAGAGCCGGACAGTCTTTTTCTTTGAACCGTCTATAGTCGCGACTTCAATGTCAAAAGGCTGAGGAGAAGACAACTTGGCCGTAATAACTACTTCCCTGGAATAATCACTGTTAGTAAGCTGGTTCCCGACGTAGGAAAAATACTGTTTGTAGTTAGTGGGAGGATTAAGCGTGATAACCTGGGAGGCCTCTGCGGGCTCCACCCGTACCTTGAAAGCGACTGCGCTGCCGGAAAGGACTTCGAGTTCTTTGTCGCCGGAAGAAATGACCAGATTCTCCGGAGCGTATGACACATTTACATTCACGCGGTCAAATATAGACGGCTTCTGGGCGATTTCGACCCGTACGACAGCACTTCCGCCTCCCTTGACGCCTTTCAGAAGGCCGTCAGAGGAAATGGAAACATACTCTGATCCGCTTTCCACCGACCACTTGACCGGGGTATTGACCGTCTGGCCTGAAGTGTTCTTTATCGTAGTTCCAAGTTGCAAGCTTTCGGCGCTGGACATATTTATGGTCTTGTCGCCACTTATCCTCGGGGAATTAATTGCGACAGAAGCTATGGCCGCACCTATCGTAACAGTAAGCTTTTTTGAACTGCCCGGGCCGAATTTGGGCTTGAGCATAAATACTACAGTGCCCTTGCCCTTAGGTGCAAGGTGGATGGAATGAGCGTTTACGCTGTATTCCATAAGGGATTCTCCCTGCTCGACAATTACCCTGGCGTGCTCTGTCAGGCTCGCCTCGGCAGGGACAGTTTTCACCGGAATATCTACCGGGTCGCCATCCTCGATGATGGACATATCCTCCACGATAAACTCCGTAATCTCCACATCGGTGAGAGCAGTGTTTCCACCGCCTCCCGAAGGTGTATCGCTTTCATTGACTTTGTCCTTTCCGCAGGAGAGGGCAACTGAAGCGAATAAAACCAATGTCAGAAACCTTTTCATTTCAAGCAGAGCGGATTAGATTTAAGATAATCTCCTACCCGGGATATCTCCTTATAGAAAGGAGTATCTTCGAGTATGACCGGCTGAATATCGCGCACTGCATCATAGACCTTGCGGGAAGTTTCTGACAATGAGTCTTTTATACCGAGACAGTCCGTAGCCTGAGCGAGGGCGATATATTGAATAGAGAGTACCTGCCAGACGTTTTCAATCACCTGACGGCAAAGGAGGGCGGAATTTGTGCCCATAGACACAATGTCCTGATTATCATTATTGTTAGGGATACTGTGGACATAATTGGGCATTGACAGACTCTGGCACTCCGCAGTCGTAGATGTCGCAGTGAACTGGCAGGCCTGCATACCGTAATTAAGTCCCAGCCTGCCCATATTCAGGAAAGGCGGAAGGATGCCGTTGATACGGTCGTGGAAGAGGTAGTTGAGCTGACGCTCGGCCGTCATAGCAACACGCGTCATAACAATCTTGACCTTGTCCTCTTCTAGGGAGACATAGTCCCCGTGGAAATTGCCACCGTGATAGACGTTTCCGCTTTCGGGGTCTACAATCGGATTGTCACACGCGGAATTTATCTCATTTTCAAGCACTTCCCGGGCTGCGTAGAGAGTGTCGGCGACAGGACCGAGTATCTGGGGGGCGCAGCGGAGCGAATAATAGGGCTGAACCTTATGGTCAAAGACCTTCTCACTGTGCTTCCCTTCGTAAAGCTCGTGCTCCCTCTGACGGAGGCACTTGCTTGAAGCGGAAAGCCTGCGCATACGCCCTGCAATCAGCTGCTGTCCCTTCTGGCGGCGGACCGAATTAAGCTCTTCGGCCATCAGATCGTCGTAGGAAGCGGCAATCTCGTTCATCCATACGGCCGCCAGCGTCGCCCAGTCAAGAATACGCTCCGCCTCGAACTGATTGACCATTGCTATCCCGGTCATCACGGAAGTGCCGTTCGTAGCGCTCAGGCCTTCGCGGATATGAATGGCCATAGGCTTGAGTCCCAATGACTTGAGAACTCCGGCTGAAGCCTGCCATTTACCCTTGTACAGGACTTCGCCCTCGCCTATCAGCGTCAGAGCGATATGGGCGAGCTGTACAAGGTCGCCGCTTGCTCCCACCGAACCGTGACGGGGAATGAAAGGAATTATATCATTGTTGATGAATTCCTTCAGAAGAAGGACCACGTCGGGATGGACTCCGGAGCGGCCTTGAAGGAAGGTGCCGAGTCTCGCAAGCATTGCAGCCTTGACGAGTGCAGGCTCAAGAGGCTCCCCCGCTCCGGTAGAATGGCTGCGGATGATATTGTACTGAAGATTCTTCAGATATTCATCCTCCACCCTCCACTGGGCCATAGGCCCGAATCCGGTATTTATGCCGTAGATAATCTTGTCAGAAGAAAAGCGTTTCAAGAAATCATAACTCTTTCTGACAAGCCCCATCTGGCTGTCAGTCAACGTCAGCTTCTTCCCTTTGTAAAGAATTTCTTCAACTTGCTTAAGTGTCATCTCAATCTATAATTCAAAATCCGATTCAATTCTTCAGCAGTGAGTCCAGCCTGGCGGAACGGAGCCTGACAAGGCTGTCCAGCAGAGGCTTGTTTTCCGGACGCACCGGCTCTGAAGGCGGCGATTCCATTGTGAGCGGGTTTATCGGAGTACCGTTCTTCCATACACGGAAATCCAGGTGAGGTCCCGTAGCAGTCCCCGTCATACCCACATAGCCGATTACCTGCCCCTGGCGGACGTGGCTCCCCACATTAATTCCGGAAGCATATTTGGAAAGGTGCAGGTAGGCAGTGGTATAGACGCTGTTATGCCTGACTTTCAAGGTGTTGCCTCCACCGCCTCCCCAGCCCTTGCTGATTACGGTACCGTCACCGATGCTCAACACCGGAGTCCCGGTGGGGGCGGCATAGTCCACCCCGGTATGGGGACGGACCACACCGTGGACGGGATGCTTGCGGTGATACGAAAAACCTGACGAGATACGGGTAAACTTGAGCGGAGCCTTGAGGAAGGCTTTCTGCATACTCTCCCCCTTCTCGTTCCAATAAGCGTTGCGGCCGTCTCCCTGGTCGAAATACACCGCCGGAAGGAGTGTTTCCCCACGGCTGAATACGGCATATTCTATCCCGTCTATTCCGACGGACTCTCCCTCACAGTACTTTTCACGGTAAAGAACCCGGAAGCGGTCCCCCTGCTGAAGGCCGAAGAAATCTACGGTCCAGGCGTAAATGTCTGCAAGCTCGACTATCATCTGCGGCGACACCTCGGCATCTATCATATCGTTCCAAAGGGAAGAAGTAATCGTCACATCCGCTGTCTTTTCCTTGAGTATCACCTCTTTACGTACGGTATAGACCGAATCGCAGCAGCGGAATACGGTGGAAAGCACCTTATCGTTGTGGTAGACGACGTAACGAAGCGAAAGCGAATCTTCGTAATATGCGTCCCAGCGCTTTCCGGAGCGCATCTTTCGCACGTCGAAAACACTGTCACACTTCTGGACGAGGGAATATGAATCCATGGCGGAAAGCCCGAGACGCGTCATCAATGCGGTGAAAGTCTCACCCTCCGCGATTACTCCGCTTTTTACGCTGAATGAATCAGTGCAGAATCCGAGAGGATAGACCGTATCCTTCTGAATCTGAACGGGAGCGTTTTCTCCACCGCGTCCGCCCCGCAGACAGGAAGCGGCCGCGACGCAGGCGAGAACCAGTGCAATTTTTATCCTAAGTTTCATAAAACAGCATAAAGGTAATAAATAGAATCTGAAGTATCAAATAAAATCCTTATCTTTGTGCGAATTGAAACCATAGCATAAGTATGAACACTACGACAATTGCCCGGGAGAGATACAACTTTGCAAGTCTCCGTACCTATATAGCAGCGGCCATTTTCATCTGTGGAAACATCATAGTCCCGCAGCTGTGCCACCTTATCCCCAACGGAGGACTGATTTTCCTGCCCATATACTTCTTCACCCTGGTCGGGACCTTCAAATGCGGATGGAAAGTCGGTCTGATGACCGCGATTCTCTCTCCGCTCGTCAATTGCGCTCTCTTTGGTATGCCCCCCGTGGCTTCGCTTCCTGCGATACTTATCAAGTCACTTGCATTAGTAGGCTCTATCGCATTGGTCAGCAAATATATGCGTTTCTCCATTTTGTCCGTCGCCATCGCCGTCATCGCCTACCAGCTTGTAGGAATGAGCGCTGAATTTCTGATGGATTTCAACTTTATGCACGCGCTTCAGGACGTAAGGATCGGCTGGCCCGGAATTCTGATCCAGATTGTCGGCGGCTACCTGCTTCTCAAAGCAGTGGAAAAGTGGTGAGCATTGCATAAATAGAAAATAATTCCTATTTTTGTATCCCGTATTTTTAAAAGACAATCGACTATGAAATACGGGTTCGACAACGAGAAATATCTCAAGATCCAATCGGAACACATAAAGGAGCGGATCGCCAAATTCGGCGACAAACTCTATATGGAATTCGGCGGCAAACTCTTCGACGACTACCACGCCAGCCGCGTCCTCCCCGGATTTGAGCCTGACAGCAAGCTGAAAATGCTTATGCAGCTCAAGGACGATGTGGAGATTATCATCGTCATAAGTGCCGTGGACATAGAGAAGAACAAAGTCCGCAGCGACCTCGGCATTACCTATGATATGGATGTGCTCCGCCTGAGGGACGAATTTCTCGAGCGCGGACTGAGCGTCAACAGCGTAGTCATAACCCACTGCAACGGACAGTCCAGCGCCGAAGCCTATCGCAAAAGGCTGGAAAAGATGGGGATAAAAGTCTATTATCACTATACCATCGAAGGTTATCCCAACAACGTCGCCCTGATCGATTCGGAAGAAGGCTTCGGCAAGAATGACTACGTCCAGACTAGCAAGCCCCTCGTCGTAGTGACGGCTCCGGGGCCCGGAAGCGGAAAAATGGCAGTCTGCCTGAGCCAGCTCTATCAGGAAAACCGCCGCGGCATCAAGGCCGGATATGCCAAATTCGAGACCTTCCCGATATGGAACATCCCCCTATCCCACCCGCTGAACATAGCCTATGAGGCCGCTACCGCCGACCTTGACGACGTCAATATGATCGACCCCTTCCATCTCGACGCCTACGGTACCCTGGCCATAAACTACAACCGGGACATTGAAATCTTCCCGGTGATGAACGCCCTCTTCGACGACATCTACGGTTCTTCCCCATACAAGTCCCCGACCGATATGGGCGTAAATATGATCGGCTACTGCATCAGCGACGACGAAGTATGCTGCGAGGCTTCCAAACAGGAAATCATAAGACGCTATTACACAGCTCTTTGCAGCTTCGCCGACGGCAAGGCGACCGAGGCCGAAGTCAATAAGAACGCACTTCTTCTCAAACGCGCCAAAATAACGACCTCCGACCGCAAGTGCACCGTAGTGGCGAAAGAACGGCTCGAGAAATGCGGAGAAGCCACTGCGGCGATCGAACTGCCCGACGGCACTCTGATTTCCGCCCAGACCTCTCCCCTGCTCGGTCCCAGCGCCGCCCTTCTGCTGAACGCCCTCAAGCATCTTGCAGGAATAGCCCATAACGTCAAGCTGATCCCCAAACAGATGATAGCGCCCATACAGAAGACCAAGGTAACCTATCTGCACGGGCACAATCCCCGGCTTCATACCGATGAGGTCCTGGTAGCCATCTCTATGATGACTCCAATCGACGAGAACTGCACCCTTGCACTCGACCAACTTCCCAATCTGAAAGGCGCCCAGGTCCATTCCACGGTAATGCTTAGCGAAGTCGACCGCAAGACCTTCTCCAAACTCGGAATCGGCCTCACCTGCGATCCGGTAAGGAAAATCAAGAAACAAGTGAAAGAATAAAGATGAGCTTCCGCCTGCCTATGTTAGCCGCAGCCCTGAGTGGGATAGTATCCTGCCAAAGTGCCGATGAAATCATCTCTGAAAAGATAGCCGGGATGAGTCTCCGTGAAAAAGCCGGACAGCTCATTATAATCCGCGCCGAATGTCTCTCTCCCTCTATAAAATGGGAAGAGACTACGGAACTGCCTCAATATCAAGTGCGAAGACTAAGCGAAGAGATGAGTGAGACGGCCAGGGAATATCCCGTCGGCGGAGTGCTGCTCTATGGACACAACATAGACACTCCCGAGCAGCTGAAGGCTTTCTCAAAAGAAATACACTCGCTCCCCGGCGCTCCTTTCCTGTGCATTGACGAAGAAGGCGGCCGCGTTTCCAGGATCGGCGGGAATCCCAATTTCGACGTCCCCCGCTACAAGAGCATAGCTGAAATCGGCAGCAGCGGAAAAGCGGAAAAAGCTAAAGAATGCGCCGAAAACATCGCCACTTACCTTAGGGAATATGGCTTCGACATCGATTTTGCTCCCGTGGCGGATGTCAATACCAATCCGGAGAACATAGTCATCGGCAACCGGGCTTTCAGCGACTCTCCCAAAGTCGCAGCAAAGATGGTCTCAGCCTATGTGGAGGGTATGAATTCCAAAGGAATCGTCTCTTGCCTGAAGCATTTTCCCGGACACGGGGACACAAAGACCGATACTCACGAAGGCTATGCCGTGTCCTACAAAGACTGGAAGGAACTCTCTGAATGTGAGATGATTCCGTTCAGAGCAGGAATAAAGGCCGGAGTACCGCTGGTTATGACCGCCCATATTTCCCTGCCGAAAGTCACCCACTCCGACAAGCCTGCCACACTCTCCTCCGTGGTCCTGAAGGATATCCTCCGCGGAAAACTCGGATTCAAGGGAATCATAATTACGGACGCAATAGAGATGGGAGCGATCAAGCAGCACTATTCCACCCGCAACGCCACCGTAATGGCCATCCTTGCCGGCGCCGACATAGTCCTCTGTCCACGCGACTACCGCGAGGCCGTTGATGCGATTACGGACGCAGTCAACGACGGAACGCTCAGCGAGGAACGCCTGGACGAGAGCCTGCGCAGGATACTGAAGCTGAAATACGTAAGAGGGCTTATCAGATAAGCCTTGCGAAAAGTCTTATCACCCAGCCGCTTACACGCTTGAAGAAGGGCCGTTTCCTGACCTCGTCCAGAGACACTTCCCTGCAATTTTCCAGTTCACGGAGATACTCTTTCTTACGGCTTTCCGCCGCCTCGTCGTCATAGATGATGAGATTACTCTCGTAATTGGTATGGAAACTGCGGAAATCAAGGTTTGCCGAGCCGACGCAATACAGATAGCCGTCAGCCAGGAACACCTTTTTGTGCAGGAAACCTCCGCCGATCAGATAGATCTTCACTCCGGCGGAAAGCAGTTCCTTGAAATAAGTCCAGATAAGAGGCGGAATGAAAAACACATCCGAATCTTCAGGAACGATCAGACGCACGTCCACTCCCCTGAGGGCCGCCCTTTTCATTGCCTCCAAAGTCGAGCGCGGAGGAGCGAGATATGGAGTGACCATATAGAATTCCTTCTCGGCGTGGTCCAAAGTCCATTCGTATGAATACTGAATGGAATGGAAACGCTCTGCAGGACCGTCCAAAACCAGCTGGGCAGTCTTGCCGGTAAAGGCCCCGGGGAGAGTGTCCCTCACCGTCTTCACGACTTTTGCAGCGTCGTCCTTGCCTCCTGCGGTCTTCCAGTCGCGGGAAAAAGCATCCATTATGTCCCCTACTACAGGACCGGTGACGCGCACATCCTCGTCGTTCCACTCGGTAAAGTATTTGTCGGCGATATTGCGGCCTCCGATATAGCCAACATTTGCATCAACAAGAGTGAACTTACGGTGATTGCGCCTGTTGACCTCCCAGATATTCGAGAAAAAATGTCCGCGAGGATGCCATTCTTCCACGCTGACTCCACTTTTGCGCATTTTCAGGTAGCGGGAGATGCTGCGAGTCATATGGGAGAAGCGTTCCGGAAGCAGCCTAACATCGAGGGAATCCCTGGCCTTCGCCTCCATTGCGTGGAAAAGGGTGTCCGAAACGGCACCGGGGTTGATCCTGAATAGTTCGACATAGACGGACGAATCAGCCGCGGCGATGTCTTCCAGCATTAACTTCAGTTTGTCCCCTCCTTCATAAATCACCCTAAAATCATTGCCTTCCCGAGGAACATATCCGGTATGGCGGGCAATGGAGTCGGCAAGCGGACGATACTCTTCCCTGACGGAAGAGAAAGCACTCTCGGGCGGCGGAGTAGACAAGGGTACAAGACGCTGGACCCCGCAGCTGTAAAGAGTTGCGAGTAAGGCGATTAACAAAAAATATCTTTTCACCTTATTCCTCTTCTTCCTCCGGCAGGACAATCTGCTTGTACTGATTCTTGCGCTTGAGCCAGCGTTCACGCGCATATTGCTGCATATCAGTTACTGTGTCGCTCTCATCTATGATTTCCATCCCAAGGATGGTCTCGATTATGTCCTCAAGGGTAATGATCCCCTGGAAGCAGCCGTAGTCATCTATGATCAGGGCGATCTGATCCTTGGTCTTCAGCAGGCTTTCCCAGATGTCGCTGACCGAAGTCTCTTCGTGGAACGCGGCGATCTGGCGCTTGATCGTACCTAGCCGGACATCGAACTTGTCTTCGGCAAGCTGCTCCAGCACATCGTAGCGGAGGATATAGCCGGTGATGAACTCAGGCGACTCGGCATAGACAGGAATCCTGGAATTATGAGAGAGTTCGTCCTTTTTGTAGAAGGACTTGAGAGTCATAGATTCCGGGGCTATTGCCGCGACGACTCTAGGGGTCATCACATCATAGGCCTTGATGTCGTCAAGCTTGATGATATTCTGTATCACCTTGTTCTCGGAATTGTCGATAACCCCTTCTTCCTCACCCATATTCGCCATTGCGGACACTTCCTCGCGGGAAATGCCGGTGTCCGGCTCGTCATCGGAGATGGTCTTGCGGAGTTTTTCGACCACCCAGACTATCGGGAAGAGCAAATAGACAAGTACGTTCATTATGGCCGAAAGCCAGAGCAGGCTCTTCCAGTGAGAGGTGCCGATGGTCTTCGGGACTATTTCCGAGAAAACCAGGATAAGTATGGTCATCAGGGCACTCACTATCCCGAACACGTGGTCGCCGGAAAGCATCGAGGCCTGGTGACCGACGGCTGCCGCGCCAAGGGTGTTGGCAATGGTATTCAGCGACAGAATCGCGGTCAGGGGCCTGTCCGGAGCCGCCTTGAATCGGGCAAAACGGATTGCGTGCTTGTTGCCCTCCTCTTCGCGCATACTGATATAGGACATCGGCGTGGACATCAGGACCGATTCCAGCAGGGAGCACAGGAAGGACACCCCCATCGTCAGAAAAAGATATAGAAGAAGGAGAGACATCAATAATTCAGCTTGAATTCGTCTATATAAAGGACAGACCCGACGGCGCCGGTGTAAAAGGCTCCATAGAAACTCGAAGCGGCGGCAAGTACGATATAGCCAGGAGTACGCTCATCCTTATACTTGAAGTCCAGCTTGAAATGGACATAGTCATCTGTCGCATTTACAATCTTCAGGCGGGCATATCCGATAACTCTCGGATCGCCTTCTTCAGGGAGCATATCCTTGGTGGTGTCGATCACTAGCGGAGAGGTGATATCCAGCAGCAGGACTTCGATACGGCCGATGTCCTGCTTGCCTTTCATAGAAAGATAAGGGGCCTTGGCGTGGTCTACCGTCTTGGGAATATAGTGATAGTAACCGGAAAGGGACTTCGGACGTCCGGTGAACGGCAGGCCGAAGTTGGACTCTATCCCCTTGAAATCGACAAGCCTGAGATACTTTCCGGTATATACATTGCCGGAAACCAGTGTCCACAATATTTTTTTCGACTCGATGCGGCAGGCTGCTTTTCCTTTGCCTTCCACGGCGACGTGGGCATATTCAGGCGTTGTAGTGCCTCCGATTCCGAGAAGGGATATCGCGCTGTTGGCACTGTCCCATACCCTTTCGCGCTCAGGGGCGTCAGAGCGGTACAGATTCCATACGCTCTTGGTCTTGGACCAGTTGTCGAAACTGAGATTGTATATTTGTTCCTGCGCACTTACCCCGAAGGAGCATAACACGACAAGAAGACAAGTCAAGATTCTTTTCATTCTGCAAATATACAGCAAATTCCGCTCTTGGACAATAGTTTGGCCTCCATAAAAACAGCCCCGGACGCTCACGCGTGCAGGGCTGCTTTATGCCAAACAGGCAAATAGTAATTATCTCGATGCAAAGTTCGCTCTTTTTTCAATCAAATTCTTTTCCGATTCTTGCAAATAATGTTCTATTTCTACTATCTTTGCACTTATGAAAGCAAAAATAGACGCACTAACTATCCCGATTCTTCGCAAGATGTTCAAACTGAGCGAAGCAAACTATGTCGGCGAAGACTTTGTCCTGGCGATGGACAACCACGCCCTCGGACGGGAATGGTTTACCGTAAACCAGCCCTATCTGCTTGCGGAGGGAGCGGTAATAAGGATAGTCGACGGACTTGCCGTCTACACGGTCAACCTGGACCGATATGAACTCCATCAGGGCGACATACTGGTATTCCCGGAAAATGCCGTTTTCACCATAAACTGGGTGACGGACGACCTGCGCGTACAGTTTATGACCTTTCACGACCTCCAGCTCTCGCATCCGATAAGGGAAACCAAAAGATA
>CACZDC010000009.1 GCA_902779785.1 uncultured Bacteroidia bacterium
TCAAAAGGCAGATGTACGGAAGGGCCGACTACCGTCTCCTAATGCTTAAAATGTCACTCTCCAAAACAGGCTAAATTGCACCAAAAGTGACGAAGAACCCTACAACACAGAGGTTGGTTTATATAAATTCCTATTACACAGGTAGTTGTATTTCACGGCACTGATATGCGCTTCGCGTTCGTCGGCAAGCAGAGAGGCCGTACGCGAGCCCTTGAGGCGAGCTCGCGGGAGGTCCCTCAGGCGGCGGCTATGACAGCCGGCCGCCGCCGGTGCGTGATACCTGCCTTCTTTGTCATCCGTGCCGCCAAATGCCGTTTTTCCGGCACGGACTGCTGGTTTTGCGCCCTCGGTGCCGCCCAATGCCTGTTTCCCGGCACCGCCGCCGACCGGCTGTCATGGCCGGCGGCTACGGCACGCCGCTGCGGTGGGCTCTGTGCAATGGTCCTCCTCGCGGCGGCCGTTGCCTCGCGACGCTTAGGGCCGCAGCATTCAGACCAGAATGTATGTTCTGCAGTAGCTTCCTGGATGCTTCTCCGCCAGCGAAACTCCTCGGCGTGATACCTGCCCGCTTCGCGCCCGACCTTTCCTGCCCGTCACGCTGCGTGATAAGCCCTCTCCCCGCGTCAGTGCCTCTGTCAAAACCATTCCACCTCGGACAGGTCGAGTACATTCCCGGGGAGGTTCCAGCCGGGAGAAAAGATGAAGCGGTAGTCTCTAAGCTCTTTCGGAATTCTGTTCAGGAAGGCCAGGCGGGGCTCGCCATAGTCGCCTGAGCTGCCGTAGAGAGTCATAGTCTTTTTAACGTCGTCTTTCAGGTACCATCCTCCTCCGTGGACTTTGACATAGCCCTTGACAAGTTCGCGGTGGCTTCCGACCAGTCCATAGACAAAACTTCCGCTCAGCGGAGTCCCGGGGTCGGAAACAATAATGAATTTCGGGTGCATAGCTGCTCTTAAAAGAGTTTTTTGCGGCTGACGGTGGCTACGAAATCCTTGAGGTAGAAGGGTTCGAAGTAGGCGAGGTCCTCGAAGCGGCCTTCCCTGAAGGCGGCTTCGGCGAGCGGCGCCATAGCGGATGCCTTGGGGTAGCACTGTAGGAAACTGCCCCCGGGGATGGTCCCACGGCATTTTTCTGCTCCGTCGCCAATGAAGAGTACCGGTCCTTCCGAAAGCTCTTTGGCGAAGGAATCAGGCTCCACGATCTGTGCCTTGACGGGGCTCAGTTGTCTGCCGTCGGGGCTGAACACGGCACAGTAGACTTCCATTCTCCTGGCGTCGATCATCGGCACGATGTAGCGCCAGCCGGCGCCGGACGGGGCTTTCGCGCCTCCGGTCCGTACTTCCGTCGGCCGGGAAAAGGCCTCCGGAAATACTGGGCCCGTCGGCTCCACCATTCTTCCCTCGTCCGGCGCCGTTCCGTCGCATGTCTGCGCCGCCGACACATCCGCCGCTCCAAAACGCGCCTGCGCCGCCAGCACGTCCAGCGTGCCGATTCCGATCAGCGGAATACCAGCCCCGAAGCAGAGCCCTTTGGCGGTGGAAACGCCGACGCGAAGGCCGGTGTAGGACCCCGGTCCCTTGCTGACTGCGACAGCATCGAAATCTTTCATCCCCAGCCCCTCCTTCTTCAGCATCCTGTCGATGAAAACCGCAGTCAGGGATGCGTGGGAGCGCAACTCGTCACATTCCTCGCTGCATACTACAGTCCCGTCTTCCACGATCGCCGTGGACAGAAGGGCGGTTGAAGTTTCGATAAGAAGTATCCTGGCCATTAAGATTGCAGCATCAGAAGTTGTTTCATATATGGAAATGCAAGATTTGCCAGATTCTTTATCCCCTCGTACAGGACGGATTCACTGAGCAGGGGAGAGTTGACAAGGCCGAATTTCACATTCACCGTATCGAAGAGCACAATTACGACTCCGAGTACCACGAGAGTCACAAGGCAGGAGGTCAGCGCCCCGAGAAGCCTGTTGATCCAGCCCAGCATCATCAGTTCGACCAGCTTTGTAAAAAGCTTGGCCACAATCAGCGCAAGGACGCTGACTCCGATCAGAATAAGGGCGAATGCGACGACATTGAGCAAGGTCTCGGACATCTCCAGATGAGGGGCTATCGCCTCGCAGACCACCCCCCTGAGTTTGAAAGCGCACCACACACTCAGGACCATTCCGACGAGGCTCACGGCCTGCTCCAGAAAGCCCTTGGAAAGGCCCCTGATTATCCCCGGCAGAAAACATATAAGTATGATAATATCCAGAGTGTTCATAGTTCGATAAAAATGCTTAACTTTGCAAACCAATACGCAAATTTAGTAAATTTTTATGACATTTAAGGAATATAAGGGACTGGACCTGGTGGCCGTCGGGAATGAGGTTTTGGAGCAGTGGACAAAGGAAGATGCGTTCGGGAATGTACTGAAACTGAGGGAAGGAGCAACGGAGTTCATCTTCTTTGAAGGGCCGCCTTCCGCCAATGGGATGCCCGGTATCCATCACGTGATGGCCCGTTCCATCAAGGATGCCGTCTGCCGCTACAAGACGCAGACCGGTTTCCAGGTGAGGCGTCGTGCCGGCTGGGATACCCACGGCCTTCCTGTGGAACTCGGAGTGGAGAAAAAGCTTGGCATCACGAAGGCCGACATAGGTGAGAAGATCAGTGTCGCGGATTATAACTCCACCTGCCGCAAGGAGGTGATGAAATATACGAAGGAGTGGGTCGAGATGACCCGCCGCATAGGCTACTGGGTGGATATGGAAGACCCTTATGTGACCTATGACAACCGCTATATCGAGACTCTGTGGTATCTCCTTAAGAAACTCTATGACAAGGGTTTGCTCTATAAAGGCTATACCATCCAGCCTTATTCTCCGACCGACGGTACGGGACTGAGTTCCCACGAACTCAACCAGCCCGGCTGCTACAAGGACGTCACCGACACGACCGCCACGGTCCAGTTCGAGATAATCAAGGACGGCAAGTCCCAGCCGATATATGGCACAGAGGTCTTCCCGGCCTATTTCCTGGCCTGGACCACGACCCCGTGGACCCTTCCGTCGAACACGGCCCTCTGCGTCGGCCCGGATATCGAATATGTCCGAGTCCTTTCGCTGAATCCATACAGCGATGAGCCGGCGGTCTATGTCCTCGCCAAGTCCCTTGTCGGCGCCTGGTTCAATCCCAAGGGTGAAAACCTGCCCCTCGAGTCCTATCAGAAAGGGGACAAGATTGTGCCATACAAGGTTCTGGAAGGCAGTTTCAAGGGCAGCGAACTGGTCGGAATCCGCTATCATCAGCTGATTCCTTGGTTCCGTCCGGACGGGGACGCTTTCCGCGTCATTTCCGGTGACTATGTGACCACCGAGGACGGTACGGGTATCGTCCATATAGCTCCGACCTTCGGCGCGGACGACAAGAGAGTCGCCGCGGCCGCCGGAATCGCCGGGATTATGCCCATAGACAAGGACGGCAACCCTCAGGCCCAGGTGGACCGTCAGGGACGTTTCTGCCGCCTGGAGGACCTGGATCCGGCCTATGCCGCGACCGTGGACCCCTCTTATAAAGAATTTGCCGGACGCTATGTCAAGGCAGGCTACAGGCAGTATTTCGAGAAGGTGGAGGAAGAGGGGACTCTGGACATCGACCTCTGTGTTATGCTGAAGTCCCAGGGCAAGGCTTTCAAGGTCCAGAAACACGTCCACAGCTATCCCCACAGCTGGCGCACGGACCTTCCCGTGCTGTATTATCCCCTTGACAGCTGGTTTATCAAGGCTTCTGCGGTCAAGGACGAAATGGTCGCGCTGAACAAGCAGATTCTCTGGAAACCCGCCTCCACGGGCACGGGCCGTTTCGGACAGTGGCTGGAGAATATCCAGGACTGGAACCTGAGCCGCAGCCGCTACTGGGGCACTCCGCTCCCTATCTGGCGCAGCGAGGACGGCCGTGAGGAAAAATGCATAGGCTCCGCAGCCGAGCTCTACGCTGAGGTCGAGAAGGCCGTAGCGGCCGGGATAATGGCCTCCAATCCGTTGAAGGACAAGGGCTTCAATCCCGAGGATATGTCCAAGGAGAACTACGACAGGATAGACCTTCACCGCCCCTATATGGACGAGATCTACCTTGTCTCGCCGAGCGGCCGCAAGATGGTCCGCGAAAGCGACCTGATCGATGTCTGGTTTGACTCCGGGGCTATGCCTTATGCTCAGGAAGGCCTGCGCAATCTCGGCAGCCCCGCTTTCGGAGCGACCGCCGACTTCATCGCAGAGGGCGTGGACCAGACTCGCGGATGGTTCTATACCCTCCACGCCATCCACACTATGATAAGCGGCACACCCGCTTTCAAGAGGGTGATTTCCAACGGCCTGGTGCTGGACCGCAACGGCAACAAGATGTCCAAGCGGCTCGGCAACGCGGTGGATCCCTTCGACGCCCTTGACAAGTATGGTCCCGACGCCCTGCGCTGGTATATGCTTACCAACGCCGAGCCTTGGGACAATCTCAAATTCGACATCGAAGGCGTCGCCGAGGTGCGCCGCAAGTTCTTCGGAACGCTTTACAACACCTACGCCTTCTTCGCCCTCTACGCCAATATCGATAAGTTTGAGCCTGCCGAGGCGCCCGTTCCCGTCGCCCAGAGGCCGGAAATCGACCGTTGGATCATCTCCAGGCTGAATTCCCTCATCCGCGACGTGAGAGCGGCCTATGAGGACTATGACGTGAAGACCGCGGGCCGCCTGCTTGAGAGTTTCGTCTGCGACGAACTTTCCAACTGGTATGTCCATCTGAACCGCAAGCGCTTCTGGGCCGGCGAGAAGAACGCCGACAAACTCTCCGCCTACCAGACTCTCTATCAGGCCCTTAAGACAGTGGCCCTGCTTTCCGCCCCCATCGCTCCCTTCTATGCCGACCGCCTCTGGCGCGACCTGACAGGGGAGGATTCGGTCCATAACCAACTTATGCCTTCCGCGGACGAGAGCCTTGTCGACAGCGAACTCGAGGAGAGGGTAAAACTCTCACAGGAAGCTACTTCTATGGTCCTTGCGCTCCGCAAGAAAGTGGGCATTCCGGTTCGCCAGCCCCTGCCGAAGATGATGATTCCGGTCATTTCCGACACCGTCCGCCATCGCCTGGACTCCGTACGTGAGCAGATTCTTACCGAGGTGAATGTCAAGCAGATGGAGTTCGTGGAGAACACCGAAGGCATAATCACCAAGAAGATAAAGCCCAATTTCAAGACTCTCGGCAAGATCTATGGCCCCAGGATGAAGGAGATAGCCGCAGCCTTCGGAACTCTCTCCCAGGGTGAAATAAGCGCCATCCAGCGTGCTGAAACTGCTTCGGAGGCCTACACGCTCGCCCTTGAAGGCGGCGAGGTGGTCCTTTCTCCCGGCGACTATCAGATATCCTCCGAGGATATGCCGGGCTGGCTCGTGGCTTCCCAGGGTTCTATGACCATAGCCCTGGACATTGAAGTCAGCGATGAACTTCGCCGGGAAGGCCTTTCCCGCGAACTTGTAAACCGTATCCAGAACCTTCGCAAGGGTGCCGGATTCGAGGTGACGGACAGGATAGACACTGAGGTCTATGCAGACGACCCTCTGCTCGCCGATGCCGTCGCTTCATTCAAAGATTATATTGCATCCCAGACTCTTTCCCGCAGTTTCGTGCTGCGTCCCGCCGCAGAGGCTCCCGCCGATGCCGCGGAGGTGGAGTGGATGGATGAGAAGATAAAAATACGCGTAAAACGTTAGCTTATGGAAGAAAATACCAAAACACGCTATTCTGATGAGGAACTCGAGGAGTTCCGCGTGATTATCAATGAAATGCTCGACAAGGCGCGCGCCGAGTACGCCACCCTGCGCAATGCGATGATGCACGCCGGAGGCAATGACATCCTCGACACCGCCCCGACTTTCAAGACGGTCGAGGACGACGGTGCATTCCAGCTTTCCAAAGAGGAGGCAGGTGCCCTTGCCCAGCGTCAGTACAAGTTCATCCAGAACCTTGAAGCTGCGCTTGTCCGCATCGAGAACAAGACCTATGGCGTATGCCGTGTGACCGGAAAGCTTATCCCCAAGGAGAGGCTCCGTCTTGTTCCCCACGCCACCACTACGGTTGAAGGAAAGGCCATTCTTGAAAAGACAGGACGTAAATAAACTGTCTGATGAAGATTTCCAAAGGCGGGCGGCTGATCCTTCTCGGGGCTGTCCTTGTGCTCGTTGACCAGGTCATCAAAATCCTGGTCAAGACAAATATGACCCTGGGGGAGCATTTCAGCGTTTTCGGGGACTGGTTCCAGATTCTCTTCATCGAGAACAAGGGGATGGCTTTCGGTATGTCCTTCGGCGGAGTCATTGGAAAGTATATCCTTACACTGTTCAGGATAGGTCTTTTCGCCGCCCTCTGCTGGTGGATTTCCTCTCTTTTGAAGAAGAAGGATGTCCCCACGGGAGTCCTGGTAGGACTTACGCTGATAACGGCAGGCGCCCTCGGGAACATCGTGGACTGCCTTTTCTACGGCCTGGTTTTCAGCGAGTCCACGCCCGTGGCGGTCGCGACTCTGGGGCACTATGCGCCCTTTATGCAGGGAAAGGTCGTGGATATGCTTTATTTCCCGCTGTGGACCTGGCCGGACTGGATGCCGCTGGTCGGAGGAGACATCTTTTTTGAGCCCGTGTTCAATTTCGCGGACAGTTGCGTGACGGTGGGCGCTTTCTACCTGATTCTCTTCCAGTGGAAGTTTTTCTCGAAAGAGGCGTAATATTTTTTGTTAATTCCGGAAAACTGCCTATCTTTGCAGTCCCTCCGAAGAATGGAAGGTTGGCCGAGTGGTCGATGGCGGCAGTCTTGAAAACTGTTGGGCGGCAACGTCCCGGGGGTTCGAATCCCTCACCTTCCGCCCAGAGCCTGATAATACAGGGGCGTAGCTCAGCTGGTTCAGAGCGCTTGAGTCACATTCAAGAGGTCATCGGTTCGATCCCGATCGTCCCTACATCAAAAAAAGAGAGAAGCCCTATTCGAGCTTCTCTCCTTTTGCATTGTACATTTCATTCTGCAGGATGGAGAAATCTGTAACTTCTTCCAGTGCAAGACGTATTTTGTAGCGCCTTTTCCATCTCGACACAAAGGAATTGAATAATCCCCGTTTGAGATACGCCCCGAGTATGGGGCTGGTTTTAAGCGTAATAGACCTGATACCTTTTTCAATGACGTAGAAGGAAATCTTACGTTCTATTTCCTCATCAATGACCACTGTGGAGTGAATCTTGCCCGTGCCGTGGCACAGAGGGCACTGCTCCTCGGTATTGATTTCCGTCACGGGGCGGATCCGCTGGCGGGTGATCTGCATCAGCCCGAATTTGGTCAGCGGCAGCACATTGTGCTTTGCCCTGTCTTCTTCCATCAGCTCCTGCATATACTTGTGGAGGGCGTTCCGGTGATCGACGGATTCCATATCTATGAAATCCACGATGACTATGCCTCCCATATCGCGGAGCCTCAGCTGCCGTGCAATCTCTTCCGCGGCCATCTTGTTGACCTCGAAGGAATTCTCTTCCTGATCGTGGGTCTTGGTGCGTATGCCGCTGTTTACGTCGATTACATTCAGCGCTTCCGTGGTCTCGATCACCAGATAAGCTCCCTGCCTCATAGGCACCACCTTTCCGAAGGAACTCTTGATCTGCCGGGTGACCTCGAAATGGTCGTAAATCGGCTGGCGGCCTTCATAGAGGTGGACAATCTTCTCCTGTTCGGGCGAAATCAGCGAGATATATTTCCGGGCTTCGTCGCAGACCTTCTCGTCATTGATCCAAATATTTGAAAATGAATCGTTCAGGAGGTCCCGCAGCACTGCGGTCGTCTTGCTGTATTCCGTAAAGAGATTCTGTACGGTCTTGCCTTTGGCAATCTTTGTCCAGGAGCTCTCCCACTTTTCGATAAGGGAACGGGTCTCGCCCACGAGGGTGGCGGCCGTCTTTCCTTCCGCTGCCGTGCGGATAATCGCACCGTAGTTTTTCGGGAGAATGCTCTTGACCAGTGTCTCAAGTCTACGTTTCTCTTCCTTCGAGCCAATCTTCTGGGATAGGCTGATCTTGTCGGCGAAGGGGAGAAGTACAATGTTTCGTCCTGCCAATGAAATTTCCGCAGTCAGTCGTGAACCCTTCGTGGAAATCGGTTCCTTCACTATCTGGACCACTATCATCTGGCCGGGGGAGAGGTAATCCTCTATCTTGCCCTCCTTCGGGAGCGGCTCCCCGATCTCAATCTGGGAGTAGAGCTCGCCCGGAGGCGTTTTCCCGCCGGCTGAGCGCACGAACTTGTCGAACGCGCCGAAGTATAGTCCAAGGTCGAGATAATGGATGAAGGCTTCCTTCTTGTCTCCGATATCCACGAAGGCAGCATTGAGGTTCGGCAGGAGTTTCTTCACCTTTCCCAGGTGAACGTCCCCTACGGAGAACTTGTTCCCAGTGCTGGACTCCGTGTTGTACTCGATCAGCCTGTGGTTCTCCATCAGGGCGATGTGTACTTCTGTCGGCCTTACGTCGACAATCAGATCCTTGTCCGCTTTCTCAGACTCCATTTGGAAATTGTATTAGTACGACAAAAGGGCTTCCGGCATCACCGGTAAGCCCTCTCGCTTTCAGCAGACTGCTAAAATGGCAGACACATTGGAAGAAGGCTTACTTCTTCTTATGTCTGTTTTTGCGCAAGCGCTTTTTACGCTTGTGCGTCGCCATCTTATGTCTTTTTCTTTTTTTACCGCTAGGCATAGTGTTGTTGTTTAAGGATTATTATTTGCTATCCTTGACGGCGGCGACGAATACCTTGGCCGGTTTGAAAGCCGGGATATTGTGCGCCGGGATAGTCATAGTCGTGCGCTTGGTGATATTGCGGGCGGCTTTTTCTGCACGGTGCTTGATGATGAAGCTACCAAATCCGCGAAGGTACACGGGCTCACCGGCAATAATGGAATCCTTTACCACTTTAGTGAACTCTTCAACAATGTTCTGAACTTGAATTTTCTCAACGCCTGTTGACTTTGCAACTGCATTGACAATCTCTGCCTTTGTCATAATTATTACTATATAAATTAAATGTACTTATCCTCTACTGTGGGGATTCGGAGTGCAAAAATACACATAAACTTTGATAAATCAAAACCTTATTTTGTTTTTTGTCTTATCTTTGTATTTGGCACGGAGATTGACCATATATCCGGCCGACAAAGAAAACAGACGATATATGACAAAATGTCAGACAATGTTCTTCGCTCCCCACGGAGTTGAAGTGAATATAATGCCAGTAGTGGGAGACGGCCCGCTTTCCCAGATCGATGAATCGAGACTTCCGGACAGTCTGGGCATACTTGCGCTCCGCAATGCCGTGATTTTCCCCGGAACGGTGTATCCCGTGACCGTTGGCCGTGACAAGTCCATCCGTGTCGTGCGTGACGCGGAAAAAGGGGACGGGCTGCTCGGAGCCGTGCCACAGAATGACGTTACGGTCGAGGACCCTTCCGAGAACGACCTTTTCCGTTTCGGAACGGTTTGCAAGGTCATCAAGACCCTGGAGATGCCGGACGGCTCGCTTACGGCTATTCTGCAGGCGTTCCATCGTATTGAAATCAAGGGGATTACGGCCTATGAGCCATACATAAAGGCCCGTGTCGGCTACTTGCACGACAGCGAGCCCGACGAGGAGAACGCGCAGAGAATCGACGTCCTTTCGAGTGCCCTGAAGGATTTCGCCACGGAGGTCATCCAGTCTTCTTCCTTCGTGCCGAAAGAGGCTGCCTCCGCCCTTGCGTCGATAGACAGTTTCCCTTTCCTTGTGAATTTCATCGCTACCACCATCGAGGTCGAGAATTTCCAGGAGAGGGTGGCCCTGCTGAACCACGACAATATCTTCGACCGCGGAATGGCGCTCCTGACCGTCCTGGAAACCCAGATCCAACTGATGCGGATCAAGCAGGAAATCAGCCAGAAAGTCAAATCCGACATAGACCAGCAGCAGAGGGAGTATTATCTTAACAATCAGCTCCGTACCATCCAGGAGGAACTCGGGATGGACGATTCCGAGGACTTCGCCAAACTCCGCGAAAGGGCCGCCTCTAAGAAGTGGCCGGAATCGGTCAAGGCCATATTCGACAAGGAAATGGCCCGCCTGGAGAAATACAACCCTTCGAGCCCGGACTACAGCATCCAGTACAATTATGTCCAGTTTATGCTGGACCTTCCCTGGGGCGAAATGTCGGAGGACAATCTGGACCTGAAGAATGCCCAGAAGGTCCTGGACGAGGACCATTATGGTCTGGACACGGTCAAGGACCGCATTATCGAGTACCTTGCGGTGCTGAAGCTGAAAGGGAATATGAAGTCCCCGATCCTCTGCCTATGGGGCCCTCCGGGAGTGGGCAAGACCTCGCTCGGAAAGTCCATCGCAAGGGCCCTGGGACGCAAATACGTGAGGATATCCCTCGGCGGAATGCACGACGAGGCTGAGATCCGCGGACACCGCAAGACTTATGTCGGCGCCCTTCCGGGACGTATTCTCAGCGGCATCCAGAGGGCCGGGACTTCCAATCCGGTCATCGTACTGGATGAAATCGACAAACTCGCCGCCGACTTCAAGGGAGACCCTTCCAGTGCCCTTCTGGAAGCCCTGGACCCCGAGCAGAACAGCACTTTCCACGACAATTACCTGGACATAGATTACGATCTTTCGAATGTCCTCTTCATAACCACGGCCAACGGTACTTCGACCATCCAGTCCGCCCTCCGCGACAGGATGGAGATGATCAACGTGACCGGCTACCTGGCCGAAGAAAAGCTTGAAATCGCGAAGAACTACCTGCTGCCCAAGCAGTTGAAGGAGCACGGCATCGATTCGGTGATCACCATCAACAAGGGCGCCCTCCAGGGTATCATAGACAGTTATACCCACGAGTCCGGTGTCCGCGGCCTGGAGAAACAGATAGCCAAGATAGCCCGTGTGACCGCTAAGAAAATCGCCCTCGGAGAGGAGTATCCGACGCTCATCGAGAAGAAGCATCTTCGTGAGTATCTGGGACTTCCGACCGCTTTCCACGACAAGGTGGAGGGCAATGAAGGGGCTGGCGTGGTGACGGGACTTGCGTGGACGGAACTCGGCGGAGAGATTCTCTTCGTGGAAAGTTCGGTCTCTTCGGGGAAGGGCAATCTTTCGATGACCGGCAACCTCGGCGACGTGATGAAGGAGTCCGCCCAGATTGCCTGGCAGTACATCAAGGCCCACCCTCAGCTCGCGGGAATGACCACGGAAGAGTTTATGGCCAAGGACATCCACGTTCACGTCCCTGAGGGCGCAGTCCCGAAGGACGGCCCGTCGGCAGGCATCACGATGGTCTCGTCAATGGTCTCCGCGCTCCGTCGCCAGGCCCTGAAGCCGGGCATTGCGATGACCGGAGAAATGACCCTGCGCGGCCGCGTGCTGCCGGTCGGCGGCATCAAGGAAAAGATCCTTGCAGCCAAGCGGGCAGGGGTAAAAACCATCCTTCTGAGCGAAGAAAACAAAAAAGATATCGAGGATATCAAGGATATTTACGTAAAAGGTCTTAACTTTGTCTATGTGAAAGAGATTGGCGATGTAATCGACTATATCTTCTAGATGCAGGTAAAGATAGAACAAAGCTGGAAGGAGGCGCTCGCCCCGGAGTTCGGAAAACCGTACTTCGAGGCGCTTGTGCGTTATCTGCACGAGGAAAAGGCCGCCGGAAAGGTCATATATCCTCCGGGCCCGATGATTTTCCGAGCCTTCGAGCTTACTCCTCTTCCACAAGTGAAGGTGGTCATCCTCGGCCAGGACCCCTATCACGGTCCCGGCCAGGCTATGGGCCTGTCCTTTTCCGTTCCGGACGGAGTTCCGGCACCTCCTTCGCTCCGCAATATTTTCAAGGAAATAAGTTCAGACCTTGGCCTGGAGATGTCTGGAAGACCGAATCTGGAAAAATGGGCAAGGCAGGGAGTGCTGCTGCTGAACACGGCGCTTACCGTGCTCTCCGGCTCTCCGGCCTCGCACAGCCGCATAGGCTGGCAGGAGTTTACCGACGCCGTGATCAAGACCGTCTCCGAGCGCTGCGACGGAGTGGTATTCCTGCTTTGGGGCCGCTTTGCCCAGAGCAAGGCTTCGCTGATCGACTCCTCCAGGCATCTTGTCCTGACGGCCGCCCACCCTTCGCCGCTTGCCGGCGGAGCCTTTTTCGGCTGCAGGCATTTTTCAAAGACAAACGACTATCTTATCTCCAGGGGCAAATCCCCGATTGATTGGCAGTTATGATAAGGAAAGCATTTTTCCCCGGCTCTTTCGACCCCTTTACGGCCGGGCACCTGAATATTCTGAAAAGGGCCCTGACGATGTTCGACGAAGTCGTCGTCGCCGTGGGTATCAATCAGGACAAGCGCGGTTTCTTCGATATGGAAAAGCGGCTGGAGATAATCCGCGCCGCTACGGCCGGCCTCAAGGGAGTGTCTGTTATCCAGTATGACACTCTGACCATAGACGCCTGCCGCGCCCTCGGTATCAAGCATATAGTCCGGGGAGTGAGGAATATGATAGACTTCGAGACTGAGAGGTCCATAGCCGATGCCAACCGCCGACTGGCCCCCGATATCGAGACCATCATCATCCCGACCGCCCAGGAATTCGCCCATATTTCTTCTTCGGCGGTGAGGGATATCCTGAAACATCACGGCGACTATTCCGCCTTTATTCCGGAGGGTGTAAAGCTATGAAAAAGTTTCTGCTCTGTCTGTCGCTGCTTTGCTGTATCCCGGCCCTGGCCCAGGAGCCATATTCCGAGCTGGGAGCCAAGCTGGACGAGTATTTCGTGGCTCTCACCGGGGAGAGCGCCCAGGTGCAAAATGCTGAGTGTGACTTTCTTATCTCCTCCTGCAAGGACTCTCTGGTGCGCCAGTACGTCGCCTTGAAAATCTATGACCATTATCTCAATTCCAAGATAATGGGGGACGATGCGGTCGCCGTCCACGTGGTCGAGGAGTGGTTCATTCCCGGAAAGGTGAAGATGAAAACGGACCTGGACCTTCTCAACGCCCAGGTTTTCGCGGCCTTCAACCGGCATTCCCTCATCGGGGCCAAGGCTCCGCTGCTTTTCCTGAAGGATGCCGACGGCAAGAGTTTCAGGATCCCCCAGGCAAAGGAAGACGGCTGGTCGGCCCTGTATTTTTACGATACTTCCTGCGGCACTTGCAAGGTTGAATCGGCCAGGCTGAAGGAACTTGTCTCTTCCGGGAAAGTGCCTTTTAAACTTTACGCCATCTATGTAGGAGCCGAGGAAGCCTCCTGGAAAGCATTCAGGGAGTCTTTCCCCGAGGCCGTGCATCTCTGGGACCCCGGCGCAACTTCTGATATGCAGCGCAAGTACGGCATCCTCCAGACCCCGAAGCTCTTCCTTCTGGACGCCGGCGGGACCATAGTGGGCCGCGGCCTGGACACTCCGGCCCTGGAAACCCTTCTGCACCGCCTTTCCGACAGCGCTCAATATGAATACGGTGGAGAGTCCCAGATGGAGATGTATGACAAGACTTTCTCCGTCTATGGGGATACTCTCAAGCCGAAACATATCGTCGAGGTCGGGGAATATGTGGCCGCCAAGACTATCGGGGAAGGCGATATCGCAGCCTACCGCCAGATGGAGGGCGACCTTCTTTACTACCTCTCGTCGCAGAGAGGGGAGGCCTACAAGGAGGGAACGGCTGAGTTCATAGATAAGTTCATTCTGGTTCCGGACATTTGGGACCGTCAAGAAGATACTCTCCGCGTGCTGTCCCTGGCCGGGATGATGAAGGATCTCTCGCTCCGTACTCCGGTCGGCTCCGTGGTCCCTGATCTGAAGGTCCCTGGGACGCTGCGCAAGAAGCCCTGGCTGCTGTGCAAGGGTGTCCGTAAAGGCGAATTCGAGCTTCAGAAACTGAAGGGCTCGCCGGCTTATGTGGTGTTCTATTCTCCGGAATGCCTGCAGTGCAAGGAAACTCTCTCCGCCGTGGACGCTCTTGTCGCCGCTGACAGGAAAGCAAGGGTGCTGCTGGTGGATATGGATGCTCTCCGCCGCTCCGATCCTGCCCTGACTACGGTCCTTCTCGATACCTTCGACCTTTCCGTCCTTCCTTTTATCCTGCAGCTGGACAAGAAGGGAACCATAGTCCATCGTTACGTACAGTTATGACCAGAAAGCGCAAACTCCCTTCGGGCGTCGATCCCGAATACCTGGAGAAACAGAAGAAGGCTCTTTTGAGGAAGAACCGTTACGTGCTCTATTTCAATGACAGCGAAATGGCCGCGGTAGACGAGTATTGCTCTCGTTTCAAGGTCCACGCCAAGGCCTCGCTGTTCCGTGAAGCAATAATGTCGAAAGTGTTGAGCGAACTGGAGGAGAATCATCCTACGCTTTTCTGATGGACAGGGACCTTCGTTTTATGAAAGAGGCCCTTCAGGAGGCCCGTTATGCCCTCTCCGACGGGGAAATCCCGATCGGCGCAGTGGTCGTATGGCGAGACAGCATTATCGCCCGAGGGCACAATATGACAGAGAAGCTTCACGACACTACGGCGCACGCTGAGATGCTCGCAGTGACTGCGGCGACTGAAGCGATCGGGGGGAAGTATCTGCAGGACTGTACTTTATATGTGACCATTGAGCCTTGCCCTATGTGTGCCGGGGCGCTTAACTGGGCCCAGGTCGGACGCATTGTCTATGGCGCCGCGGACCCTCGTAGGGGATATTCGCTCTTTACACCCTCGCTGCTTCATCCCCGGACGGAAGTCTCGTCGGGGGTGCTTGCAGATGAGTGTTCGGCTCTTGTGCAGGACTTTTTCAAGGCCCGGCGATAAAATCCTTCCCCTCGTTGAGGAGGGCTTTGCTGCGGCCTTTGTCGGCGATGTGTTTGTTTTTTCGGTTTTTTGCGGTAAATTTGCAGCCCGGTATTGAGATGTGGTGTAATGGTAGCACTAGGGATTTTGGTTCCCTCAGTTAGAGTTCGAATCTCTACATCTCAACTTTTCCCCCTTTTTTGTTTTTTAGACATCGCTGATTATCAGCTTCTTCTGTCGTGTCCCTTCCCCAGAAGCAGGGCGGCCCTCTGCCCTCGCGGCACTGCGGCATCGCGGGACTGCGTCTTTCGTGTGTCTTCGCGGCATCGTGGCATCGTGGCATTGTGGCATTGCGGGACTGCGTCTTTGCGCTTTCGTGTCTTCGCGGCAGCGCGGCATCGTGGCATTGCGGCATTGCGTCTTTCGCGTCTTCGCGTCACAGCGGCACTGGTGCTTCGGAATATGCTGAAAATCAGAGTTATAACTGGCGGTCTTTGTTCCGTTCGGAACAGAGACTCTCGCATATTCTCTTGTTCTTCAGCGACATACGCTGCGGCTCCACCATTCCGCCCGCAACCCGCTGCCCGCTGTCCCTTCGCGCCTTCGGGCCGCTGTGTGTCGTTATGCCTTCGCGCCTTCGGGAAACTTGACATCGTTGCGCTTGGGGTGCTACGTTAATTTAGTCGTAAAATGTAAATTGTTGATTAGTAGTAGTTTGTGTGATTTAACCTGCGTAAAAGTACATAGGTTAAAATGGATAAATACCTGAAAGACAGCGAGTTGTATTTTACGGCAGAATGTTCCGCCCGCTGCTCGCTGCCCGCTGCTCGCTGCCTGCTGCCAGAAACCTGCTGCCAGCAACCCGCTGCCCTTCGTGCCTTCGGGCCGCTGAACCCTCGGCGTGCTTGCCGCCGCGCCTTCGGGCCGCTGGCCTTGCCGACCGGGAAATGGTCGGCTTCGACCAGGAGCCCTCGGCTCCACCATTCCGCCCGCAACCCGCTGCCCCTCGTGCCTTCACGGTCTGCCTCTGACGGATGAGTCTTGAGCTACGCTGCGTTAACTATTTCAGTTTCAGTTTGGAGTGCTGGTCACTGCCCGGCATATCGGGCTTGAAGGCGAGGATTTCGCGGACGATGTCCTCGGGCTCGTCATAAATGGACAGCAGCAGGTCTTTGTAGTAGCCGCTTTCCATAAGGCTCTGCAGGAACTGATAGAGCGGGACGGTCTTTTGCCAGAAGTCTTTGCCGAAGAAGACTATGGGGCTGGAGACTTCGCAGGTTCTGTAATGGTCCTGGGCGGCCTCCTGGAAGACTTCCTGGAGGGTTCCTGCCGAACCCGGGGAGAAGATGATTCCTCCGACAGCCACCGTCAGTATATTGTCTTCCCGGATGCTGTTGTCGAAGTACTTGGCGATATGGGTGGCGAAGGGAGTGGGCGGTTCGTGCCCGTAGAGCCAGGTCGGGATGCCGAGGCTGCGGTATTTTTTCTGAGGGAAACGTTCCCTGACGCGGAATGCCGTCGAGAGCCAGCCCCTGTCCGCGAAAGTGTCGGCCTCCTTGAGTATTTCCATTGCCTTGTCCAGATCAGCGTCGCTGCGTCCGGCCATCCAGGCCCCGAAATGGGTAGCCTCCATAGCCCCGGGACCGCCTCCCGAGACCATCAGCTTGCCCTTTTCGGTCAGTTTCTTGCTGACGAGAGCAATCTTGCGGTAGGATGGGTCCGAGCGCTTCATTGCGTGCCCTCCCATCACTCCGACCACGTCCGAGGGTGACCATTCGGAGAGGAAGCGGAAGAGGGCGTCGCTGATGGAATGGTCGTGGATGGTGCGGGGGAGGGTGACGGACAGGGAGCGGCTGCGTTTGCCGTCTTTCAGTACGTCGGCATAGACGAGGGCGTCGTAGCACAGGTCGTATGAACTGTCATCCTCCGGGTAAAACTTGTCGTAGAGGTCTTCGGCGGTGTAGAGTTCCCGCCTGATCTGGAAGCTTTCCATATTGGCGTCGTTTGTGGTTTCTTCTGCAAAAATACGACTTTTTTTGACATGCCGAAACTGCCCCAGGTTTGCAAAGCCTCGCTGGCCCGCTTCTTCAGAAACGCATCGACAGACCGGTTCCCGTAAAGGACAGCGCGAACCGCTCACAGCCCTTGTGCCCGATCACCGTCATCGTCACCCCGCCGGCGATGCAGACCGCACCGGCGATGGCCAAAGCAGCAAGGGTGTTGTCATTGATTTCGACCGGATAAGAGTCTTGGTATTTTCTGGACACGTTCAGGAGTTTCATCGCTTCTCGTGCCACAAAAGGCGTACACAGCATAAAACCTCCGACGGTAGTCACGACGCCCGCATTGTACAACCTGCGGCTAGGCAGCAACCCAGTCCGATACCGCTCTTCGCCAAACAGCGACTGGAGCTCCGGATTACTCATCTCATAAACTCCTTCGAGCAGCAGCCCGCTTCCCCTGTTTACCGTCACCCGGCGTGGATTGAGCGTCCTGTCAAATTCAAGACCTTTCTCATTGAAAAAAACCTCGCACCCATCCTGGAAACGGATGCTTTCCAAATAACTGAACGGTACCTCGGTGGGCAGTTTACCCACCTTCTCCTTTTGCAGAATCACCTTGTCGCCCCGGCTCAACAACTTTGGCCGGTCAATCCTCAACACCGTCCGGAGCAGCGTATCCCCCGCCATCGTCCGGATTTCCTCCTGCCCCGCCGCCGACAGCGGCACGAAAAGCATCAATATGAGCGACATCTTTTTCATAGAAAATCGCAACATTTTTACAAACTTACGGTTTTTCAATCATATATGCAACATACCTTGCATCAGATTCTTAACCCTCCTGGGCAAGGCCAGATTCGTTCCAGAGCCCTTCTTCAAACCCGCTACTGGAAAACAGACGCCAACATTTCCGGGGGCATCGGCAGAAGCAGAAGATGAGTCGCATCAAAAGACTGCTTGTATTCCGCCGGGACAGCATCGACAAAAGACTGATAGGGCATTTCCCATGCTTTCCCTCCGTCAGTTTCAGGACAATAAGTGACACGATAATTCTCCACAGCCCTCATCTTGCCCCCGGACTCAACTTTCACGTCAGGCTCGATTGGGATGACACAATAACTATCATCCAAAACCACGTATTTACCCACGGGGCTCCCGGACGGGTCGCTGGCAAGTAAACCAATGGAATAATACGGTGCCATTTCCTGCCGGGAATGGAGAAACATGGCAAATGAATCCATATCGGCTGCAAAGTACCTTAACTCACCGGGGTGAAAAGAGATGGGCAGAAAGCCACAGGGTAATGTCAACGGATCATTGCCCGTTGATGCAAGAGACAGCAACGCCGTTTTCTGCTCCGCGGCCAATTCTTCTTTGAAATGATCCAACCCTGTCAGCGGAATCTCATCTCCACTGTCCACGTCATAAAACGAACTGGCGCCCCAGACCTTCGCAACGCGCGCTACCATATCGCAAAACAAGGCTATATCATAGGATGTTGACGGAGCAGGCAGACGGAGCTGCACAAGATGCTTGTTTCTCGCGACAATCTGGACACCACGGCCGATATGGTCCACATGAAACAGAACAACCGGTCCATCGTCGCCCGTGACGTTGACCGTGTTTCGGTAATGCTCATCCATAACGCCGAACAGTATAGAGTTGTCGCCCCCTGTAAGTTCCGGGAACGACAATTTTTTCTTGAATAGCCGGCCGTTCCGTATTTCAATCGTTTTACTCATGGTTATTGTTTGTTACTGATTGCGGATATAAAGGAGTTGTATACTACCACCTTCATGAGTTTGTAAACAATACACCTCATCATACCAGTCGCCTTGATACGGTAACTTTGAAAGAATGCAACCAGCATCGCTATATAACTCACGGACATCCTGACGGGAAACAACCGTATTAACAGTAATAAGACGAATCACAGTCTCATCTCCATTCAATAACTGCTCCATCGTAACCCTACGCGAAATAGGTTCAATGAGTAATGCGCAGTGAACACCCGGAGCAATATGCCTACAAATTGTTTCAAGCATGTCAAACAAGACCACTCTTAACGGATAGTTACTCTCGCCCACTTTATGTTTAAAATCACTACAGAATGCCTTTTCAGAACTACTGTTATAGGCTTTTACCCACTCAACCATCATGTGGCATATTACATTATACCGAGAATCAAATCCAAATAATGCGTCATAAGGAATACGCTGCACGTCATATAGGATTTCCTGGCTTTCAGAATCCTTAATACATCCATAATCCGCACCTATACATTGCGCCAGATCTCTGATGATTTCCTTCGCCTCATCCAACTCCCACTTGCCCCAAATAGTTACGTATGAAGGATAAGTATCAGTATGAAAGAATAGTATGCCATCATCGTTATATTTTGTCGCCGGATTCGTTCTCGGTCCATGAGACTCATTGCTCAGCTTCACGTCATTCTTTATGGAACGGATTCTTTTCAATAATAAAGTAGCATGCCCTGGATAACTTAAATGATCGGTTATTACCGGCAAAGTGTCCTCATCGACAATCCGCCTCATCGGTTCGTTGTAATCCCACTTGTCTGGAGCCAACGCGCCATCTTTATAATGGAACAAGAAGTCCAATATCTTTACCGTCAATGGGCTGCAAAAACGTACATTCTGCTCGTCAAACTGCTTGATTTCCTCTAAACGGTATCCTCCATAACAAGTCATTCCTGAAATATACCTCGGATCCGCAAAGGGCTCTGTCGAATACGCCTTGATGACAAGCAACGCTTTTTTCTGACGCATGGTTTATTCTATCAAAATTCAACAAATGATCTTCTTGGCATAGCTAACTCATCTAATAGTCTTTGAGACAAGTGAGCGTCTTTAGGAACATATAGAACAAATTCATAGCCTAATTCTTCTGCCAAATGCATCTCGCCTTCTATTTGTTTAGAGAAACTCAACTTTGCTACGTCCTTAATCTCTATTACTTTCCCATTATGAATTGCATCCGGGATTACATTGACAGCACCTCTCTCTTTCGTTGTAGCGTCGTTTGTGGTTTCTTCTGCAAAGATAAACAAAAAGTCGAATTTAGCGCAGGTAGTCGTCGATGGCGTCGTCGAGGTATTTGCCCATCCTTTTTTTCATTTCTCCTCGCTCTTCCCCGGGCACGGAATACTTGCCGCTGTGGCCTTTCCAGGCACAGGAATGCATAAGTTTGGAGGAGGCGGGGCAGACGTTGTAGACAGCCCATACGCAGGCCGGAGGGCAGGTCAGGTCGATGAGACCGACGTTGACGACGAGTTTCCCTCTATAATGGCGCATGAAATTGGCGGCGTCGTAATAGGGAGCGACCTTCGCGGCGGGAGAATCCACGCCTTCGCGCTCCAGGGGCTTGTTCCAAGCGCTGGTGCGGCCTACGAGCATACCGCCAGTATCCCACATCGCAGGGACATCCACGACGACCATGCTGACACGCGGGTCCAGACCCGCAAGCGCCGCACTCTGGGCGCCGCCCTGGCTGCCCCCCGTAATGAGCACCCGCTTCCTGTCCCATTCCTTGCGGGAGCAGAGATAGTCAAGAGCGCGGACCAGGCGGAGAAACATCCCGTTGAAGTAGTAGGATTCACGGTCTTTGACGCTCCAGCTGGAATAACCGTTCAGTTCTTTGCCGATGGCCTCGTAGTAAGCGTCATCCTGCCCGTTGAGAATTCCGTGGGCATTGATGTCCAGAGCGATGGCGCCGCTGCCGGATTTGGCCAGCTTGACGGCGGCCTTGACGTTAGCCTTGGTCCAAGAATCCGTCATCCTGCCGGCGCTGTGGGCTTTGATGGCGATAGGAAGGCTGCGGGGGGCGGCACCGCGCGGCAGTGCCAGGTAGCCCCTCACCGGCCTGGCGGTGATGCAGTTGACCTCCAGATCATAGCAGAGATAGTCCAGGCTGTCCTTGCCGGGAATGGCGACGGGCGTCAGCTTGACCTCCATCTTCTGCCTGCGCATCTGCTTCAGCTGCTTCCGCCAGAATTTCCGCCAGTCCTTCGGCTCGTCGAATCCAGGCCGGAAGTCCTCCGGCGCGACTATGGCTCCAATCGTGGTGGAGTCCTTCGGATTGGCAGGATCGGCAAGACGGAACATCAGCGCGGTCGCTTCGTCGTAAGATCCGCTGAATACTTCGCTCTTTCCGGCATGGAGACAGACCTCTCTCTGCTCCTTGAAATAGCCGTTCTGATAGATTTTGACCAGTGCAGGCGTTTCTTTTGCAACTTCCGCATAGACTTTCAGGCTGTCTCCCTTGGCGTACACGCCTTCAAATCCTTTGTCGAGGGATAGGCGCACGTCTTCCAGAAAACTTTGCCCGGAGGCCGTCCACAGCGCAAAAAGGGCGAGAATAAAGCAAAGGGTGCGTTTCATATTCTGCAAATTCTAGTGTTGCGTTATTTTTGTAATATTTTGTTAAACTCAGCTAATTGATAACTTGTAAAGACAATGGACTCCCTTGATTCAGCACCTCCCCTCGAGTAAGTATCTTTTGAGAGAAATAAAACAGACACCTATTAAGGGTAGATGTCTGTTTTTGTTTTGCGTACCAAATGTCATAACTACATGACAACGCAAATGTAATTATATTTTCTTTTCCTCCAAAAATATTTTTAGAAATCTTTTTGCATCATTACCAAAGAAAACGGACAAACTGATTTTTCAACCAATTTGTCCGCTTTGGCTCCCCAGCTAGGACTTGAACCTAGGACCCTCTGATTAACAGTCAGATGCTCTAACCAACTGAGCTACTGAGGAATGTTACACCTTTCGGCGCCCACCATTGTTCGGATGGGATTGCAAAGGTACGAACTTTTTCTGATTCTCCAAATCTTTCTTCAGTTTTTTTGAAAGAAAAATCATTATATTTGCAATTCGAACGAAAAAGGTATGGATATAGACCTTTTGGCAAAAATGGTCAAAGAGACCATTCTGGACAATGATACTGTCACTCTTCCGGGTGTCGGCAGCTTTGTCGCAGAGCTGATGCCTGCCGTTTTTTCGGACAAGGGATATACCATCAATCCTCCTTACCGGCGGCTGTCCTTCCTCCCGAAAGAGGGCGAGGATACCCTCCTTGCCGATGTGTATGCCGGCGCGAACGGTATTTCCAGAGATGATTCTCTGCGTATCCTGGTGGATTATCTTCAGGAGATGAAGGAGGTGCTCAAGGTCCGGAAGACTATAATCCTTCCCGGCCTGGGGCGCCTGAGGGCGACGCGGGAGAATAATTTCTTTTTCGTTGCCGACGAGGACCTGGACATATATCCCTCCGGTCTTGGCCTCGAGCCCATATCCCTGAAAACTCACGTCGAAACGAGGGAGGAGGTCCATTCGGCCGTCGCATCCCTGGCCGAAGTCCTCGCCCCCGAACCAACCCCCGAACCAGAACCGGCCCCAGAGTCGGCCTCAGAGCCGGAACCCGTCATAGTGCTCGAGCCAACCCCGGAACCAGAACCAGATCCCGTCCCTGAGCCTGCCCCAGTGCTCGAACCAACCCCAACCCCGGAACCCGAACCTGAACCCGCCCTCGAGCCGAAACCGCGCCGCGGCTGGCGCAGATTCTGGCGCGTCCTCGGGCTTCTCCTTCTGCTCGTGCTCATCGTGACCCTGGCGTGGGTCGTAATCGGACGAGTGGACCCGGATTTGGTGGATTCCCTCCTCTATAGTGAAGAAGAACTTGAAATTCTCCGATATTAATCGTAACTTTACGCGTTATTTTGCGTTTGGTTGAATGATTGTCAGAGAAGATTACAAATTCCGTCAGGACCTTTGCGTCCCCTGTTATGATACTGATTCCAGTTTCCGCCTGAAACCGGCGGCCTTTATGGACCTGGCCCAGGATATAGCGCAGTATGCTGCCGACCAGCTCGGTTTCGGCTATGACAAACTCCACGAACATCACATCGCCTGGGTCCTTACCCGTATGCATATCCATTTCGAGGATTATCCGCTGTGGCGCGACGAGGTGTCGCTGACTACCTGGCACAAAGGTTTCAACGGCCTGTTTTTCCTGCGTGATTTCCTTCTGAACCAGCCCGACGGGTCTAACCTGATCCGCTGCACCAGCTCCTGGGTCGTGATCGACGAGCGCGAGCGGCGGATGGTCCGTCCGGAAGCTCTTCTGAAACAGCTGGAAGTTACGGATGTGGATAACGCGATCGAGACTCCCGCCCCTAAAACGGCACTTCCCAAGGGGACTGTTCCTGAAAAAGTCTGCGAACACAAGGTCTCCTATTCCGACGTTGACATCATAGGCCACACCAACAATGTCCGCTATGTCGTATGGGCGATGGACGCGCTTGACTATGGATTTGTCTCCCGGCATCCCGTAAAGGACATTTACATCAGTTTCATCAAGGAGACTCTGCCCGGTCAGACAGTCTCACTCTACTCTTTGGAGACGGAGGAAGGCCGCTATGTGGAGGGAAGGGTGGATGACAAGCCTGTCTATTGTGTCCGTTTTGTGTTTTAGTCTATGGAAGAGCTTTTTTTCGGAACGGGCATAGCCCATTCAATATTGCTGCTTGCGCTGGTAATCGGCTCCGGCCTCTACCTCGGCCGTTTCAAGTTCAAAGGAATTTCTCTCGGTTCGACTTGGATTCTCTTTGTCGGAATCCTGCTCGGCCATCTTGGCTTTCGTGCTGACGCCGAGATACTTCACTTCGTAAAGGAGTTCGGCCTGATTCTCTTTGTCTTCTCGATCGGCCTTCAGGTCGGTCCAGGCTTTTTCCAGAGTTTCCGCAGCGGGGGAGTGAAACTGAACCTGCTGGCAGCTGGGAATATACTTCTGGCCGTCCTCGTAAGCTGGGGGATAGCCCTTCTTTTCGGGGTGGATCTCAGGACTATGGTCGGAGTGATGAGCGGAGCGGTTACCAATACGCCCGGTCTCGGTGCCGCCCAGCAGACTGTGGTGGATGTCAGTACGGCCGGCGGAATGTCGCTTGAAGAAGCCTCTGAGGCCGCATCCGGCCTGGCTTCCGCCTATGCGGTGGCCTATCCGATAGGCGTTCTCGGCGTGATTCTCGTGATACTTCTGTTCCGCAGCATATTCCGCATAGATCCGAAGAAGGAAAAGGAAGAGATGGATGCTCTCCAGAATCAGGGCGGACGTGCCAGAAGGATGCACGTTGCGGTGGAAAACCCGGCTATTTTCGGGCAGAAACTGACCGATGTCCTCCGGCCTTTCGGCGGAGATTTCGTGGTGTCCAGGCTGATGAAGGGAGACCAGATCATTTTCCCTGCCGCCGACACCGTCCTCGAAGAGGGCGACAAACTGCTGATAGTGACCTCCCAAGAGGAGGTTGACCGTATCCGCATCCTCTTCGGTGAGGAGGTCCCGATGCACGTCCAGGACTGGGTGGAGAAAGACCATTCAATGGTCACCAAGCGCATAGTCGTAACCAAGCCGTCCCTGACCGGTAAGCGGCTGAAGGACTTGCATTTCCGTGGTGCATATGGAGTCAGCGTCACCAGGGTGATCCGCGCCGGAGTCGAACTGGTGGCAAGCGGGGAGCTCTATATCCAGATGGGAGACGCGCTGCTTTGCGTCGGCCCGGAAAAGAATATAGACCACCTGGCGGAGAGAGTCGGCAATTCCAACGATGCGCTCAACCGTCCGAATCTGGTCCCGATCTTCCTCGGAATAGTGGTCGGAGTGATTTTCGGATTCATCCCGATTCGCTTCCCGGGCATCCCTCAGGCCATAAAACTCGGTCTGGCGGGAGGTCCCCTCATCATCGCCATCCTGCTTGGCAGTCTCGGCCCGAAATACAAGATAACGACCTATGTCACTCTGAGCGCAAACCTTATGATAAGGGAAATAGGCATTTCGCTCTTCCTGGCTGCGGTCGGAATCAGCGCCGGAGCAGATTTCTGGAAGTCGATTGTCAGCGGCGGTTACCTATGGATACTTTATGGCGCCGCAATTACCTTAATCCCTATCTGCATTACCTTTATCGTCGCCCGCTTGATCTGCAAGCTGAATTTCTTCCAGATCTGCGGTCTCATCTCCGGCTCCTGTACCAATCCTCCTTCCCTCGCCTTCGCCCAGGGAATGTATGGAAGTGACTATGTTTCCGTCAATTATGCGACGGTATATCCGCTTTCGATGTTCTTGCGGGTACTTGTTGCCCAGCTTCTGATACTGATATCATTCGCATAGTTATGTTCGGACTTGTATACCCGCCGTCTCCCGCTCCTCTGTATCCCCGTCCCTCCGTGGAACATCCGGGCGTGAAGATGCGTTCTGAGTCGGAAATGCTGCCCTTGATCGACGAATTCGGCCTGGTCTATGGTCAGGCGAGCCGAACTTATTGCCACAGCGGGGCGAAAGTCCTCCATCCCGTAGTCCATCTCCACCTTATCGACCGCTATTCCCGCATTTTCCTCCAGAAGCGTTCCGCCTCGAAAGACCTCTACCCTTGTTATTGGGACACGGCGGTCGGAGGTCACGTCACTTACGGGGAGACGCTGGAGGAGGCTCTCTACAGGGAAGCCTCCGAGGAGCTTGGCCTGAGTGAATTCAATCCGGTCCCTCTTGGGACCTATATCTATGAAACGGACAGGGACAGGGAATTCGTAGCGATGTTCGCCGCAGTCGGCCATCCGGACATCTCTCCCTCTAATCCGGAAGTCGACGAGGGCAGATGGTGGACGATCCCAGAGATAGAGGCCTCTACGGGCAAAGGGCTCATCACTCCCAATTTCGAGCAGGAATTCCCGAGGATAAAGAAACAATTGCTTTCACTCTTGTAGTAATATGGACATTGATAAATTTGTTCACGACCAATTGTCGGTCTGGCCTGCAGTGGCAGCGAAATACCGCGCTCTCAAGGCCGCCCAGACCAGACAGGCGGCCGTAGGGGGCATATTGGTAAGTCTGCAGTCCAACCCCGGGAGAATCCAGCCGCCGGAGACCGGTTGCCCGCTGTGCGAGGAAAACTACCTCAAACATCAGCACACCCTTCCTTTCGAGGGACGCAAGGGACGCAAGTACAATATTCTGGTGAACCGTTCGCCGATTTTCCAGAACCATCTGGTCATAACTCGTGACATCCACGCGCCTCAGACCATCTGGCACCGTTATCCCGATATGCTGGACCTTGCCAGGATGCTGGGGGATTATGTCGTGTTCTACAATTCTCCGAACAGTGGCACCTCAGTTCCGGAACACGCTCATTTCCAGGCCTGTCCAAAAGGATATATGCCTCTTGAAAGGGTGGCCGGGAGGCTCCTCAGGGCAGTCCGTGAGGCTTCGGGGGAAATTCCCGCTTCGCTTAAGGGCGAACTCGAATTCGTGGATTCAGTCCGTGACGCCCAGCTTTTCCACTACCGCCGCTTTGCCAGGGGAGTGTTTATGCTGAGGGCCGTGACGGCCAAGTCTATGGCAAAGATGTTCTACCGCCTGCTGGACTGTGCAGACCTGAGAGAAGGGGAGACGGAACCTCGTTTCAATGCCCTGAGTTTTTTCAGCGAAGGGGAATACAGGGCTGTGGTCGTTCTGCGCACGGAGACTGTCTCGATGGGCCTCAGACCCGGGGCGGCGGATATGGCCGGTTTTTTCGTCATCCCGGACGAGAAGCTTTTCTCCAGCCTTAAGTCAGCGGATATGCAGCGTGTGCTGGACGATGTCACCCTCGACGAGGCTTCCGAGAAACAAGTGCTGTGGCGGCTTGTCCGCACCCAGCCTAAAATCGAAGTGGGCATACTCTCGTCGGCGGAAATTTGTTTTGAAATCATCGCCGACGGTGCCGGCCCTCAGAAAGTATCATACCGGGAGGGCAAGATCGACTACAATGGAGCGCTCTACGATGAACTTGTATTCGAGGCGGCTACGATATCTACGCTTTTCGCAGAACCCTCCTTTATCCTCTATCAGGTCCCGATCGGGATAGGTTTCCACTGGGAACGCAAGGAAGACCAGCGCTTTGCCGGCACGCTCAGGTTCATAGTTGAGGAAGGCAAGGTCAGGGCCGTGAACATAGTCGGGGTGGAGGACTATCTGCTGAGCGTAATTTCTTCGGAGATGAAACCCACGGCCTCTCTTGAATTTCTGAAGGCACACGCCGTAATTTCTCGTTCGTGGGTTATGGCTCAGATGGAAAAGCGTCGCCAACGCAAGGCCGCCCCTCTGCCTTTTGTCTGCGACAATCTGCCGTCGCTCGCCACCTGGCTGGACATTTCACACAGCACGGCTCCTGATTCTCAAGAGATATGCAAGTGGTTCGACCACGACGACCATCGCCATTTCGACGTCTGTGCCGATGACCACTGCCAGCGCTATCAGGGACTTACCCGCGTGGTCGGCTACAAGGCCCAGAGCGCCGTGGACCAGACCTGGGGGCAGGTCCTCCGCTATGGCAACTCCCTTGCCGACACCCGCTTCTCCAAGTGCTGCGGCGGCCGGACAGAACTCTTTTCCACTGCCTGGCAGGATGTCGACTACCCCTATCTTACTGTCCACGACGACCCCTGGTGCGCCACGGAAGATGACGAAGTCCTCCGTCAGGTCCTGAACGACTATGATATGGAGACCGTCCATTTCCACGACTGGACCGTCCGCTATCCCATAGACGAACTTTCCGCTCTGATCGAGCGCCGCAGCGGGCGCAGGATAGGCCGTCTCACCGGCCTGGAGGTTCTCTCCCGCGGCGGCTCCGGAAGGATCAAGCGTCTTAGAGTCTGCGGGACGGAGGGCGAATTCATCGTAGGCAAAGAACTGATGATCAGGCGTATTCTCTCGGAATCCCATCTTCAGAGCTCGTGGTTCGATGTCGAAATGACTCCCTCAGAAGTCATCCTGCACGGTCACGGCTGGGGCCACGGGGTCGGTCTGTGCCAGATCGGAGCCGCAGTAATGGCCTCGAAGGGAAAGACTTATGAGGAAATCCTTTCCTTCTATTATCCCGGAACCGTCTTGGGCCAATGAAAAACCGTAGTCCCTGGTTGTGGGTTCCGACCCTGTATTTCGCCGAAGGCATCCCGTACTTCGTGGTGAACAGTATTTCCGTCATCCTTTTCAAGAGGATGGGTATGGGGAATGCGGATATGGCCCTGTGGACCAGTCTGCTGTATTTTCCCTGGCTGATTAAGCCGCTGTGGAGTCCATTCGTGGATGTCCTCAGGACAAAGAGGTGGTGGATTCTCGCGATGCAGCTTTCCATTTCGCTGCTATTCGCCTTCCTGTCCTTCTCCCTGCCCTCAAGGACCGGTTCCGCTGTCGGAGCCTACAGCCTGACCATAGTCTGTTTCTGGATCACGGCCTTCGCCTCGTCCACCCACGATATCGCAATCGACGGATTCTATATGCTGGGCCTCTCCGGCGGCGAACAGTCTTTTTTCGCAGGTATAAGGACTACATTCTACCGTCTTGCCAATCTATTCGTCCAGGGCGGGATGGTCGTGGTCGCGGGAGTGCTGGAGCAGAGGGGTGATGTCCCGCGAGCCTGGAAACTGACCCTCCTTTCCCTCGCGATAATATGGACTGTCCTGACTTTATACCATCTGTGGGCCGTCCCGCATCCAGCCGAAGACAGGGAAAGAGAGAAAAGCGGCCATATACTCAAAGAATTCGGAAGGAGTTTCGGTACTTTTTTCGCAAAGAAGGAAATATGGGCGGGGATAGCCTTTATGCTCCTTTTCAGGCTCCCGGAAGCCTTTGCCCTTAAGATTGTTCCGGCCTTCCTTGTCGATCCGGCCGAAGCCGGCGGGATGGGGCTTGATACTGTGTCTTTCGGTCTTGTCAACAATACGGTCGGCGTCATAGGAATCGTGCTTGGCGGCATTCTGGGCGGCATTTCCGTCTCTCGCCGGGGACTTAGGAAGTCACTGTGGCCGATGGCCCTTTCCCTCGCCCTTCCCTGTGCGGTCTATCTCTGGATGGCATTCGACACATCTATGCCGCTATGGCTTATCGGAGCCTCGGTGGGCATCGAGCAGTTCGGATACGGTTTCGGCTTCACGGCCTATACCTTGTATATGATCTTCCTTTCGGATGGGCCTTTCAAGACATCGCACTATTCTCTCTGCACGGCATTTATGGCAGCCTCGATGATGCTTCCCGGCCTGGTTGCCGGGGCCTTGCAGGAATCTCTTGGCTATAAGTCATATTTCGCCCTCACCCTGGCCTGCTCGCTGGCGACTTTCGCCGCGGTCATCATAGCACGGAGAAAACTCCCGGAAGATTTTGGCAGGAAGTGATTATTTTTGTACATTTGTGTCCGTGAAACGTTTAGCCATATTTCTCGCCTGCCTGCTGAGCGGTCTTATTTCGGCCGCGAAGGTTGTCCCCGGAATCGAAGTGCTGGCTTCTTATGATTTCGAACCGCTTCAGGGGAAGAGGGTAGGCCTTGTCACCAATCCCAGCGGAGTGGACAGCCGGCTGCGTTCCACCATAGACATACTCCACGAAGCCCCGTCGGTCAATCTCGTGGCCCTATTCGGCCCCGAACACGGCGTCCGCGGGGATGCCTATGCCGGAGACCACGTGTCCGGAGGCACGGATCCCGCGACCGGACTTCCGGTCTATTCTCTCTACGGTTCGACGAGAAAACCCACTCCCGAGATGCTCAAAGGCATAGATGTTATGGTCTATGACATCCAGGACGTGGGCACCCGCAGTTATACTTTCATCTCGACGCTCGGTCTCGTAATGAGAGCCTGCGCCGAGCAGGACATAGAGGTTATGGTCCTGGACAGGCCTAATCCGCTTGGCGGGACCAAGGTCGAGGGTCCTTTGGTGGAGAGCGGCTTCTTCTCCTTCGTGAGCGAATTCAGCATTCCTTATATATATGGACTTACAGTAGGGGAACTCGCAAGCCTGATCAATGAAGAAGGCCTGAACTGTGGCCAGAACGGCAAGGAAAAGCATCTGAAATGCCGCCTCAGCGTCATCGCTATGCGTGGTTGGCAGAGGTGGATGCGTTACACCGACACAGGACTTCCCTGGGTGCTCCCGTCTCCGAACATTCCATCTCCGGATGCGGCGATCGGCTATCCCGCAGCCGGAATTGCCGGAGAATTCGGGCATCTGAACATCGGCGTCGGCTATACGATTCCGTTCCAGACCTTTGCCGCGGAGTGGATCGACGCGGACGCCCTGAAAGCCCGTCTGGACTCGTATGGAATCCCCGGTACGGCCTTCAGAATCATCCATTATAAGCCCATCGCCGGCTCCAAGCAGGGTAAACTCCTCCACGGAGTCCAGTTCTTTTTTACCAATTATTCCGAGGCCGTAATAACTCTGACGCAATTCTATGTGCTTCAGGCAGTTAACGAATTATATCCCAAGATGAATCCCTTCCCTCTGGCAAAAACCAGAATGCTGGATATCGTCTGTGGTACGGATTATGTAAGGACCAGATTCGGAGAGCGCCTGAAGGTGGAAGACATTGCAGAATTCTGGATGAAGGACGCGGCCGCTTTCAAGGAACTCTCCACAAAGTATTATTTATATTGACACGCTAAAACGAAAAAGCTATGAGAAGGTTTGTACACACACTTGCCGCCATCTCTCTTACTCTCGCATTCTGCAGTGCGACTGCATTGATGGCCCAGACCCGCTCCTCCGGGTCCACCACAACCCGTTCCACGGGTACTACGACGGCAACCCGTTCGTCCGGCACGACTACCGGTCAAACCCGCTCAAGCGGTACTGCCACGACACGCTCGACCGGATCCTCTTCGAAGGCCACCCGTTCGACAGGCAGCCAGAGCGTGACTCGTTCCACCTCTTCCGGCACTTCATCGACGGCCACCCGTTCGACCGGTAGCCAGAGCGTGACCCGTTCCACCTCTTCCGGCAGCCAGAGCGTAACCCGCTCCACCGGTTCAAGTTCTTCTTCGACGGCTACCCGTTCCACTTCGTCCGCTACTTCCGGGACTACCCGTTCCACCGCTTCGTCTTCCTCCGCTGCCACCCGCAGTTCGGTCGGGAATGTGACTCGCAGCGGCCTGACCAGTTCCTCCGAAGCGGTGAAGGAGCAGAAGAGTGGTGTCTATCGCGACAACTCCGGCAACTACCGTTACAATGACGACTTCCGTATGGACAGCGGCCACAATATCAGCCGTATACCTCCGCGCCAGAGGGATATGATTGTAATCGACCGTGTCCGTCCTTTCTGGGGCGATTATCCTCACTATTTCGGATACCGTGTCCAGAGGATACCTTCAGGATATCGCCGTATCAGCCACTGGGGCATCGACTACTACTTCTATGACGGGGTTTACTACCGTCCTTTCGGAGGCTATTATGTCGTTTGCCGTCCGCCTTTCGGGACTCCGCTTGAGAGGGCTATCGACAGGGCCATCCTGCATACCATCCGCTTCGCATATTATGTCAATACCTACCGCACCTACAATGCCGTGTTTGACAATTACAATGTGATAGCCCAGCAGAACCTGATCATCGCCCAGAACAACGCCCGCATCGCTGCCCAGAATGCAAATTACGCACTGAACAGCAGCCGAGCCCTGACTGCCTATGAGCTTGCCAACAAACTCGGCCTGGTCCAGAGCTACGCCTATGCCAACTCTGAGTACTTCTATCAGGACGGCGTGTTCTACACGATCAACGCTTCCGGTACCTACACCACCATCGTGCCTCCGGCCGGTGCCCTGGTCAATACGCTTCCGGACGACTATGAGACAATCGTGATGAACGGGAATGAGTATTATATGGTCGACAACACTGTTTACCGTACCATTCTCTATCACGGCGAGCCGATGCTCGAAGTCCTCGGCCAGATGTACGGTTCGCTCTACGGCCAGTACAATATCTACAGATAATTGAAAATTCGCTTCAGCGAGGTTCCGTCCCCTGAAGAGTAAAGATCCACAGAGAAGGAGGTGTCCCCGACGGGGATGCCTCTTTCTTTCATTACCCTGAGAGTCTGGCGGGCTACGGCGGGGGCGGGGTCTATGATTCTGACATCGGGACCGGCTATCCGCCGGATGACGGGTGCGAGGAAGGGATAATGGGTGCAGCCCAGAACAAGAATGTCGGCGCCCTGGTCAAGCAGAGGCTGAACGGAGGCACGTACGGTCTTTTCCGCCTCCTCGCCGTCCAGAATGCCGTTTTCTACAAGTTCCACGAATCCCTGGCCGACGTGTTCGACTATCTTGACGTTGTCTTCGTACTGTCCGCGAGTGTTGAGGTATTTGGAACCTTTCAGCGTGCCTGCGGTCGCAAGTACGCCGATTACTCCGCTTTTGGTCCCGAGGGCGGCGGGCTTTACCGCCGGCTCCATTCCGATAAACGGGACTTCGGGGTATTCCTCCCGTAGCGTACTGATCGCTGCGGCAGTTGCAGTGTTGCAGGCTACGACTATCAGGTCGGCGCCCAGGGCGAGGAGGATGTCGGTTATGGCCCGGCCTCTCTCCCGGATGAAAGAAGCCGGTTTTTCCCCGTACGGGCAGTTGGCATTGTCCGCAAAAAAGACATAATGCTCATCGGGAAGCAGCTTCACCAGCTCCCGATAGACCGAAAGTCCGCCGGAGCCTGAATCAAATATGCCGATAGTTGACATCTTACTTGCAAATTTACAAAGAATTATTCGTATTTTTGTAAGTTCAAACGGATTGTTATGATTTCACAGGACCAGATAAAGGATTTGCAGCAGCGTCTAGCCACGCTGGAGGCTTGTATCGACATAGCCGGAAAGCGTAAGGACGTCGAGGCGAAAACCCAGGAGAGTCTGGCCCCTGGTTTCTGGGACGACCCCAAGGCTGCGGAAGTTTTCCTCAAGAAACTTGCCGGGGTCAAGTCCTGGGTAAGCGATTTCGACAAGGCCAGGGTTGCGGTCGACGACCTGGATGTCCTCTATGAGTTCGCGCGGGACAGCGTCTCTGTCGGGGAGGAAGAAGTTTCCGAAACTGATGAAACCAGGGAACTTGATTCTGCTTTCAAGGTCGCTCTCGATGCCGTGGAGGCCCTGGAACTCCGGAATATGCTCGGCAATGAGGGTGACAACCTCGGTGCCGTCCTTACGATAAATTCAGGCGCCGGCGGCACCGAGGCCAATGACTGGAGCGCGATGCTGATGAGAATGTATCTGCGCTGGGGAGAAAGGAACGGGTACAAGATGACGGTGACATCCCTGCTGGAGGGTGAAGAAGCCGGCATCAAATCCGCGACCATAGAAGTGGACGGCGACTATGCCTATGGCTACCTGAAGGCGGAAAACGGAGTTCACCGCCTGGTCCGCATCTCGCCCTTCAATGCCCAGGGGAAGCGTCAGACCACCTTCTCCTCTGTCTTTGTCTATCCTCTGGTCGACGACAGCATCCATATTGAAATCAATCCTTCCGATCTGGAATGGGACACTTTCCGAAGCGGCGGCCACGGCGGACAGAACGTCAACAAGGTTGAAACCGGGGTCAGGGTGCGCCATATCCCTTCCGGAATAATGGTGGAAAATACCGAGACCAGGAGTCAACAGGACAACCGCCAGAGGGCCCTCCTTATACTGAAATCCCGCCTATATGATATCGAGCTCAAGAAACGTCAGGAAAAGCAGGCTGAGCTTGAGGGACAGAAAAAGAGGATAGAATGGGGCTCGCAGATAAGGAATTACGTACTCCATCCCTACAAACTTGTCAAGGACCTCAGGACTGGTTACAGTACTGCCGACACGCAAGGGGTTCTGGACGGCGATTTGAACGAGTTTATGAAAACCTACCTGATGGGCAACGGCGCCGCTGTGACGGATGCGGATGATCTGGACTGATTTTTTTATTTTTTTGATTTTTTTTGCAACGTTTCGCTCCGCATTTGCATCTATAGTGCAGGTTTAGGTTTTAGTACACGTCAAAAAACCGGCTGCAGGTCTGTCCTCAGTCGGTTTTTTTGCTTATCTTTGTACATTGATTTTAACCACATAATGAATAAACATATTTTTATTGCCATATTGGCATCGCTCCTTTTCCTCACGCCGTCTTTCTCTCAGAGACTTCCGCGAAAGGGCTGTCCGCAGAGGGCGAGGGTGAATGAACTCAGGGAAAAGACCAGGCAGAAGGAAATCGCTTCCCGCGTCAAGACAAAATCGTCCGAAGCTACAAAAAGATACGGTCTCATTATCCTTGCGGCGTTCAAGAATGAGTCGTTCAGCGTCGACAAGTCCTATTTCGAGACTCTGATCAACGGCTCGTCACCGGAAAGTGCTCTCTCATATTTCAACGAGCAGTGGGACGGCCATTATGATTTTCACTTCGATATCAGCGACATCGTCCAGTTGCCGAACGATTATTCTTATTATGGCAAAGAGGGAACTGACGGGGATCAGGCCCCGGAGCAAATGGTGATGGATGCGTGCAAGCTGGTGGATAGTTCCATAGACTTTTCCAAATATGACAATGACGGCGACGGAGAGGTCGACAATGTGTTCATCTTCTATGCTGGAGACCAGGGAAATGGGAAGGACGACCGCGTCTGGCCTCACCAGTGGTATGTCAAGGACGGAGCAGGAGAGACGCTCCAGCTGGACAATGTGCTGATTAACAATTATGCCTGTACCTCGGAACTTGAAAACGGAATGAAAGCCGGCATAGGTACTTTCTGTCACGAGTATACCCATACTTTCGGTATTCCCGATCTGTATGATTCCGATGATACGAAAAATGGATACGCCGAGGCTGAATGGGCCTGCATCGACCTTATGGACGCAGGAAACCTCAATGATGACAGCAACACACCGCCTTATTATTCGGCTCTGGAAAGATGGTTCTTCGAGATGCAGCCCGCTCTGGAACTGACTGAGGGTGAGCATACTCTGCGCCCTGTCCACGAGAAGGGCGACTATTATCTGCTTCCTACCGACCAGACGGACGAGGTCTATCTGATCGAATGCCGTTCCAATGAGAAGTGGGACAAGTATATAGGCGGTAGCGGAATGCTGATATATCACGTTGATATGACAAGCGCTTCTGTCCGGAAGTATTGGGACAAGAATAAACTGAACGCCTACGCTGAGCACCAGTGTATGGACCTTATCGAGTGCAATCCGGCCGCGGCTGCGGCCTGGCGGAGATCGGCGGCCAGTGATTTTTGGGGTGTAATAGACCGATATGTCCCGACCGTGTTCTGGCCTGACGGGGGCAACAGTGCATTTGCCTCATCGACGGATCCGTCCTGGAAATTCTGGAGCGGAGCATCCTGCCCCGTGGCTCTTTCCGATATCAAAAAGAACAGCGACGGGAGCGTCAGTTTCATAGTTGTGGGCAGCGCAGGAGCTATTCTCTCGCCCGTCTCGATCGTAAGTTCCCTGGTCTTGCAGGATGCCTGCATAATCCGCTGGAAGACGGACAACGGAAGCTATGAAGGAGACTGCGTGCTCAAGTATAAGGAAAGCGACTCTTCCGAGTGGAAGGAAGTGAAAGTGAGCAGTTTCACCAAGTCCAATTATGCCTTTGTGTTGGATGGCCTCAAGCCGCGCACGGCTTATGATGTCAATATCTATACGGAAATCGAGGGAATCCCCGGACAGGTCAACAAACTTGCTTCCTTTACCACCAAGAGTGCAGCCCGTAGCGGAGAACCGCCGTACATTTATCTGAAAAATGCCGAAAGAACCCCTGCCGGCTCCTTCAAGGCCGGAGCGGAAATAGCCCTGAGGCTGTACAACTCGCCCGGTGGAGAGGTCGAATGGTTCTTCGACGGAGAAAAAATCCAGCCTTCGGCAAGTGGGTACTACACTCTGACTTCCTCCGGGACTCTGCGTGCTGTCCTCCACGCTGACGGGGAAGTCCTTACATTCACCAAAATAATCAAAGTCCTATGAGAAAGTCCTTGTCATATATATTCCTGTCCCTGGCGATTCTCGCCGTCTCCTGTTCCGGGAATAAAGGCGGAGCGGATGTAAGCACCCATTCCAACAGGAATGTTTCGCTGAAGGTGAACGGCAATTATGTCATCACTCTTGCGGATGAAAATATGCAATACTGCACCGGATCGCATCTTTTCCGCGCCGGGAATGATGATATGTCGACTTATTTCAGCCTCAGTTTCGACAAGTATCCCTCCACTGAAGGTGAAAGCGTGGGGGCGGAGTTGAAATGGAAAGAATCCGGGATGGAGCAGGACAGGAGCGGGCTTAAGCTCTCTGTCACCAAGGTCGACGGAGATGTGCTCTGGCTCTCTGATACGGAGGGTAAGGTGGCTGCGATAATAAGGAAAAACTGATTTGTCGCGAAGTCTTTGGAAATCAGAAAATTCTTCGTATCTTTGCGCGCTTAAAAAAGCGGACGACGCTTTTTAGTGCAATGGGGTCTGTGAAACAGCAGACTGAGTAACACGTTTTAACTTTTATTGAAATGAAGCATTTTACGCTGAATGGCCAGGTTCGCCAGAAGGGCAACAAGGCCGTTATCAAGGCTTTCCGCCGCCAGGGCCTCGTCCCTTGCAACCTTTATGGTGCCGGAATTGAGGACAACATCCTTTTCACCGTTTCCGAGAAAGAACTTAAGGGTCTGACCCATACTCCTTCCTCTTTCATCGTCGACATCGTTCTCGATGGCAAGACCTATATGGCCGTCGCCCACGAGTATCAGTGGCATCCGGTCGAGGACAACTGCCTGCACGTCGACTTCCTCGCAGTTGATGAGAAGAGCCCTATCACCATCGACGTTCCCCTGCATCTCTTCGGTCACCCGGTAGGTGCCCAGGCCGGTGGTAAGTTCACCCAGAGCGCACGCGCCCTCAAGGTCCAGGCTTTGATGAAGGACCTCCCCGACCAGCTCGATATCGATGTCACTCCTCTGGAGCTTGACAAGCGTATGGTCGCAGGCGAGCTCAAGTTCGAGAACATCAAGATTGTTTCTGACAAGAACACGATCATCTGCTCTGTCAAGACGACCCGTGCTATGCAGCAGGCCGCTGTCGAGGCCGCCAAGGCTGAGAAGTAATGAAGTACCTGGTTGTCGGGTTGGGCAATATCGGTCCCGAGTACGCCTCTACCCGGCACAATATGGGTTTTATGGTATTGGATGCCTGGGCAAAGGCATCCAATGCTGTTTTCTCTACGGAGCGATACGGTGATGTCTGCGAAATCTCCTTCAAGGGGCGTTCCTTCACCCTCCTGAAGCCTTCCACCTATATGAATCTCAGCGGCAATGCCGTGCGCTACTGGCTTCAGAAGCTGAATCTGACGGTGGAGAACCTGATTGTCATCTCGGACGACCTTAACCTGCCCTTCGGGACGTTGAGGATGCGCCGAAGCGGAAGTGACGGGGGACATAACGGGCTTTATCACATTATCTGGACTCTTGAGACCGACCAGTTCGCGCGCATACGCGTGGGTATAGGTAATGACTTTACCAGGGGAGCTCAGATTGATTTTGTGCTGGGCAGTCTGAGCGAGGAGGAAATGACGCAGGTTCCCGAACTTGCCGAGAAAATCATTGGCGGTATCAAAACTTGGGCCCTTTTAGGGGCGGAAAAGGCAATGAATCAACTTAATACGCGTAAAAAATAGGTTTTTTTCTAAAAAACTTTGTTTTTTGAGTTTTTTATTGCTATCTTTCGCAAAGTTTTGATAATTAACGTTTAACACTTTAATAAAAAACCAGTTTAATCATGAAAGCACTTGTTGAAAAAATCAACGCTGAGTTCGCTGAGTTCGCAAAGAACGCTGAGGCACAGGTCGTAAAGGGTAACAAAGCTGCCGGCGCCCGCGCCCGCAAGGCTGCTCTCGGTCTGATGAAGGACCTCAAGGAATTCCGCAAGGTTTCTGTCGAGGCTGCAAAGTAATCAGCACTCAGACTAAATAAATCGGGCGACTCTTTCGAGCCGCCCGATTTTATGTATCTGCCCTTGTATCAGAAGGATGAGGCGATGGCAAGGAAGTCGTCGGCCTTGAGGGAGGCGCCTCCGATGAGGCCGCCGTCGATGTCCTTCTCGGCGAAGAGTTCCTTGGCGTTGGAAGGCTTGCAGCTTCCGCCGTAAAGGATGGTCATATCCTCGGCGACATCCAGTCCGAATCTGCCGGCGATGACGCTGCGGATGTGGGCGTGGATTTCCTCGGCCTGGGCGGCTGTGGCGGTCTTTCCAGTACCGATGGCCCATACGGGCTCGTAGGCAATTACGATATTCTTGAGGTCTTCGGCGCTGAAATGGAACAGAACGTTCTCAATCTGGGCGGAGACTATATCGAAATGCTTTCCGGCTTCTCTCTCTTTGAGGTTTTCACCGACGCAGAGGATGACTTTGAGGGCGTTGTCAAGGGCGAGGCGGGTCTTCACGACGAGTTTCTCGTCAGTCTCGCCATAATACTGACGGCGCTCGGAGTGACCGAGGATCGTATACTGGCAGGGGATGGATGCGAGCATTGCGGCTGCGACCTCTCCGGTATAGGCGCCTTTTTCCTGATCTGCGCAGTTCTGGGCGGAAAGGAGGACTTTGGATCCCTTGAGCGCCTGGCCGACTGCGCTAAGGTGAGTGAACGGCGGGGCGACGATAAGTTCTACATTAGACGGAAGGGAAGCGGCTTTTTCAGCAACTTCTTTTGCGAGGGCAACTCCTTCGGGAACTGTTGTGTTCATCTTCCAGTTGCCTGCAACGATGTATTTTCTCATTTTTGCTTGTATTTAAATGTTACGCAAATTTACGCATTATCCCCGAATTTAACAACTATCTTCTGGGGTGATGCTCCAGTATGGCTTTGTGCCAGGTGGAGCTGTCTATATGGGTATAGATCTCCGTGGTCAGGATGGACGCGTGCCCGAGCATTTCCTGGACCAGACGAAGGTCTGCGCCGTTTTCTATCAGATGGGTGGCGAAACAGTGCCTGAAGGTGTGGGGCGAGATTTCCTTGTCTATTCCTGCGGCCATAGCCTGGGTTTTTACGAGTTTGAAGATGGATACACGGCTGAGCGGTCTGCCGTTCCGGTTGAGAAAAAGCACATCGGAGAAAGAACGGTCAGCAGGCGCAGGCCTTTCTTCGAGATAGGCCTTGATGGCGTCCGAGGCGGTTTCTCCGAGAGGGACCAGCCTCTGCTTGTCTCCTTTCCCGACTATGGACACGAAGCCTTCCTTGAACCATATCCCTGAAATCTTGAGACTTGCGGCCTCGCTCACCCGGAGTCCGCAGCCGTACAGCACTTCCAGTATTGCCCTGTCCCTTTTCCCTTTTTCGCCCTCTGGGGCGACTGATTCGATGATTCTCGTAACTTCATCGACCGATAGGACGGAGGGGATGTATTTGCCGAGTTTCGGCATATCGATCCGCGCGCAGGGGTCGCTCTCGATTTCGCCTTCTTCAATGCACCAGGAGAAGAAACTGCGGAGCGAGCTCAGAACCCTCGCCTGAGAGCGCTTCGACACGCCGCGGTCAGTCATCCTGCCGAGGAAGTCTACGACTTTTTCGCTGCTTATCTCCCTGACGGACAGTCCTTTACAGAATTCCAGAAGTTCTTCGGCATCGTGGCTGTAGGATGAGACCGTATTCGGCGACATCCCTCTTTCTATCTTCAGGTAGTTCTGGAAATCCCGGATTATATCCATCAGAGAGTCCCGTATTTCTTGCCGTAGAGCATCATCTGGCCGAGGTAGTCGTCCGTATAGACAGGGACATAGTCACTTACCTGTCCGTCCTCGCTCATCACCGGCTGGATGTCGGGATTGATGAATCCTCCGTATGGCTTGAGGTTCAGGGCCTCGTAGCGGGCTTTGACTTCCTTGTGCAGTTCGGGGTCGATATTGACCGCATAGGTCTCTATCAGATTCTTTCCGGCCTCGTAGTCACCTTCTGACTTGATTCTCTGGATTTCAGCTAGAAGTTCGGCGAAGAGGGCGCGGAGTTTCACATAGTCATTGATCACGAAATAAGTCTTTCCGTCGCGTTTCTTGCGCGAGATGACCTTGTCCTCAGCACCTTTTTCGAAGCACCATTCGGCGATGAGCTTGCGGTTCTGCATATGGGCTTCGGTGTTCGGGCGGCCAAGTTCGACGCGTGTGAACTGGACCATAAGGCCATTGCGGATATAGGAGTCATATTCGGCCTTGTAGGCCTCTGCGTCGGGCATTATGCCGAGTTCGACCATCTTTGGGTCGGCGGTATAATAGAGGCCGAAGAGGTCGGCGCGGGCTTCTTCCAGAGCGGAGGCATATTCGCCCATAGCCGTGGTGCTGACTCCGGGAAGGAGCTGGCCGGAGCCGTGTCCGAGGCATTCGTGGAGGTCGGTATGGATTTCATCCGCGACGGTCCCGTATTTCTTCGCGCGCTCGATCTCCTCCTTGCTGTAGGCGAACTCCGTGAGGTTGCTCTTCGGAGATTCCTTGGCCGAATAGTCATAGGTATGGGTAATGTTGGCTATGGTCACGCTCTTGGAGCCGTGCTCTTTGCGGATCCAGTCGGCGTTGGGAAGGTTGATTCCGATGGGGGTGGAAGGATAACTGTCGCCAGCGAGGCAGACGGCGTTGATGACCTTGGCCGACACTCCCTTGACCTTTTCTTTGCGGAAACGCGGGTCCACGGGGGAGTGGTCCTCGAACCACTGGGCGTTCGCACTCAGGATCTCGGTGCGGCGGGATGCCTCGGCGTCCTTGATATTGACATAACCTTCCCACGAAGCCTTGCGGCCGAGAGGGTCGTTATAGTCCTCGATGAAGCCGTTGATGAAGTCCACTGTGCCGAGAGTGTCCTTGACCCATTCGATGTTGAAGGCATCCCAGAGGCGCAGATCCCCGCTAGTGTAATAGTCCACGAGAAGGCCGAGGGCGCGTTTCTGGATATCGTTCTCGGCGACTTCGCGGGCTTTCAGGAGTTCTTCGCATATCTTCTCGATGGCGGGAGAGTAGATGCCGCCGATCTTCCAGGGGAGTTCCCTGACCTTGCCGTCGGCTCCCTTAACTACCTTGGTATTAAGTCCATAGGAGATGGGCTCGGGGTCTTTCGGGTCCACTATGGAGGCATAGTATTTCTCCACCTCGTCGCGGGTCACGCCCTCGTAGAAATTAACTGCAGAGAGCTTTACCAGGTCTCCGGAGCTTTCGGTGCTGCGGCGCTGGGGATAGATCGCGGGATCGTAGATGACCTCGAGAAGCTCTCCGTCTTCAATCCCGACGGCACTCATCAGGGATGCGAAGTATGCTTTCTCGCACTCCGGGAAGAATTTGTCTTCGGCATAGTGATGGTGAATCCCGTTGGAAAAGAACAGGCGTTTTGCATAGACCGTGAATTTCTGGAAATCAGGGCATTCGCGGTCCCCGTCATAGTTCTCGAGGATGGCTTCGACGGCGTGGCGGACCCGGAGGTTATCCTTGCAGTTCTGGTCCCATAGTATGTCGCGGCCGTATTTCGCTGCCTCGGCAAGGTGATAGGCGTACTCTTTCTGTTTGAGGCTTAGATTCTCCCATCCGGGAATCTTATAGCGCATTACCTTTATGTCGGCAAAGGAATCTATGGTGTACTTGAAGTCGTCTGCATTTTCTTTCTGAGTTCCGCAGGCCGACAAGGCGGCAAATACTGAAGTCATAATCAACTTGATACAATGTTTCATAAAGCTTAGGTTTATCGCGTAAGTGTGCAAATTTATAAAAAAAAGCAGTATCTTTGTAGATGTATGCGTAAAAATGTCTGCATATTGCTGGCGATGTTCGCCGCCTGTCTTTCTCTTTCCTGCTCCAGGGACGAGAACTTCAACAGTACTGTCAAGGAGACTCAGTCGGGGACTTCCACCGGACAGACTCGTACCACTATGGTGCCGCAGAACAAGGTTATGCTGCTCTATTCCGCCGGTGCCCATAACCTGAGTTCCGACCAGAAAAGAAATATCGCTGAACTGGAGGAGGGCTACCTTCCCTATGCCCTCCGTAACGATGACGCCTTGCTGGTGTTCGCACGCAATGCCGATTATTCGAGCAAAAGCGGTTATACGTCATATCCTCCTGTGCTGATCCGTCTGTCAAGGGACTCTGAGGGCAAGGCAGTCCGCGACACCCTGAAGACCTGGCCGCAGGAAACCAACGCCTCAGACCCCGGGACGCTTAAGGATGTCCTTAACTATGTGAAGGACAATTTCCCAGCCGCAAGCTACGGAATGGTCTTTTCTTCCCACGGCACAGGATGGTTGCCCATCGGGTATTATGACAAAGGTTCTTCCGAAGAATTCGATGTCTGGTCAGCGTCCCGTCCTCACCGCAGTATCGGCGTGGACGCAATCGGCCACAGCTCTGTGGAAATGTCTGTCGAGGCTATGGCCGAAGCTGTTCCGATACATTTGGACTACCTCCTTTTCGATGCCTGTATGATGGCCTGCGTGGAGGTCGCCTATGCTTTCCGGGACAAGGTGTCGGTAATGGGTTTCTCGCCATCGGAAGTCCTTTCCGAAGGCTTTGATTACACTAGAATGGCTTCCCTTCTTATCGGAGAGCAGTGTAATCCCGTCGCCGTATGCAGCTCATATGTGGAAAAGTATCTCGCAAAGAGCGGTTCATCGCGTTCGGCAAGTATTTCTGTAGTGAATCTTGACTATATAGACGATCTGGCGGAGGTCTGTGCGCTTCTCTTTGACAAGTACAGGAGCGAGATCGCCTCGATCAAAGTCACCCGCACGCCGGTGGACGGTACCAGCGTCATAAGGTATTCTCCCCAGAACTATTATACCCGGAACAAGCACTGGTACTATGACCTCCGCGACATACTTGTCACGGCAGGGGCGAAAGAAGATGACCTGGCGCTTTTGGACGAAGTGCTTTCGAAGCTGGTCATCTATGAGAACCATACGCCCAGCTTCCTGGTAAACTCTCCTTTCCAGTTCCATTCCTGCTGCGGTCTCTCTATGTTCCTGCCTTCTGACAACACGGACAAAGACCTTGAGGAGTATTACCGGAATCTGTCCTGGAACAAGGCCACTGGTCTGGTTTCGCTGGTATATTAGCCTAGGCTTCCTTGTCTTCCTTCAGTGCCTTCTGGTAGCAGTCGCGGCAGAGGGGCTCGTATGTGTCCTTTTCGCCGAGGACGACCAGTTTCCTGCTGGCGGAGAGCCGGTGCGAGTGGTTGGCAAGCGAGCCGCAGCGGACGCAGATGGCGTGGACCTTCTGGACATCTTCGGCAATGGCGAGCAGGCCGGGGATGGGGCCGAAAGGCTTTCCGAGATAGTCGGTGTCCAGACCGGCGACTATAACCCTGATCCCGCGGTTGGCAAGCTCCTGGCAGACTTCGATCAGGCTTTCGTCGAAGAACTGGGCCTCGTCAATGCCTACCACTTCGACGTCAGGATCTATCTGGAGCATCCTGGAAGGGGTCTTGATGGGGGTGCAGGAAATGGAATGGGAATCGTGGGATACAACGTCGAGCTCGGAATAGCGCTTGTCCACCGTGGGCTTGAAAGTGGCTATTTTCTGTTTGGCGAACTGGGCTCTCTTGAGTCTGCGGATGAGTTCTTCTGTCTTGCCTGAGAACATCGAGCCGCAGATAACTTCGATGCTGCCCGATTTTTTTGTGTTTTCCAAAAACATTTCCTTATCTTTGTTAAGTGATTATGCAGGGATAGTTGAATGCAAATATAGTCATTTATGGACAAAAGTCATACGGAATTGCTCGGAGAAATTCGCTCTGAACTTGAAAAACTGAAAGAGGCGCTTTCCGCCCTCGAGGGAAAACTCGCCGAGTGCGAGGCAGGGTCCACGGAAGAAGCTGCCGATTTCACCGATTTCGAAATCGGCTCGGTGGAGGACGGTGATTTGCCTGAGGCTGAGCCGGTGGCAGTAGCTGAGCCTGAGCCGGAGGTCGAGGTTGTTGAACCGGAACCTGTGGCGGAGTTTGAGCCGGAGGTTGAGGTGGAGCTTGAACCGGAGGTGGAGGTAGACTTTTCGGTCGAGCCGGAGCCGGTGGTTGAGCCCGAGCCCGAGCCGGTGGTTGAAACCGAACCGGCGCCGGCAGTTGTAGCCGAGCCAGAGCCGGAACCGGCACCCGAACCGGAGCCCGAGCCAGAGCCGGAACCGGCGCCGAAGCCTAAGGCCAAGCCGCTTGCGGAGGGCAATTACCAGTGGATGCAGGCCCGCCCGGGAGTGAGTGTCAAGCACATCCGCAGCGGCATTTCGCTGCTGGACCGGGCCCAGTTCATAACCATCCTTTTCAAGGAGGATTACGCTCTGTATGACAGCACCCTGGCGACACTTGAGTCAATGGACAGCCTTGAAGACGCCGTCGCATACCTGATGGACCAGTTCCCGCAGTGGAACTACAAGAGTGACATCGTCTTCAGCTTTATGATGGCCGTCAGAAAGAAACTTGGTTGAGATGGCCGGACGGCTGTATATCGTTCCGACGCCGGTCGGGAATCTCGGTGATATGACATTCAGGGCCGTGGAGGTCCTCAGAAGCGTCGACCTGATTCTCGCCGAGGACACCAGGACCACCTCTGTCCTGCTGCATCATTATGATATTCACGGCCGGCTTCTCTCTCATCATAAATACAATGAGCACCAAAGCGTTGCGCTCATCAAGGAAAAAATCCTCTCAGGGATGGACGTGGCGCTGGTGTCTGATGCAGGGACTCCGGGAATCTCAGACCCAGGTTTCCTGCTTTCCAGAGCTTGTGCGGAAGAAGGGATCGAAGTGCAGACTCTTCCGGGGGCGACGGCTTGCATTCCTGCGCTTGTCTCCTCCGGGCTGCCCTGCGACCGTTTCGTTTTCGAGGGCTTCCTTCCTCAGAAAAAGGGGCGTCAGTCCCTTTTGGCAGCCCTCGCCGCAGAAAGCAGAACAATGGTTTTCTACGAGTCGCCTTACCGGCTCGCGAAAACTCTCTCTCAGTTCTCGGAGGTTTTCGGCGGGGAGCGGAAGTGCTCCGTAGCCCGTGAAATCTCCAAGATTCACGAGCAGCACCACCGCGGCAGCCTCTCAGAACTCGCTGCGTGGTTTGAAGAACATCCTCCAAAAGGAGAAATTGTGATTGTAGTAGCCGGCGCAGAGCCGGTCAAGGAGAAAAAGAAGAAGTATGGAAGAGGGGAAGAAGGGGAGGGAGAGAGAGCGTAGCGGTCTTTCTGCCTCGCTTGCAAGCGGCGCCATTGCGCTGGTATTCCTGATAATTGGTTATGAAGTGGCCCTGTTCCTGCACAGGGCGGCGGTGACGCGTCTCGAAGCGAACCGGGACAGTCCCGATACGGTCTATGTCGTGGACCCCGACATCGCCCGGAAAGTGCTTGGGGAGGCCTCGGCTGATGACGGGTGGCCGTCTGAGACGCCCGATGCTGCTGCGGAAGGGAAACGCCCTTTCGCCGTCCGCAGGAAATCGCAGCACAGCGTTCAGGCAAAATCGTTTCTGGACAAGGTCTCGCCGCGAAAGGTGGAGAGTTTCCGCTTCAATCCCAACACGGTGAGCGTCGAGGACCTGCAGCGCCTTGGTTTTTCCGAAAAGCAGGCCGAAAGCATTGACCACTACAGGCAGAAGGGCGGACGCTTCCGGCGGAAGGCCGACTTTGCCAAAAGCTATGTCGTTTCAGACAGCGTCTACAAGCGTCTGGAACCGTATATCGACATTCCCCGCCTGGACATAAACAAGGCGGACAGCGCCGAGTTCACCACCCTTCCCGGCATAGGAAAGTTCTTTGCCGTGAAGATGGTGGAGCACCGGGAAGAGCTGCACGGCTACAGCTCAGTCGAGCAGCTTCTGGACATCTGGCATTTCGACGAGGAGAAACTTTCCGGAATCCGCGACCTTATAAAGTGCTCAGCTCCCGAGCCTTACCCGCTGTGGTCACTCCCGGAGACGGAACTGCGGAAGCATCCTTATATCAAGGAGTCGGCCCACGGAATAGTCCTCTATCGGGACAATCAGCCCCGCGAGCTCTGGAGCCTGGAGGGGCTTCATCGCGCCGGAGTCATTTCCGACGGGCAGTTCCGGCAACTTTCGCTCTGTCGTATAGGTGGTGGTTAAATTATTGACTATCAGTAGATTACGCAAAGTGCCTTGGTTGATTTTAGGTTCTTCGTCACTTTTGGTGCAATTTAGCCTGTTTTGGAGAGTGACATTTTAAGCATTAGGAGACGGTAGTCGGCCCTTCCGTACATCTG
>CACZDC010000010.1 GCA_902779785.1 uncultured Bacteroidia bacterium
AAAAGGCAGATGTACGGAAGGGCCGACTACCGTCTCCTAATGCTTAAAATGTCACTCTCCAAAACAGGCTAAATTGCACCAAAAGTGACGAAGAACCTAGTCCAACATAGACGATTTTACACAAGTAACTGGCACTCAGCCACTTGCATTTCACGAACAAGCAGTCTACAGCGCAGTTACGGAGGCGAGGGTGCAGAAGGAGATCCGCACGTCTGGGCCGAGGGCAGCGCGGAGCGCGGAGAAGCAGGCGTAGAGGGTGGCGCCGGTAGTGAAGGTGTCGTCTACCAGCAATATGTGGCGAGGAACCTCCCCGCCAGCGGGCGGAATGGTGGAGCCGAGGGCCCCTGGGTGAAGCCGGCCATCTTCCCGGCCGGCAAGGCTAGCGGCCCGAAGGCGCGAAGGCAAGTCAGCCGGGTCAGGAACCTCACCGCCAGCGGCCCGAAGGCGCGAAGGCAAAGCGGCGGAAAAGGAACGCTTCAGGCGGAAGGCGCCGGAGACGTTCCGCGACTTGTCCTCGCCCGAAAGCCTCGTCTGCGTCCTGGTGCGCCGAACCCGCACAAGAATATCCCTGTATGGAACCCCAAGCCCCCTTGCCACCTCCCGCGCAATGATTTCCGACTGATTGTAACCCCTCTGGAAACGCCTTGTCCAGTGAAGAGGAACCGCAGTGACCAGGTCCACGTCCGCAAAGTGCCCGGCCGAAGCCATCTCCTCGGCTAAACGTCGAGCGAAAAAACGTCCTGTGGAAAGCTTGTAACGGTATTTCAAAGCCTGCGGGATGCGAGAATAAGCATTGCCGGAATTATAGAAAAGAAGAGACGTCGCAAAAGCGTACGGTTCCCTGTCAGAGTCCGCCCTGTGCCGTTCTATCAAGAGATTGATCCTGTCGGCCATAGGGTTGTGAACCATAGAAGAATAACGCGTAAGAGGCAGGTCAGCCTCACAGAAAATGCAGATCTCGTCCTCCTGCACCCCCAACGTTCGCCCGCACACCACACATTGACGCGGAGCAAGCAAATCCCCTACAGCCCTCAACAGCCTCATCTTTCCTTCTTAAGTGCCTTACTTTCCTTTTCCAGCCTCTTGAGAGCTCTTGCCCTCTCTTTGGCAAGATACCTTTCATAGATGGCACGCTCCTTCTGCTCCTTACGTTCCAGGCGCTTGAGTTCACGAAGTTTCCGTGCGCGCTCCCTTGCAAGTTTACGTTCGGCCTTAGCCGCCTGCTTCTGTTCGTAGCGACGGTCTTCTTCCGCCCAGCGGGCCTCGCGGGCGGCTTGCCTTTCAGCCTTTATGCGAGCCTTTTCCTCGGCCTTCCGCTTCTTTTCAAGAGCCTTCTGCTCCTCGGGAGAGAGAATCACGGGCGCCGAAAGAGTATCCGCAGGCGGCGTGCCAAGCGTATCCACTGCAACCGCCAGGCTGTCCTTCAACACATCAGTCCTGAGTGAATCACTGACGGCGACCGAATCCAGTGGAGGCAGGCTGAGAGTATCCGAAACATTCTTCAGGCTGTCGGCCAAGGCCTTAGCCCTCGCCCTCTCCCGGCTATGGACCACCTCCATAGAGTCGCGGTAGGCTATCTCCTTATATATCTTGTTGATATAGCCCGGGAAGTATCGGTTGGTCTCCTTGAACTCAGCGTGAGGTCTAGAGAGATAGGAGAGCCTCTGGGAACGCCTCGGCTCCAGAGAGGTGATGTCGTAACGGTTCCGCGGACGCCTTTCCGGCTCCCACCTGAAGCCCTTCAGGCGCTTGTCTTCCTTCAGCATCTGGACCACGGGATAACCGTCATTTTTCGGCTCCTCGAAATAATAGATTTTCTCCAGTTCGGAGTCCTTGAAGGTGGCATAGAGCATCTTGGACTCCACTTTGTTAACCGTAGCCAAGGCATTGTTCTCGACAAGGAAAAAGAGCGCATTGGCCCCTCCGAGCGCGTCGAAACGCGTCAGGGCAGCCGTAGAATCGAAATAGGCGACCATCTCCGTGCCCCTGATCTGGTCGAAACTCAGGGAATCCTCCTGTATGGTTATGAAGGCATTGGCCATCAGGTTGGCCTTCTCCACCCTCCTGTCACGGATAACGACATAGATGCTGTCGGCGGCATACTGGCGATTGCCTTCATTATAGAACACCGGGTCCCTGTAGAGCCTGACAAGGGAGTCCAGATCGCTGTAATGCAATGAATCACAGGCCATCTGCATATCGTCACGATAGAGTTTCACGTGCGATATGCCCCAGATGAAGCCTATCTTAGTAGAATCCTTCGGAACCATAGCGGCAGAAGGACTGTCCATAGTCGTTTCGGAGGCCAAAGTATCGGCCAGGGCACTGACTCCAAGGCTATCCGAAGGTGGCAAGGTGGCAGACAGACTGTCTGCCGCAACGCCCAGGCTTTCTGCCGGGACCTGACCGATGGCCGAAGTATCGGCCGGAGAACCGACGCCAAGGCTGTCAACCGGAGAACCGACATCAAGGCTGTCAGCGGGCGATTTAACGGCCGCAGCATCGGCAGGGGGCGTGACGGGGCTGTCTGAAAGAGCCTCCGGCGCGCCCGGCGCTTCGGCAGCGCCCGGTGCCTCCGCAGCTCCCTGTGCCTCCGCAGCCCCCGGCGCAGCATCCTTGCCCACGACCTTTTTTCCGCCGGGCTTACCCGGAAGCGGCGGCCGGTTCGGGTCGTTCTGCGCCTCTTCCTCGGCCTTCTTGCGAGCCTCCTCAGCAGCTTTCCGGCGATACTCCATCACCGCGTCTCCGTCTATGTCTTTCAGCCGCTTTTCAGCGTCCGCCACCCATACAGAGTCCACGTCACATCTCGGTATATTCCTGAAAATCAGCGTGGCCAGGGCGAAAACATTGCGAGTAGTATCCAAGAGTTCCACCTTGCCCATCATCTCGACATCGTTCGGCACCCTGTGGTAGTAGAGCGTGTCCGACCAGGCTTCCTGGTCCTGCGTCATCAGATGGACGCTGCGACGGAAGAAAAACAACTCCCGGTTTCTGTCGTACCAGCCGTCGTCGGCCGAGAGCATATTTTCGCTTTCCCACATATCGGTGCGGTAACCGAAATAGGCAGTATTGAGGTCGGAGCGGTATTCCAGGCGGGAGGTCTTGATGAAAATGGAGTCGGTGAACATATTCACCTGGTCGTTGAATACGAAAAGGCTGGCCTTGGAATCGTAGGTACCGAACTGACTTTCAATTATCTGTCCATCCTTGTCCCGCATAGACGCTCCGTTCTGGAAAATGGCTACGGAGTCCTTCGTGTTATAGTCCAGATAGCGTGTGCGGAGAGTGTTCTTGTCCTGGTCCTCGAGTTGGACAAGCGAGCCGCGGAACTTGGCCATATCCTCGTCCACGACATACTGCAGAGTCTGGCTGCTCAGCTGCGTGCGGTTCTGGATTATCTTGACGTGCCCTATGGCATCGATGATATTGGTATTGACATTCCACAGGGCGGTGTCGCAGACCAGGTATGTATCGTTATGGAGAAAACGGGCGGGGCCAACCACCTTTCGGAAGCTTTCCCCGTCTTTTTCAATGAGTTGCGCTGATTTGGCGCTTACGAGCGTGACCCGGTTTTGCGCAAAGACGGACGCTGCCGCAAGAAGGGACAGCGCCGAAAGCACTAACCACCGGACCAGACGCATCATTCGCTCACTTTAGTTTTCCAGACCTCACGGGAGAAGTCGCAGCCCTTGAACATAGGGTCTATCACGACGTAGGTAGTCTTGACCTTTTCATCCAGGAACTTGTCAATGGCCTCCATCTGCTTCCGTCCCTGGACCTGCTGCAGGAGGTCGGGATAATCATTCTCGAACGAGGCGGGATGGGCAGGAAGTATCTTGTCCACACGGATAATCTTGTAGACAGTGTTGCCGCTGCGGTTCTGCTGATAGCCTTCGTTGTCCTGAGATTCGACAGGGGCGGAAATCTCGCCCTCCTTGAGTTCCTTTATGGCCATATAGTCGGCCGGCTTGAGCTGGTCTATCTCGAAATAGGACGAGCCGCTTGCCGGATCGGCCATCTGGCCGCCGTTGGTACGGGTCGCGAGGTCTTCCGAGAAGAAGCGGGCGGCAAGGGCGAAAGTCATCTCGCCGTCCTGGATCTTGGTCCTGAGGCTGTCCAGACGTTTGAACGCCTTTTCTCTGTCTTCATCCGTGTACTGAGGCTTCAGCAGGATATGGCGGGCATTGAACATATCTCCCTTCTTTTCAAGCACTTCGATGATATGGAAGCCGTCGGGGGTTTCGACGATCTGGGAAATGACACCAGGCCTGAGGGCCATCGCGGCGTCCGAGAAAGCCGGCCAGAAGATGGACTTGGAAGCCATACCGAGTTCACCGCCCTTACGCGCACTGCCGGGGTCCTCGGAATAGATTCGGGCCAGGGTGGCGAATTTCTCCCCGGCGATGATACGTTCACGCAGAGAGAGAAGTTTCTCTTTCACGGCCATCGAGGCGGCCTGGCGGTCCGGATAGACAGAGATCTGGGAAAGCTGGTATTTGATCGGGACCACCGGCAGGTTTTCCTTGTTGACAGTGTCCAGATATTCCTTCACATCCTGCGGTGTCAGTTCGGGGATACGCTGCGCTATCTGGGCCTGTTCCTGCTGGGTAAGGCTCTGGTCCTCAAACATTTGCTTCCATTCCTGACGCAGTTTGTAAAGGGGTTTGCCGAAGTATTTTTCCAACTCCTCGTCGCCGCCCATATAGGTCCTGAACTGGTCCATACGCTGGGTAAGCTCTCCTTCGACCATATCGGAATTGACTGTCAAGGAGTCGATTCTCGCCTGCATCAGAAAGATCTTGGACTCCATCATATTTTCCAGGATCTCACAGCGCATATCGCGGTCAGAGTTCATTCCCTGGGCCTTCATCTGCTGGATCTGGCCCTCGATGTCGGAGATCATTATGACCTCTCCGCCGACCACTGCGACGGTCTTGTCGATGAGTCCGGCCTTGTATTTCTGGGCACCCAGCGGGAGTGTTGCGGCGACAAGCAGCGCCGGGATGAGAAGCTTCAGTTTCATATCAATATTCCACAAATTGTCCATTGGTCCGGGCCCTTTCAAGCAAGTCCCGTTCCAAATCGCTCGTAAGAGTATGTTTTCTTATGTTCAGTATTATATCCCCGATCCTGCCGCTCACATATTCGTAGGGCGCGGGCTTTCCTTCCTTGACTTTTTCGACTATATAGGCGTAGTGGAGCACGTCGCCGTCGTCCTCCCATTCCACCTTTCCCTTTTTCAGGGCGGAGAGAACGGCATCAGCGTCCATTCCGAGTTCGCGGGAAAGGGCGGTGGCGTCAATCCAGCTGTCGGACAGGTCGGCATAACGGATCGCAGTCATTTTCGAGAGTTCCTCCGCTTCGGCAAGGTCTTCGCTCTCCTCCGAGCGCATCTTGCTCAGAATCTTCTTCAAGGACTTGGAGTTGTTCGGAATCAGGAGTATCCGGCAGCGCATCAGCGGCTTGTCAAGCAGGAATTTGTCACTGTGGGCCTCATAGTAGGCCTCTTTTTCCTCTTCGGTGACCAGCGTATCCAGCCTTTCCGAGACATAGTGCTGAGTGTAGCGGTATTTCAGCAGGCTGCGGCGGTACTGTTCAAGTTCCGTCGAGACATCCTTTTCGTCCTTGGAGAGCTGCTCGTCGGCCAGATCCAGGAAAAGGAGATCCTTCGCCCAGGTGTAGATGTACTGCCGTGCAAGGGAGGTGCTGTCCTCCGGAGAGATGCCTCCGGGTATGACTTTTTCAAGTTCGGAGAGAAAGAGTTTATGCTCGCCGACCCTGGCCACGACCTCGTCGCCAAGGATACGCTCCTCCGCCCCGTCGGCAAGACGGCGGACGAACTGGCAGGATGAAAGCATCAGCAGGACGGGTATTACCAGCCATTTTCTCATATCCTGCAAAGATAGGGATTATTTGCCTTTTAGGCAAACGCCTATGCGCGAAGGGCGCGCATAGCGTTGAGAACGGCGAGAACCGTCACCCCGACATCGGCAAAAACGGCCATCCAGAGCGTCGCAAGACCGAAAACTGCAAGAATGAGCACCAGGAGTTTCACTCCGATGGCGAAAACTATATTCTCCCTTGCTATCCTGAGAGTCCTCCTGGCGATGCGCAGCGCAAGGGCGATTTTCGACGGATGGTCGTCCATAAGGACCACGTCAGCCGCCTCTATGGCCGCATCTGAGCCCAGGGCGCCCATAGCGATACCAAGGTCTGAGCGCATCAGTACCGGTGCATCATTGATACCGTCGCCGGCGAAAGCGAGTTTCCCTTCCGGCAGCAGAGCCTCGACCTTTTCGACCTTGCCCTCTGGCAGAAGGGCGGCGTAATAGCTGTCCACCCCCGTCTCGGCCGCTACGGCGGAAGCTATGGACTCCTGGTCCCCGGTAAGCATTACTATATTGCTGACGCCTAGCGACTTAAGGGCAGAAACGGCAGAAGCGGCATCTTCTTTTACCCTGTCTGAAATCACTATATGTCCCTCATAGCGGCCGTCCACGGAGAGGTGGATGATGGTCCCGCTGTGGTGGCAGGGATGCCAGTCGGCGCCCTCTTCTTCCATCAGAAGGGAATTGCCCACCGCAACCCTCTTTCCGTTGACCATTGCGCTCACCCCCTTGCCGGCGATCTCTACGACCGACTCTACGGAGCAGTCGTCCTGCTCCTCAGGATAGGCCTGGCGAAGGGCGGCGGCTATCGGGTGGGTGGAATAACGCTCCACGTGGGCGGCAAGATGCAGAAGTTGCTTGCCGTCAAGCTCTTCCGGATGGACGGCAGTCACCTCGAAAACGCCTTCGGTCAGAGTCCCCGTCTTGTCGAAAACGACGGTGTGGAGCTTCGCAAGCGTGTCCATAAACGCCGCGCCCTTGACAAGAATACCCTTCCGGGACGCCGCGCCGATGCCGCCGAAAAAGCTCAGTGGAATTGAAATCACCAGCGCGCAGGGGCAGGAGACCACAAGGAACATCAGGGCCCTGTAGATCCATATCGGCCACTGTCCCGTAATCAGGGAAGGGATCAGCGCCACGGCGACGGCCAGACCGACGACGACAGGGGTGTAGACCTTCGCGAAACGGGTGATGAATCTTTCGCTTGAAGACTTGTTCTCCGCCGCGTGCTCAACCAGCTCCAGGATGCGGGAAGCCGTGGATTCGCCGAAAACCTTGGCGACGCGTATCCTCAGGACTCCGCTGAGGTTGACGCAGCCTGAAAGGGCCTCGTCGCCGGGAGCCACATTTCTCGGAACGCTTTCTCCCGTCAGCGCCACGGTGTCCATAGAAGACTCACCTTCAATCACTTCTCCATCCAGCGGAATCCTTTCTCCTGGCCGCACGAGGATCGTCTCCCCGACGGAAACCTCGTCAGGATGGACATTGACAATTGCCCCGTCCCTCTCGACGGAGGCACTGTCCGGACGGATTTCCATAAGCGCCGACACCGCCTTTCGGGAACGGCCCTCGGCGATGCCCTCGAAGAGTTCGCCGACCTGGAAGAACAGCATTACGAATACCGCCTCGGGGAACTGCGTCTCGGCCTCGGGCAGGAAGCCTATGACCAGTGCCCCGATTGTCGCCACACTCATCAGGAAATTCTCGTCCAGAGCTTCTCCGTGCAGCAGGGCCTCGGCGGCCTCCTTCAGGGTCTCCCATCCGACGACAAGATACGGAACGAGATAGAGCAGAAGGTACTGCCAGGTGCTCCAGTCTGTGTTTTTCTCGATTACGACCGCCGCGGCAAGAAGTACCGAAGCGGAGATTATCTTTACAAGGGGTTCACGAATGCCTTCTTCGTGATGTTCGTGATTATGTTCGTGATGTTCGTGTGCCATAGCATATCAATTTTACTATGGCAAAGGTAGTGCTCCTTCCTTGCAACCGGGTTGCAAACTAGCGCTCGACGAGGGCGGTCGCCCAGACGGCACATCCCTCTCCCCTTCCCACGAAGCCGAGACGCTCCGTCGTGGTGGCCTTGACCGAGACAGAGTCGATGCCCACGCCAAGGATCGGAGCGAGGCAGCGGCGCATACTTTCAATATGCGGAGCAAGTTTGGGACTCTGCAGGGCAATCGTTATGTCCACATTCCCGACCTTCCAGCCCTTCTCCCGCACAAGTTCCATAACCTTGGCGAGAAGTATCTTGCTGTCCACTCCCTTCAATTCGTCGGAGCTGTCGGGGAAAAGATGTCCAATGTCGCCGAGGGCCAGGGCGCCGAGAAGGGCGTCGCAGAGGGCGTGTATGGCCACATCGCCGTCTGAATGGGCCACGAAGCCGGTTTCAGAAGGGATCTGTATTCCTCCGAGCCACATCGGCAGACTCGCTGACAGAGCGTGCACGTCAAATCCGTTTCCAATTCTGATATCCATAATGCAAAGATAATGATTTTTGCCCGATCCCACGGAACATTTGCCGTAAAATGTAATCAACTCACTGTCAGGAGTTTATGCAAAGCAACCTACGAAAAATTACGTAGGTTACTTTACATAAATTACTACTGGTCAACAACTTGCATTTTACGCGCATTTGTTGCGAAGTCGTACATTGAGGTCTTTAGCGGTGAGAACTCAAAGTTTCGTAGGGTTGTGGGAAAAAGTGCGGCGTGGCCCCTCTGCCTTCCGCCAGTAATCCGAATCAAAGTCCGTCGGATGCACAAACGGGCCCTCGTGCTCCAACGTAAACTCCATATATGTTATCGACAGGCCCATCTTCAGGAACATCGACTCGTAAAAAGTCTGCACCCCGGTCACTTCCGCCCAGTCCGTCGTGGCAGTTACAGGCCCCTCGGGCTGTGACCACTCAGGACCCGTGGCCACCCTCGGCCTCGTAAGAGGGAGGGGCCCGGCCGTCAGGCTGGGAGGGGTCGCGGAGCGACGGTCAGGAGTGGTCATAGCCTGAGGGGCGTAAATGTCCGTGGATGAAGCCAATAGCGGCAAGGAGTTGGCACGGACTACCGCCTGAGTGTATTCGTAGAGGAAACGGCTGTCGGTCTTCAGGCAGACAAGCCCGCCCGGAGCCAGAAAAGCGCGGTACCTCTCCAGAAAGAGAGGAGAAGTGAGCCTTGCATTTTCACTCTTTAGCTGCGGATCGGAGAAGGTCAGCCATATCCTGGACACCTCGTCCGGGCCGAAAAAAGCCCCGATGAATTCGATGCGGGTACGAAGGAAAGCCACATTCTTAAGCCCACGCTCCGTGGCATACTTCGCCCCCTTCCAAAGCCTCGCCCCTTTGATATCCACCCCGATAAAATTCATCTCCGGATGCCTCTCGGCAAGGGCTATGGTATAGTCCCCCTTGCCGCAGCCAAGTTCCAGGACTATGGGCCCGGGAGAAGAGAACACCTGCCCGATCCAATGGCCCTTTATCGGATGGTCACGAAGGACAAGAGCCTTGGAACCGTCTTTCACCAAAACAGAGGACGCATCCGGCTGAATAAGACAGCTAAAAGTCTCATTCTCAGCGAATTTGCGAAGCTTCCCGTGTCCCATTATTCTCCTTTTGGACCTTTCTGACCACTCCTGAAACCCTTCTGGCGACCACCTTTGCGACGGCGCTTGCGGCGTGCCTCGTCGAAGCGGGAAATACTGTCGTCCCCCACCGCGGTCACGAATTCCGGCGACACGACCTCTTCGTCGCGGCGAAGAGTCTCGGGCTTCCGGCCGTTGCGGTTCATCATTATGATTTCCCTGACCTCGTGGGCGGACAAAGGATAAATTTTGGCGAGCGAGCCCTTCTCGTATGAGAAATAGAGCGTCTCGGCAAGGATGTCGGTCTTGACCAGCCAGGCAAGGCCGTCCTCGAACTCGAGAGGCTCGGAGACCTTGGGAATCCTGGACTGCGCGTCCATATAGGCCGCCACCTCATAGTTCAGGCAGCACTTGAGTTTGCCGCACTGTCCAGCAAGTTTCTGAGGGTTCAAGGAAAGGTCCTGGCAACGGGCCGCAGCAGTCGTAATGGACTTGAACTCAGTTATATAGTTGGCACAGCACAGTTCCCTGCCGCAGATTCCGAGGCCGCCTATCAGACCGGCCTCCTGACGGGCTCCGATCTGCTTCATTTCCACACGGATATGGAACTCCTCCGCGAAATCCTTGATCAGCTGGCGGAAGTCCACGCGGCCGTCGGCAATGTAATAGAAGATGGCCTTGGTGCCGTCGCCCTGGAATTCGACGTCCCCGATTTTCATCTCCAGCCCCAGGTTGGCGGCCAGAACACGGGCCCGGATCATAGTTTCCTGCTCACGGGCGATTGCCTCCTGCCAGCGCTCGATGTCAAAGGGCTTGGCCTTGCGGTAGATTTTCTTCAAGCCATCCTTATCCGGAGCAACACCCTTGCACTGCATCTGACGGCCCACGATTGGCCCTTCGAGAGTGACGATACCGAGGTCGTGGCCGGTGGCGGCCTCTACGACTACCAGGTCCCCGGTCTTGATACTCTGGCCGGAAGTATTGATATAGAAGCCCTTGCGGGTATTCTTGAAGCGGACTTCGAAGATATCGTTGAACTGCTCCTGGCTTATGCCCTTCAGATAATCGTAAACCTGAAGTTTGCAGCAGCCCGGGCGGTAACGGATTTCCTGGTCCTGCGTATCCGGCGAGGCGATTATACAGCCCCTTGAGCAGTCATATTGTATGGTTTCGTTCGGTTCCATTATACGTAAGAATATAACTTGAGGACGAGGTCCGCGAAAACAGCCTTTTGAGCGACGTTGCGCTCTATGAGCATCGTGGCCTTGTCGAATTCTTCCATTGCACGGCGCGGAAAGGTCCTTTTGCACTTTCCGGCAAGTTCATTGTAAAACTCATCTTCGTCCGGCAGGATATCGGCAAGCTGGCGCTGTCCCTGCTGGAAAAGGAAAATATTGCGGAGCATTCCCACGGCCTCGCGGCAGAGGGATTTCTGCTTCTCCCTGGAATCCAGCTCCGACATTGCTTCTCCCGTCTCCAGGGCGGAAAACAGGTCGCGGGAAACGAGGGCCCTGAGGAGGTCGGCGAAGAGGTCGGCGTGCGGCGAGGCGGCCTCTTTAGGATGGACTTTAATCAGATCTTCCTTCGACAGAGGAGTGACCCTGAGCTGAAGGCAGCGGGAGGAAATGGTCCTCATAACCTTGTCGGGGGCGTGGGTTATGAGCAGGAAAAGCGTGGACTGCGGAGGCTCCTCGACCATCTTCAGCAGCGCATTTCCGGAGGCTGCGTTCATCTTTTCAGGAAGATACATCACCACGCAGCGATAGCCTCCTTCGACGGCCGAAAGGGAGAGTTTGTCCAGTATGGACCTTGCCTCGGCCACTGAAATGACGCCCTGCTTTTTCTCCAGTCCGATAGCCTCATTCAGTTCATTTTCATAGAAATACGGATTCGACAGGGCAAGGGAACGGAATGGGGCGATGAATTGCTCCGAGACCGGGCTCTTCTCCCCGGCGACCGGGAAAATGAAATAGATGTCAGGATGGATCAGTTTCCCGACCCGGGGATTTCCGCCATAGACGTCTTCGAGGAAATTGACGACAATCGGGAAGGCACCGCCGCCGTCCTCTTCGTGGAACATTATGGCGTGCGGAATCTTTCCGTCGCTGACCATATTGTGCAGTACGGACACAAGTTCCTTATTCCCAAATACTTCCATATTATGTAGTCCTTTCCCCTATATGACGGGCAAGTTCCGAAAGATACGATTTTTCCCTGGAATCCGGAAGGATTGACAGGGCTTTTACAGCATTTTCCAGATTTTCGACGATTTTCGCCTCTGCCCCTTCTATGCCACGGTGAGACAGGGCGAATTCCCGGATTTCCGCCGCCAAACCCGGCTCGGAGCCCAAACGGCGGACTTTTTCGCGTACCGACGCCTCCTCGGACGGGGCCTCGTCCAAGGCGGCAAGCAGCGGCGCAGTGATTTTTCCCTCCTTCAGGTCTATGCCCACGGGTTTCCCGATGGAAGGCGTGCCCACATAGTCGAAAATATCGTCCCGGATCTGGAAGGCAAGACCGCAGAGACTCCCGAAACGCCCTATAGCATCTATGACCTCCTCCGCGGCCCCGGCGGAAATTGCTGCAGAAACTGCCGCAGCCTCGAAAAGGGAGGCTGTCTTGCAGTAGACAATGCGCCGGTAATCCTCCCAGCGGGTAAGGGCCGAAGCGGACAATTCCATCTGGAGAAGTTCCCCTTCGGCAAGGTCAGAAAGCGTTTTTGAGAAAACACCCACAGCCCTTAGCGTGCTACGCTCCGAAGAGAGGATAAGGCCCATAGCCTTGACCAGCCAGTAGTCGCCCAGAAGCACTGCCGGACCGGCCCCGAGGATGGATGAAACCGTCGGCTGTCCCCGCCGCTCCCCCGCCGAATCGACCACGTCGTCGTGCATAAGAGTGGCATTGTGGAGCAATTCGGTCGCGGCCGCGAATCGGTAGCTGTCCTCGCTCAGATTCCCGCAGGCTCCGGCAATCAGCAGAGCCATAGCAGGACGTATCATCTTGCCTCCGGAAGCGAGGACGGAGGCATTGGTGCGGCCTAAAAGGCCTACGTCCGAACGGAGGGCTTCCTCCATCCGGACGCGCACCTCTGCAAGTTGAGGTGCAAGGAATTCCTTCAAGGATTTAGAACAGTATACCGAGGGTAACCTTGATACCACTGTAGTTTTCGACATTCTTGTAGTTGTCCTTGACGGCGGTCATAACCTGCTCTCCGTCAATCTTTCCGTCGTTGTAGAGATTGCCGAGGTTCTTGAACCACTGGACGGAAATCTGGACGTGATTGGCAATCTCGACACCACCGCCGACACCGAAGCCATATTCGAGTTTATTCTTTACTTCCTTGGCTGCCGCATCGAGCTTTTCGCTGTCGATCTTGCCTCCGCTGAAGTTTTCACCAAGCTTGAAGTTCTCACTGCCGGTGATACCGTAACCGATGAAAGGTTCGACGAAGACGAAAGGACGAAAAGCGAGCAGGTCCATACCCCACTGGGCACCGGCGCTGAGCTCGATGAAACCGGTCTTGGTTTCGAGGGTCTCGCTGGCAGCCTTGATGTCACCTGCATTGATATTGTGCTCCAGCGTGGCACCCTTGACCTGATATGCGAGGGTCGGCTGGACGGCGAAGCCCATACCGAGGTTGAACTTATAGAACACACCTGCGTGATAGAGGCTGATGTTCTTTGCGTTCTCCATTATATCCTTCGTGTTGACGGTCGTATTGGAGGAAGTGAAACCGCCCATAATACCGATCTGCGCATTAGCTGCAAAGATTGATGCGAAGAGAGCGGCAATTGTCAAAATCTTTTTCATAATTATTAATTATAGGTTTGAGATAATTTTACTTACGAGCGCGTCCTTGGGCATTGCGCCGACGGTTTTGTCGACAGCCTGGCCGTCTTTGATGAAATAAAGGGTCGGGATGCTCATTACACGGTACTGAGCGGCAATTTCAGGGCAGTCGTCCACATTGACCTTTACGACGCTGATCTTGTCGGACATCTCGGCCTCAACCTCGTCCAGAAGCGGGGAAAGCATACGGCAGGGGCCGCACCAGGTAGCCCAGAAATCCACGATTACGAGCTTGTCGTCCTTGATAAGCTCGGCGAATGTGCTGTTTGTTGCTATTTTAGACATATCGTTATTCGATTAATATCGTACAAATATAATCATTTTTCCGTAAACACTACTTCTCCGGGTCGGGAGTGATGATTACGACCGTGCCGACTTTGACGCGGTTCTTGAGGTCGAGGATGTCGGAATTCCGCATACGGATGCAGCCCTCGGTGGCCCGGGAGCCTATGCTCTCCGGGAAGGGCGTGCCGTGAATGCCGATGTCGCGGAAACCCGGAACGTCCAGACGGAGGAACCAGGGGCCATAGGCATCCCTGATCGGGCCTTTCCCGTCGTGGAAATCGTGTTTCAGGCCCTTGGCATAGAGGAGTTCGTTGATCTTGAACTTGCCTTCCGGAGTCTTGTGGTCCCCCGCGACCTTCTTCGGGCCATAATTGACCGCGACGGCTATCCCATATTCCTTGATGGCCTTCCCCTGCCCATCCACCAGGGCGAGAGTCAGAGCCGTCTTGTCGACTACGATAAAGGGCACAGTGCCCGCCTGCTCTACAAATTCGGCGTAGGAGCGCTGCGCGAAGGCGGAAAGGGCCGCCGTCAAAAGCGCCAGCGTCAGGATTAACTTTCTCATAATGCTTGTTCTACGGGTAAGACATAGGCTCTGAGACCAAGCTTCGGCCCGGCCTCGTCGGTGCGGCGGAGAGCCTCCATCACAGGAGCGACGAGGCTGTCGTCCACCACCGTCAGAAGGGCGTGGTTCTGGGTAGGCCAGGCGTGGGAGCCGAGGTGCGGCTCTCCGTCAACGCTGCCTCGCCCGCCTATCTCCCTCCACTCGGTGAAGCCCCTCTGCCCGAAACTCTCCAGCAGGGCGATGATCTCGTCGTTATACGCCTGATTGTATGCTACGAATATTGCTTTCATATCAATGGTTATTATAAAATGCTTGTTACCATAAGAAAACCGTGGCCACCCATGGCCTCGTAAATGGGAGGGGCCCAAACTTGTTTGGGAGGGATAGGGCCGAAGGCCCGTAGTTTTCGTTGGTAACAAGCATTTTTATTCAACTATTTTACGGCGTGCCTTGCGCCTCTCACGGTGCTCCGTGAAACCGCAGTAAAGGACAGGGATGATGACAAGGGTGATCAGAGTGGAAATGGACAGACCCCAGGCGACCGTAGTGCCGAGACCGCGCCACATTTCCGAACCCTCGCCCGTACCCAGAGCCATCGGGAGCATACCCAGGACGGTGGTCAAGGTGGTCATAAGGATAGGACGCAGACGGCTCTTCGCGGCCTCGACCGAGGCATCCCGCACACTCATTCCCCTCTCCTGGCAAAGTATCGTGTAGTCAATCAGCACGATACCGTTCTTCACGACAATACCCATCAGGATGATGATGCCTATCATAGCCATTACGCCGATCGCGAGTCCCGCGACCATATTGCCCAGGGCCACGCCCACGAAGGCGAAAGGAATGGAGGACATTATGACCAGCGGTCCCATAAAGGACTCGAACTGGGAAGCCATAACCATATAGACCAGGATGATGATAAGGATAAGGAGGAGGATCATATCGCCGAACATATCCTGCTGGTCCTCGTAGTCGCCGCCGATCCTCCAGCTCAGCTCCGGAGGAAGAGGTTCCGCTTCCATCACCTTGTTGACAAGTTCCACACCTTCGCTCAGAGCGTGTCCGCGGCCCATAATTCCGGTCACGGTGATATAGCGGTCACGGTTCTTGCGCTGGATGGTCGGAGGGACCTTGGTCTCGACTATATGGCCGAGGTCGCGGACCTTGATGCCCACGCCGGAAGTATTGTAGACGGTGATGTTCTCGATGTCCTCGATACTGGTCCGGAACTCCGGGGCATAGCGGACACGGATATTGTACTCCTCGCCCTCTTCACGGTAGTAGGAAGCCACGCTTCCGGACATCGCCGCACTCACGGCAGTTGCCGCAGATACCGACGAGAGGCCGTTCAGGGCCAGTTTCTGCCGGTCGAAGTCCACCTCGTATTCGGGAGTGTACTGGTCGCGGCTGAGTATGGCCTGGGCGAAAACGCCGCTTTCCATCATCGCGGCACGGAGCCTTCTTGCCTCGCGTTCCGTAGTCTCGAAATCATAGCCATAGATTTCCAGCTGGACCGAGGCCGCACCGCCCATTCCACCGCCCTCGCTCACATTGAAACGGTTGAGTTCGGGGAAGAGCTTGAGGTCCTCACGGACGATGTCGGCAATCTCCGGCAGTCCCCTCTGGCGGTCTTCCATCGAGCCGATATTGATGTTCATCGTGATGAGGTAGGTACCGTTATTACGCATCGAAGCGAAGGCATTGTCGGTATCCGCCTGGCCGAAACGGTAACTCAGGACCTTGATCTCAGGGATGTCCGTCTTGAGTTTTTCGTAAATCTGGGCCGCCACTTCACGCGTAACATCCTGGGCCGTACCGATGGGAAGTTCGGCAGTGACCTGCAGACGTCCGTTGTCCTGGGTCGGGAAATACTCCGTCTTCATCCCCGGGACATAGAGTCCCAGCACAAGGAAAAACACGACTATGGCAATGGCCAGGACCCATCTCTTGTGCCTCATACACCAGGCGATGAAGCGGGCGTAGCCGCGGGAGATGCCGTCCAGGACCTTGTTGATAGGGTCAAAGAAGAAGTGATAGACCTTGCCGCTCTTGTTCTCGTTCTTCAGCAGCTGCGAGCAGAGCATCGGGACCAGGGTCAAGGCGGCCGTGGTGGACACTATCATAATAATGGACACGATCCATCCGAGCTGCTTGAACATTATGCCGGCCATACCGCTGATCATTGTCAGGGGCAGGAAGACGCAGAGCATCGTCAGGGTGGAGGCGATGACCGATATACCGACTTCGGCAGTGCCGTGGACGGCCGCCTCGGTAGGTTTTTCGCCTCTTTCAAGGTGCGTCGTCACGTTTTCAAGGACTACGATGGCATCGTCCACGACCATACCTATCGCTATGGACAGAGCCGACATCGAAATGATATTCAGCGTGTTGCCGGTCGCGAAAAGGTAAAGCAGCGAGGCCAGCAGGGCGATAGGGATGGACAGGACCACTATGATGGTTCCTCTCCAGCGGCCGAGGAAGATGAAGACCACCAGCATAACCACGAAGAAGGTGATCGCGATGGTCTCTTTCAGGGAGTTGATGGTCCTGAGGATGTTGTCGGAATTGTCTACGACGGTGGTTATCTGGATGTCTGAAGGCAGGTTGCGGGAGATATTTTTCATCTCCTTCTTCACGCGGCGGATAACCTCCACGGTGTTGTAGCCGGACTGCTTCTGGATGATGATCTGGGCGCCGCGGGTGCCGTTGGTGAAGGATTCCTGCGACTTTTCTTCGAGGGTGTCGTCAACGCGGGCGACATCCCTGAGATAGACCGCATTGCCTTCGAATTTGCCGACGACTATGTCCAGGAGTTCGGAAGGATTCTGGAACTCCTTCTTGATGCGGAGGGTATAGGTGTCGGAACCGATGTCTATGCTGCCGGAAGGGACGTTGCGGTTCTCCTGGGCGATAATCTGGGAAATGACCGGAATGGACAATTTGTAGGCGTCCAGCTTGGCCGGGTCCACATAGACCTGGATCTCCCTCTTGGGAGCACCGGCCACCGAGACCGTACCGACGCCGCTTACGCGGGCCAGCGGGGTCGCGACCTTGTCGTCCAGTATCTTGTCCAGGGCCGGGACGCTCTGGGTCGCCGTCGCCGCCATAATCATAATCGGCATATCGTCCACGCTGAACTTGAAGATAATCGGCGTGGAAGCCCCGTCCGGAAGGGTCTGGTTGACCATATCCAACTTGTCCCGGACATCGTTAGTGGCCACTTCTATATCCGTCCCGTACTCGAATTCCAAGGTAAGGAAGGCCAGGTTTTCGCGGGAGTTGGAGCTCAGGTTCTTCAGGTCGGCGACACCGTTCAGGGAGTTCTCCAGGACCTTGGTCAGGTTGTTCTCGACATCCTCGGCGCTGGCCCCGGGATAGGCCGACATAACCATAATGACATTGGATTCAACATCCGGGAAGTTGTCGACCGGGAGCCTTGTCAGGGCGAAAATACCAAGGATGGCAAACGCCAGGAAAAGCAGCGCGGTAGTGACCGGATTGTTGACAGCTGTTCTGTAGATGCTCATAGACGCTTACTTCTCCAAAACTTGCACTTTGCTTCCGTCCTTGAGGGCTGACTGGCCCTTCACGACGACCTTCTGGCCCTCGCTGAGGCCGGAAATGATTTCCTGATCCGTGCCCTTGTGGACACCGAGTTCCACCGGAACGTAACTCACGGTATTGTCGTCGTTCAGCACAAAAACGAACCTCTGGCCGGAGCCCTGCTGCTTGACTATGCACTGGTCCGGGATGACGATATGCTTCTGAGTCCCGAAATTGATGTTCACCCTGGCGTACATTCCGGGGCGGAGGGCCTTGTCGGTGTTGGGGACGGTGACTTCGACGCTGACAGTATGGGTAGCCTCGTTGATGGTAGGATAGAGGCGCTCGACCTTGCCGCTAAAAGTCCTGCCGGGCAGGGCATCCACCGTGAGAGATACCTTGTCGCCTTTCTTGACCTTGGAATAATCGGCCTCGGAGACGCCCACAAGCAGTTTTACGGGGACGACCTGCTGGATGGTGAAGATAGGCTTGGCCATAGTGAACATATCGCCCTTGTCGAAATTGCGGGCGCTGACATAGCCGGTCAGGGGGCTGCGGAGGATGGTGTTTTCCTTCACGTTCTCCAGATTGGAGCGGCGGAGGGCATAGCCCAGCTCGGCGGCCTCATAGTCCGACTGGGAGAGGCCTCCCTCGGCGTGCAGCTTCTGGATACGCTCCTGCTCGATTGCGTCGTTCTTGACCTGAAGTTCGAGCTGGTCCAGCTGGGTGCGGTCCATCTCGGCGAGGAGCTGTCCCTTCTGGACATAATCGCCCACCTCGACAAGGACCTTTCTGATACGCCCGCCCTGCTGGGGCTGGATATTATTGGTGGCGAAAGGCTGGATTGTGGAGCTGTAGGAAGCCTCCTGGTCCACGTCGCGCAGCACTGCGAGCGTCACCTCGACATTTCTTGGGGCCTCGGCCTGGGGAGCGGCCGCCGGTGCGGGTGCGGAATTACGGCTTCCGCAAGAGGCAAGCAGCAGTGATGCAATTGCTAAGAATCTGAGTTTCATATATTTATTCTTTATTTTTTCAAGTAAGAACCCTCCAGATCCACATTCCCCTTGTCGTCGAGGAAATCGTAGCCGAGGTTTTGTTCGAGGGCGGCCTTGGCAAGCACGAAATTGTAGATTGCCTGCAGGGCCTGGAGCCTCGTCTGGGTAAGAACCAGTTCGGTATTGTTAAGGTCGGTGAGGGTGGAGCGGCCGACCTCATAGCTCTTGGAAGCTATGTCATAGGCCTTTTCAGCGGACTCCAGGGCGTCCCGGGCGGCCTCGTAACTCTTCATCTGAGTGTCCATAGCCGAAATGTTCTGGCGTATGGCGATTTTCAGCTGGCGCTCGGCGTTCTGCCTCTGGAGGTCCAGCTCGTCCTTCTGGACGCGGGTCTGCTTGATGGCGTGATAGCGCTGGAAGCCGGAGAAAATGGGGATGGACAGGCTAAGGGCGAGGGTGCTCGAAGGGAGCCATTTCCACTGGCTGAGCTGGAACACGTCGCTCTGGGTGTAGTAGTTATAAGAGACCTGCATCGCCAGCGAGGGAATGTAGGCGTACTGCTGCATCCTTATCTGGCTGGCGAGCATATCTGCCTGGATGGCGAGCTGGCGCATCTGGGAGTTACGGTCAAGTTCGGCCTCGGCGCCGTCGTTCACGCTGCGAAGCATATCCTCGGCGTAATCCTCCAGCTTGCCGGCCACGTCAATTTTCATATCCAGGTCCACCCCGAGGACGGCCTTGAGCTGCCACAGGGAGAGCTCAATCGTATTTTCGGCATTGAAAAGATTCGGCACCGCGGCGGCAAGGCTGGCCTTGGCCCTTGTCATATCCATTTCCGAGGCCTTGTTCACATTGTACTTCCTCTCGGTCTGCTTGAAATTCTCGACCGCATTCTCGTAAGTCGCGTTGTAGACATCATAAGCCGCGCGGGCAAGCAGGACGGCATAGAAGGCCTGCTTGACGGAAGTGACCATTCCGAGCCGGGACTCGCGTGCCTGCTCGACGGCAAGTTCGACCTGCTCGCCGCTGATGCGGAGGCTTTCCCAAAGCTGGACGTTCACGAGAGGCATCGAAGCGCTGATACCGAACTGGACCTGATTGCTTCGGCCCATCTCGACCGCGTCGCTGCCGGAGGAGGACTCTTCCTGCTGAGGCGCCTGATAGGGCGGAATCTGAGCCGTCGGATGCAGGGCCATAAGCTGCTGGATATAGTAGTAAATCGGGTCCATCATCGCGCCCATCATAGAGGCCATTCCGCCACCCTTCGACTCACCCTCGTCGTCCGAGGCCTTGTCAGAGCCGAAATAGACTTTCTGCTTCTGGATGGCGTAGGAATAGAGCCCGGAAGCGTTGATTTGCGGAAGCAGGGCGCCGTAACTACCCTTTTTCGCATACTTGGCACGCTGGATTTCCATATCCGCGACCTTCACGGAAACGTTCTCGCTGAGAGCGATCTTGAGGGCGTCGTCCAGAGTCAGAACTACTGTAGAGTCCTCAGCCTGAGGCTCTTGCTGATATTGCGCGAGGAGCGGCAGGGAGAGAAACATCCCTGCGAGCACCAAGACCATCTGTCTTAAAATCATAACTACTAACCATTTTAGCCGCCACTTTTGAGCAAAAATCGCACCAAACGCGCGCGTACGCGAGGGTTTTTGCGGGCGGGCTACAAAGCTTTTTTCTGCTCCTTGTACTGTTTCACAAGACATTATTGATACTCAGCACGTAAACAAACGAGGTTAACTCAATGTAACAAACGAGGTTAACTCAATGTCTTGAGGGGGGGTATGGCGTGCCGGGGAGTTCCATCCTCTGGCGCGCTGCTACGTTGACTCGCACAGAGCCCACCACAGCGGCGTGCCGTAGCCGCCGACCATGACAGCCGGTCGGCGAGGCCGGCGGCCCGAAGGCGCGGGGGCCAGATGCAGGCCAAACGCCGGGCGGCAATGCCCGTGAAGGCGCGGGGGCCAGACGGCACGCTGGCACATAGCCCGTTTCACCCGCAATATCAGCCATTTTTGCGGGTGAAACAGATCACGATAAAACTTTCACCCGCAAATCGAAGCCTTTTTGCGGGTGAAACGTATGATTGAGGCGCGACGAAGAAGCCACTGCAAAAAAACGCAGCCACAGAGGCTGCGTCAAAGCTACTTAAGCGGCCGGGCGTAGTGAGTGGCCTCTTTCTTTCGGGTGACCTGCTCGGGATGAACAGCCATAGCCGGAATCTTCTTCACGAGTGCGTAGGCGATAAAGCCGATGCCTAGAAGGATGAAGGGGATGGACAGAAGCTGGCCCATATTCAGGAGCATCGATTCCTCGAACTCGACCTGAGGATTCTTGACGAACTCGATCAGGAAGCGGCTACCGAAACAGACGACGAGGAAAATACCCACGAAGGAGCCCCGGTGCATCTTCTCGAGCCTCCACTTGTAAAGTCCATAGAGAACGAAGCCAAGCAGAAGATAGGTAAGACCCTCGTAGAGCTGGGTCGGATGCTTAGGGACAGTCTCGCCGTTACGCTCATAGACAAAGCCCCAGGGGAGATCGGTCGGACCGCCGTAAATCTCTGAATTGAAGAGGTTTCCAAGACGGATGAAGAACGCTGCAAAGGCCACTGTAATGGCCAGATGGTCAAGAATCCAGACAAAATCGAAGTCCTCCTTGCGTCCATACTTGCGGGCGAACCACCACATTCCGAGAATCAGGGCTATCGTGCCGCCGTGGCTTGCCAGACCGCCCTTCCAGGGCATAAAAATCTCCCAGAAGCCCTGCCAGGAGCCAAGGTAGTAGTCCGGCTGATAGAAAAGGCAGTGCCCCAGACGAGCGCCCACGATCGTGCAGATCAGCAGGGTATATAGCAGCGGGTCAAGCAACTTCTCGCTGATTTTCTCGCGGCGGAAGAAGCCCTGGAAGATAAACCAGCCCAGGACAAATCCCGCCACGAAAAGCAGCGAATACCATCTGAGTTCGAACCCGCCTATCCTGAAGATGGCGGGATCGACATTCCAATGGACTATGAGCATTTCCATCATTTATTCCTGGATTGCTGCGACGCCGGGAAGAACCTTGCCCTCGATGGCCTCGAGCATTGCACCGCCACCGGTGGAGACATAGGAGACCTTGTCGGCATAGCCCATCTGGGTCACGGCTGCGACGGAATCACCGCCGCCCACAAGGGTGTAGGCTCCGGCCTTGGTGGCCTCGGCGAGGTCCTCGGCGATCTGCAGGGTACCCTTGGCGAAGTTCGGAAGTTCGAAAACGCCCACAGGACCGTTCCAGAGGATGGTCTTGGAAGAGAGGATAACCTTCTTCCAGGCCTCCAGGGTCTTGGGGCCGGCATCCATACCCTCCCAGTCGTCAGCGATATCGTTGGTCGGGAAAATCTTGCGGGGAGTGTCATTGTCGAAAGCCTGGCCGGCTACGGTCTCAGTGGAGAGATAGACCTTCACGCCTTTTTCCTTAGCCGTGGCGAGGATCTCAAGAGCGTCGGGAATGAGCTCATCCTCGTGCAGGGAGAGACCGATCTTGCCGCCCTGGGCCTTGACGAAGGTATAGCCCATACCGCCGCCGATGATAAGATTGTCCACTTTGCCGACGAGGTTCTTCAGGACCGCGAGCTTGGAGCTGACCTTGGAACCGCCTATGATGGCGGTCAGAGGACGCTGGGCATTTTTAAGAACATTGTCGATGGCCTTGATCTCGCCTTCCATCAGATAGCCGAACATCTTGTCGTTGGGGAAGTATTCGGCGATGAGGGCGGTGGAGCCATGGGCACGGTGAGCTGTGCCGAAAGCGTCGTTGATGTAGCAGTCCGCATAGGATGCGAGCTTCTTGACGAATTCCTTCTGAGAAGCCTTTACAGCGGCCTTGGCGGCCTTTTTCTCCTCCTCGGAGGCATCCTCTGCAAGTCCGCGGGGCTTGCCCTCTTCCTCAGCATAATAGCGGAGGTTTTCGAGCAGCAGGGCCTCGCCGGGTTTCAGCGCGGCAGCCTGAGCGTCAGCCTTCTGGCAGTCGTCGGCGAACTGGACCGGAACACCTAGGCATTCGGACACGTGGTCCACGATATGCTTGAGGGAGAACTTCGGGTCCACTTTCTTGGGACGGCCGAGATGGGACATGATAATCACGGCTCCGCCCTTCTCCAGTACCTTTTTCAGGGTAGGCATGGCACGGCGGATACGGGTATCGTCGGTGATGTTGAAATTCTCGTCAAGGGGAACGTTGAAGTCGACTCGCACAATGGCTTTCTTGCCTGCAAAGTCGTAAGTGTCGATGTGCTGTTGCATTTTTATAAGGTATTAAGTTTTTCCTAGTCCACAAAGATAACTATCTTTGCAGAAAATTCAAAAGCGATGTGGAAAGACTACGAACTGCTTGACAGCGGAAACGGTGAAAAACTTGAGCGCTATGGAAAGTATGTGCTCCGTCGTCCCGAACCGAAGGCCCTCTGGGAACCGTCCATGGGCGAGGCTCAGTGGAAAAAGCTTGCCCATGTGGAATTCGTCCCGGGCGCAGGCTTCGGAAAGGCGGGCAAGGAGGACAGCGGCACCTGGAACCGCCTCAGGAAAATGGAAGACCAGTGGCAGATTGCCTATAACGGCGAGCCGGACCCCGAGACCCACGCCGCCAGCGACCTCCACATCGCCCTACGCCTCGGCCTGACCGCCTTCAAACACGTCGGAGTCTTTCCCGAACAGGCGGACAACTGGGACTACATTTTCCGTGAGACCTCCCGCCTGGGGCGTATCCATAAAGCCAACGGCCTGCCCGCTCCGAAGGTGTTGAATCTGTTCGCCTACACCGGGGCTGCGTCCATTGCTGCGAAGTGCGCCGGAGCCGATGTCACGCATCTGGATTCGGTGCGGCAGGTTGTCAACTGGGCGCGCGAAAATATGGAACGCAGCGGCCTGGACGGCATACGCTGGGTGGTTGAGGATGCTCTTAAATTCGCCCGTCGCGAGGTTAAGCGCGGCAATACCTACCAGGGTATAATCCTGGACCCGCCGGCCTATGGACATGGGCCTGACGGAGAGAAATGGAAACTGGACGAACTGCTGTTCGGTCTGCTGAAAAACGTCGCCGCGCTGCTCTCGCCCCGCGAAGGTTTCGTGGTGCTGAACCTCTATTCCAATGGCTACTCCGCCCTTCTCGGCGAGACGCTGATGCAGCAGGCCTTCAAGGGCCAGGCCGGGGCAATAGAATCGGGAGAGCTCGTGCTCGAAGATGGTTTCGGCAAGAAGCTCCCCCTGTCAATCTATGTGCGCCTGAAGCGCTAATTTGGATTCGCCGTTATCAGATTTGCCAAACCGGGCCAGGTCGATTTATATAAATCAACGCTCTGTGCCGGGACAAGAATCGGGCATTGAACACCGCGGAACGTAAGAGTCGGAAAACCAGTCAACGAAGCAGTCGACGCCGTGCACGAGGGCGGAGTTTCCGGCCTCATAACAATCTTTTCAAGCTGAGTACAACTGAACACATCCTCTTCCATTTCCGTCACGGAAGAAGCGATTGTAACCGACTTGAGGTACTTACAGTAATCAAACGCATTCCTTCCGATAAGCTCTATGCCTTCGGGAACCACGAAGTCAAGTATTTCTTCATCGCCCAGGCACAAATGTCCGCCGAAACTCCAACTGCGCTGGAAGAGAGATCCGGACTGAAGTTCAAGCCAGGTCTCCAACTTGTCAAGATGGACATTTCTCAGGCCGGAGCAATTGGCAACGTCAAGGTATGATATCCCGACTCCATTGCGGAGAGTGATATCCGTAATGCCCGTGCAATTGATGAATGCCCACTTGTTCACCGAACTCACAGTCTCCGGGAAAATCAAGCCCGTGAGTTCGGTCCCATTTATAAAGAGATGTCCTTCTTTGCTGGAATAAAAAGGAGATGCATCCTCGCTTACAAGATTTATGGAACTGCAGATAAACTTTACCGAGGGGATATTAGCCCTGGTCAGAGCGTTGCAGTTTTCAAATGCATTTCTCTTTATTGAGACAGATCCGCCGCCGAAGCTAATCTCCTTCAGCTTTTCACATTCCGCGAAAGAATTATTGCCAATCGCGACGTTACCCTCGCCGAAACTTATCCTTTCAATGCCGGAGCACCCAGAGAATGCCCTGTCGCCAAAGCTTACAGATTCATTATTGAAGCTAAGATTCCTAAGGCCTGTACAACTTCGAAAAGCCGAATTGCCTATGGTGCATATCCCGCCGGAGAATGATACCGAAATGAGCGATTCCATATTTGAGAACGCATTGTCAGGAATCGAGCTCACGCTCTCCGGAACAAGGAGATTCGTAACTTCCTCTCCTGCAATCATAAGATGGGCGGGCCTGTATGTCGTAGTGACAGAAAAACCGTTCGTGACAGAAGTGGAGAAGAAACCATTTTGACACAAAGAGAACCAGTCAGTCAGGGAGGGAACATTCACCCAGGAAAGATTGTCACAGCCATTGAAAGCAAAAATACCAATCTTTACAGCGGCATCCTGTATATTAAGCCTCGTAATACCCGTGCAGTTAAAGAAAGCAAAATCGCTGATCTGACCAAAGGAAGAAGTAATATCCAATTCGGTAAGCTCTTCACCGTCAACGAACAAATGTCCGTCTTTGCTTGAATAGAAGGGCATTCCGCCGTCCCAGAAGTTATATTGACGTGAATAACCAAAGTCATTTATGAAGTCATAGCGAATCTTCGCCCAAGTTTCAAGACTTGGAATATTAACCCTTGTTAGAGATGTACAACCGAAGAAGGCCTTACCGGCAATCAGCCTGAGTCCTTCCGGGAATGAGATACTCTTTAAAGACGCCCAATTCTGGAAACATCCTGCCGGAATTTCGCTCACAGATGTAAAAAAGCGGAACTCATCGAAAGAGGAGCACTGATTGTCGGTAAAAACATCGGCTATTGATGTAACCTGAGCGGCTTCTCCCACAGAAAGCTCTTCATCTCCATCTTTGTCAAAAGCGGCTACGCACTGTGCCTTCATTCTCTCGTCGGCAAAAACGATAATTTCTGCAGGATTCGAACCTGGCTTATCGAAATCATAGCCTTCATCAAGCACAAAAGTATTGGTAATCAGTGATTTTCTTATCGAATCGATATCCAAGGGAAGATTTGCCTGCTTTTCGCCTTTGGACAGAACGACGGACATACCGGCAATGAAAGTCTGGGGCATGAAATAGGCGACATATTCCTTTCCGGGGATGAATCCCTCTCCCGGAGCTGTGACAGTCACATAATCCAGGTCAGGACCACGTTCCACTGACAAGTCATCATAACGCAAATGAACTCTTCCGGAAATCGGTTCTCCCTTGAAGGATCTGAAGGTCACAGAGTTAATACCGCTGTTCTTGAGACTGAAACGAATGGCGCCGCAGAGATTGCTGAAGGAGAATCTGCGCCCGTCAGATTTAGCTACCGCCGGAATGGACCTCAAAGCGTCGCTCTCCTCGGCCGCTGTCTGCTGAGAAGGGAGAGTGAACGATACGAAACCGTCACTACTGCTGTTGTCCTTATTATATGGATATATGGCCCAGAAAGGAGCCCGAGCGTCAATTTTACTGTCCATCGGGGCTACACGACTGAATAGGGCCGTCTCCCGCAATCCTTCTTCCTGGCTGCGATACTCCCCGATGGTATTTGCATACTGGAAGACGCTTATACTCTCTTCTCCAATCCAGCTCCGATTAATTGTCTGCCCATTTTCCGTAATGAAAGGCTCGTCAAAAGAAGCAGAGAATTCAGCATAAAAATCTTCTCCCAGAATAGGGTCTCCGAAAACAAGGTCTTTATCTATTTCTTCCAGACTGACGATAATCGACCTGTCGCTGGAGATGAAATCATCCAGCTGCAGATAGCCCTCTTTCTCTCCTTTTTTCACAATGGCATAAATGCCCAGGGGAAGATTTCTGGGAACAAAAGCAGCAAAGTATTCCACGCCGGGAGTAAAGCCGCCGGACGGAGCCTTTATATAAACGTAATTCTTATTGTCTCCTCCGCCTGACATCGCAACCTCCGGAAGTCCATCTTCTCCGAAACTTAGTTTTATATTGCCGGCAAGACTAAACTCCGTCCAATTGCGGAAGACAACTGACTCAATCCCTTCGCTTGCAACGGTGAAGCGAACTCCTCCACAGACATTGTAGAAGTCAAAACTCTCTCCGTCTTTACTGTGGGCTACAGCCGGGAAAGAGCGGAGAAACACGCCTTTCTCGTGGGCTTCCTGGATGGAAGGAACCGCCATTATCACTGATTCTCCATCACACTTGTCTTCAGGATTATATGGATACACTGCCCAATAGTCCCCGTCTGTCGCGTTTAGGACATCTCCGCTTCCGACACTCTTGAACACAGCCGTTTCCCTCTCCCCGTCATCTGCAGAAACGTAATCTCCCAGCGACGTCGCCCCCTTGAAAACGTGGATATGTTCCTCGCCTAGCCAAGAACGCCCTATGCCCTGACTGGCTTTAGTACCGAGGGACTCTGCAAAGCGTGCCGAAAACTCCTTGCGGATTTCACTTGTGCCTTCCGGCCCATTCTGCTCCGTCCTCTCGCACGCCGCCAAAATGACGGAGGCAAAAGTCAATATTATCAATAGTTTGCGAGACATAATAAAGCCTCCAGATAATAATACTTGATGCTATTTACCCGCAATGATAAAAAAAAAAACTAAAAAAACAAATTTTTAATAAATTTATTCTATTATAGTCAGTTCCACGCGACGGTTCTGGGCGCGGCCTTCGTCCGTGGCATTGGTCGCGATGGGACGCAGCTCACCGTAGCCGACATATCTCAGACGGGACTTCTCGACACCCTTGGAGACAAAGTATTCATAGACGGCCTTCGCGCGGTTTTCGGAAAGCTTCTGATTGTACTCGTCGCTGCCCCAGTTGTCGGTATGGCCGGCGACCTCGACCTTGACGTCCGGATTCTCCAGCAGCCATTTCACCACGTCGTCAAGCTTGGCTTTGGCCTCTTCCTTGATTACGTACTTGTCAAAGTCAAACATAGTGTTCGAAAGGTCGGCCATAGTCTTCTGGATTTCTTCCGGGACTTCTTCCACCACAGGCTCAGGCTTACTCTCCTCCACGGGCTTTTTCTCCTTCTTCTTCTTTTCCGCCGGGACGACGCTGTGCTCGTGGACCTTGGAACCCACACCGAAGGCAAGGCGCAGTTTCAGTCCGCCGCCAAGGTTGGTAAGGCGGGAACAAATGGGGTTCACGCCGTAATTGTTGATCTTGGGAGTAAGCTGCTTGCTGTCCCCTTCCGTAGCCGTAATCTTGATATTCTCAAATTGTTTCTCCAGCATAGAGCCCTGCGAGAAGGACCACTCCTCCGTATCCGCATCCAGCCTGACAAGCAGATCCTTGCGAGCGGACTGAATCATAGAGAGAATGCCGTAATCGAAGTAAAGACCGGTGTACAGGGCAAGCTTCGGAGCAAGCCTCCAACGGAAGCCGAGTTCGCCGGAGGCCAGGACATTGAAACGGCCGGGCATAAACTTGCCCTCGTCTGAATAATCCCGCCTTTCCGTCTGATAGGCCAGCTGCCCCATATAGACACGCCGTGAGGCATAATCGTCCGCGCTCATATTCGAACCGAAGATCGGCCTCTGGAAAGTTAATGCTTCCTCATCCCCCACCATTTCCATACCAAATTTTCCATCGGGATTACCATCAGGGAACTCAGTGAGCCAGCCATCTACGCTGCGCTTGTACGAACCCGTGACATTGAAGAGGAAACGGGCTCCGAGCGCGGCATAGAAATGATTGGTACCCAAGGCATTGACCGGAGTAATGAATTCCAGCATCAGGGGGATCTGGATGGAATAGAGCGTCTGCGTCTCCTTAAGCGTAATCAAGTCTTTCGAAATTTCGGACACCCCGTTCTGGTTGGAAATATTTGTCCAGAAAAGGCCATAAAGAGTGCCACCTTCCATCTTGTAGAACTCCCAGGGATTTTTCGAGGCGGAAAACTCGCCGCGGTAAAGGGCGAATTCAGCCCCGGTGCGAAGCCCGAACTTCGGGGCGAAGAACCAGGTGTAACCGATACCGGCGCCACCGCCGGGCTTGAGGGGATAAGTGACATTGCTCCCGGCAAAATCCGGATTGAGTTTGTAACTCAGCTGAGATACTCCGCCGAAGGCGTCGATGGTGAATTCGTGCTTGGGAAGCTGCGCAAAAGCAGTCACGGAAAGCATTGCCAGAAGGCTCAGGGCGAACAGTTTTTTCATATCTGTCTGAATTAGTTCCACAAATATAATAAAAAAAGGAGGGCATCCAAAAATTTGGAAGCCCTCCAAGTCAAATAGCACTACGCTTAGCGACGCTCTCCGCGGTCTGCTCCACCACGGCGTGCACCGCCACGGCGTCCGCCACGCTCGCCGCGTCCGCCGTCACGACGGCCGGCTGCGGGAGCAGCGCTGGATGCGAAACCGGCGTTCGGACTGAGGTCCTGCTTGCCGTATTTCTCACCGTTGCAGATCCAGACTTTGATACCCATAGTACCCATCTGAGTGTGTGCCACGGCCAGAGCATAATCGATGTCAGCACGGAAGGTGTGGAGCGGAGTCCTGCCTTCCTTGAACATCTCGCTGCGGGCGATTTCAGCACCGCCTACGCGGCCGCTGATCTGGACCTTGATGCCCTCGGCACCGACACGGATGGCGGTGGCGATGGCCATCTTGATGGCGCGGCGGTAGCTCACGCGACCCTCGATCTGACGGGCGATGCTGTCAGCGACGATGGTGGCGTCGACTTCCGGACGCTTCACTTCGAAGATGTTGATCTGGACATCCTTGTTGGTAACCTTCTTGAGCTCTTCCTTAAGCTTGTCGACCTCCTGGCCGCCCTTTCCGATGATGACACCGGGACGTGCGGCGTGAATGGTGACGGTGATGAGCTTGAGGGTGCGCTCAATGATGATGCGGGAGAGGCTGGCCTTGGAGAGACGGTTCGACAAATACTTGCGAATCTCGTAATCCTCGGCGATTTTCTCTGCATAATTACCACCTACCCAGTTGGAGTCCCAACCACGGGTGATACCGATACGGTTGCTGATTGGATTGGTTTTCTGTCCCATAGTTTATTCCTCCACCGGTTTAACATCAAGGATGATGGTGACGTGGTTGGAACGCTTGCGGATGCGTCCGGCACGGCCCTGAGGGCAGGGACGGATACGCTTCAGCGTGCGGCCTTCGTCGACCATAATGGTCTTGACGATGACATTGCCCTTTTCGAGCTGCTCGCTCTTGTCCTGATTCTTGGCTTCCCAGTTCGCGATAGCGCTGCGGAGCAGCTTCTCGAGACGGATGGAAGCTTCCTTCTTGGAGAAGTGGAGAAGGTCGAGGGCGTGGTTGACTTCCTCACCGCGCACGGTGTCAGCGACAAGGCGCATCTTCCGGGGAGAAGTGGGGACGTCCTTCAATTTGGCGATAGCGGTCTGTTTCTTGGCTTCTTTCAGGCGATCGGCCATCAGTTTTTTTCTCTTTCCCATAATGTCAATACTTTAAACATTACTTCTTATTGTTGCCTGCGTGGCCTCTGAAAGTTCTCGTGGGAGCGAATTCTCCGAGCTTGTGACCGACCATATTCTCAGTAATATAAACCGGAATGAACTTGTTGCCGTTGTGGACGGCGACAGTGTGGCCGACAAAGTCAGGGGAAATCATACTGGCACGGGACCAAGTCTTGACAACCTCTTTCTTCTTGCTACCTTCATTCATAGCAAGAATCCTGTTCTCCAGGGCTTCCTGGATATACGGTCCTTTTTTAAGTGAACGACTCATAATCTGTCAGTTTATTCCGTTATTTCTTACGTCTTTCAATGATGAACTTGTTGGACACCGCTTTCGGGTTGCGGGTCTTGTAACCCTTGGCGGGCAGACCCTTACGGGAACGCGGATGACCACCGGAGGCGCGGCCTTCACCACCACCCATCGGGTGATCGTGAGGGTTCATAACGACACCACGGTTGTGAGGACGGCGGCCGAGGTGACGGCTGCGGCCTGCTTTACCGTAGGACTCCAGATTATGTTCGGGATTGGACACGGTACCGATGCTGGCGCGGCAGGTGACGGGCACCATACGGGTCTCGCCCGAAGGGAGGCGCAGGATGGCGTACTTGCCTTCGCGGGCTGCGAGCTGGGCGAAAGTACCGGCGCTGCGGGCCATAACGGCACCCTGGCCGGGACGGAGCTCGATCGCATAGACGAGGGTACCGACGGGAATCGCTGAGAGCGGGAGGCAGTTGCCGAGTTCGGGAGCTGCCTGAGGGCCGGATTCTACGGTCTGGCCGACTTTCAGTCCGTTCGGAGCGAGAATGTAGCTCTTCAGACCGTCTTCATACTGGATGAGGGCGATGCGGGCGCTGCGGTTAGGATCGTACTCGATGGTGAGCACGGTGGCCTTGATGTCGTCACGGACACGGAGGAAGTCGATGATACGGTACATCCTCTTGTGGCCGCCGCCACGGTAACGGACGGTCATCTGACCGGTGTTGTTACGTCCGCCGCTGGATTTCAGGGGCTCGAGGAGCTTCTTGTAGGGCTTCTTCGCAGTGATCTCGGAGAAGTCGCTGATAGCTTTGTTACGCTGACCGGGGGTTACCGGCTTGTATTTCTTGATTGCCATAGCTTATTCCTCCTTAAACGTTAGCGTAGAAGTCAATCTTGTCCTCACCTGCGAGAGCGACGTATGCCTTCTTGAAATGATTGGTGCGGCCTTTGAGCAGCCCGGACTTGGTGTAGCGCTGTTTGCGCTTGCCGTGATAGTTCAGGGTGTTGACCTCGGCGACAGTGACGCCGTACATCTGCTCGACGGCAGCCTTGATCTGAAGTTTGTTGGCCTTACGGTCAACGATGAAACCGTAGACGTTCAGTTTTTCGCCCTGAGCAGTCATTTTCTCGGTTACGATAGGCTTAATTAAAATTCCCATAGCGTTGATCTCCTTTACTTTACGCGCGCGCTGAGAATATCCTGGACACCGTCCACGAGAACGAGCATATGCGCGTCCATAATAGCGTAGGTGTTAATCTCGTCAACGCTGATGACCTTCACCTGAGGAAGGTTGCGGGATGAAAGAAAAATGTTCGCGGAATTCTCCGGAAGGACGAAGAGGATCTTGCGGTCGCCAGCCTTGATGTTGCTGAGGATCGAAAGGAATTCCTTGGTCTTGGGAGCTTCCATAGTGAAGGGCTCTACGAGCACGATCTTCTCCTCTGCGGCCTTGTAGGACAGGGCGGAGACGCGGGCGAGCTGCTTCACTTTCTTGTTGAGCTTAAAGCGGTAATCGCGCGGCTTGGGACCGAAGACATTGCCGCCGCCGACGAAGATACCGGCCTTGAGGGAACCGTGGCGTGCACCGCCGCCGCCCTTCTGACGACCGAGTTTCTTGGTGGAATAGGCAACCTCGCTGCGATCCTTGGTCTTGGCAGTACCCTGGCGCTGGTTGGCCATATACTGCATAACGTCGAGATAGATAGCGTGATCGTTCGGAGTTACGCCGAAAACTTTCTCGTCGAGAACTACATTCTTACCGGAGAGGGTTCCGTCAATCTTGTAAACATTCAGTTCCATAACTTAGTCCTCCAGAATTAAATAAGAACCCTTGGCTCCGGGAACAGAGCCTTTGACGATGATGAGATTGTTCTCAGGGATGAGCTTCAGGACCTCGAGGTTGAAGACCTTTACGCGCTCTGCACCCATATGGCCAGCCATACGCATTCCGGGGAATACGCGTGAAGGCCAGGAAGATGCGCCCATTGAACCAGGGTGACGGAGACGGTTGTGCTGACCGTGGGTCTTGCCACCGACACCGGCGAATCCGTGACGCTTTACGACGCCCTGGAATCCCTTACCCTTAGAAGTGCCGACCACGTCGATGAACTTGACATCGGTGAAGACGTCAGCCACGGTAAGCGTGTCGCCGAGCTTGAGCTCGCCCTGGAAGTCGGCCGGGAATTCGGCCAGTTTCTTCTTGGGAGTCACGCCTGCCTTTGCGAAGTGGCCCTGCAGAGCCTTGCTGGTGTGCTTTTCTTTTTTCTCGTCATAGGCAAGCTGGACGGCCTCATAACCATCGGTTTCGACCGTACGAACCTGCGTGACAACACACGGACCAGCCTCAATGACGGTGCACGGGATATTCTTCCCGTCGGCACCGAAGACGGAAATCATTCCGACTTTTTTTCCAATTAAACCAGGCATTGGTGTTAGTTAATTAATTGTTTATAAATACTTTAGCCGCCAAAAGAAGGCGTGTAGCCCACTTTTGCGGACCGCAAAGATACGGATAATTATTTGAAAATCCAAAAGTTATGAACAGCTTTTTTCACCGACAAAGAGTCGGCAGAGGCCAAGGGAAAGGCTGCGGTGGCTGACATTCACGAAACCAGCTCTCGCGAGCATATCCATAAACTCCTCCGGCGGAGGGAAAGCGTGGACCGAAGCGGGGAGGTAGCGGTAGGCCGCCTCGTCGCCGGAAATCTTCCCTCCTATCCAGGGCAGGATATGCAAAAAATACAGGTCGTAAAAGAAGCGTATCACCCGGTTTCGCGGAACGGAAAGTTCAAGGATGACCACTTTCCCGCCCGGAGAAAGCACGCGGAAGAATTCGCGGAGCCCCTTGTCCTTGTCCGTAAAATTGCGGATCCCGAACTCGCAGCAGACCCTGTCAAAACTCCCATCTTCAAACGGAAGCGCCTGTCCGTCTGCGACTTGCAACTCAATCCTGTCCTCAACCCCCTCTTTCCGGGCCTTGTCCATAACGAGAGCCATCATTCCTTCGCTGATATCCACCCCGACGACCTTCGAGCCCTCGGCGGCAGCCTTTGCGGCCGCTATGGTGCTGTCCCCAGTCCCGCAGGCCACGTCCAGGATGCGCTGCGGCGTGCCATCGACTATCTCCCGGATGGAAATGCGGCGCCAGCGGCGGTCCACATTCATAGACATAAGATGGTTGAGCCGGTCATAGGACGGGGCTATTCTGTCGAACATTCTGCGCGTATCGCTCATGGCACGGGATCATAGCCGCTGCCGCCCCAGGGATGGCAGCGAAGTATTCGCCTGAGCGCAAGCCAGCCCCCCTTGAAGAGCCCGTGCTTGCGCAGGGCCTCCAGGGCGTACTGCGAACAGGTCGGGGTAAAGCGGCAGGATGGCGGAGTGAATGGGCTGATACAGAGCTGATAGAACTTTATCAGCACTACCAGAGGGAAAATCAGTATCTTTTTCACCGTCTCCTTCATTGCTCCCCTATTCGTCCAAGCAGGGTTTCAACGTCGGCGGAAATGGTCTCAAAGGGGAGGATCTCCCTGGAGGAATAGACCATCATTATGTCGAATCCGGGAGAGAGCAGTCCCTTCCGGAGACGATAGGCCTCGCGGATGCGCCGTTTCAGGAGATTGCGCTTGACAGCCCGCTTGAAAAAACGTTTCGGCACGGAAACCAGAATCCGGTTGTAATCCAGGGAGTTCGGCATAAAACGGCAACGGAGACAGCCGGCGCCGCTCCGTTCCCCCCTTTCCATCAGTGCCGCGACTTCGGAAAAGCCGCACAGACGTTCAGACTTCGGAAGTCTCGCGTCCATCATTCAAGCCCCTGAAGAAAAAGCTCTATGGCGCGGGACGCGGAGGGAGCCTCCGGAGTCGGCGCCTGCATATCGATTCTGAGACCGGCGCTCTCCATAGCCTTGACGATGGAACGGCCGTAAGAGATCAGGTACTGGTCCCCCTGGACATAATCCGGGAAATTCTCCTGCAGGGACTTGATGTCGGCAGGGTTGTACAGGACCATAAGGTCATAATCCGAAAGCTTGAGGTCCTTGAGGTCCTGGCTCACGGATTTCACGAAAACACCTGTCGTATAGTCCAGTTTCTGGGCATCGAAAAGACGGGTGAGAGACTCGTTATTGGACGAATCGGAAGTCGCGATAAGGAACTTCTCTCCCTTGTGCTTGGGGCCGATGAGGGCTACCACGCTGTCAGGGGTGCCCGTACCGAAGAAAATTTTCCTCTTGCGATAGACGATGTGCTTCTGGAGATACATCGCGACGGCTTCCGTGGTGCAGAAATACTTCATCGTCTCGGGAATCTTCACACGAAGTTCCTCGGCCAGAGAGAAATAAGCGTCTATGGCGTGACGGGAGGAGAATACAAGTGCCGTATAATCCAGGAAATTGATTCTCTGGGCACGGAACTCACGGGATGTCAGGGGTTCTATCAGGAAAAAGGGGCGGAATACCAGTTCCGCGCCGAACTTGCTTGAAATGGCCTGATAAGGAGTGAGGACTCTTGGAGTACTCTGGGAAATCAGTATTTTCTTGACCTTCTTTTGCATATCTACACTCTCTACAAAAAAACCGCCGAGGCCACCAATAGGCCGCTTGGCAGAAATTCAAGGGCGCAAAGGTACAAAAAAGTTGTCAAAGTAGAGCAAGAACTTGATAAAATTTGCGAACGGCGGAAAAGATAAAGTACGTAAAGCACAGTTATTTCCACGATAATCACCCATCTGAAAGTCAAGGAATTTGCCTTGAACACACTCAGCAGCCCGACAGTCGGAAGGATGAGGATCATCATCAGGATGAAATAGGTGAAACCGGCCCTGTATGCGTCCATAAAACTGTCGAAGCGGCGGCGCGGCCTGGCCCAGAGCGTCAGCAGGAAGCGCAGCACGAAATATGCCGCCAGCACCGCCGCCGTCGTCCAGAATGCCGGATCCGGAGCCATAGACTCAATGAAGCCGGGAGAATATATATCGTAATGATAGACGATCAGAATGAAGGGAATCAGAAAGATGAAAGCGACGATATCCCTGTCACGGCGCACTCTGACGCTGTTTTCCAGAGCCGTGCTCCCACGTGCGCGGAAAACACTGTCTGCGAGGTAGGGCAGGATGTGGAGGAAGTTCTGCAGGAAGAGCAGGAACAAGAGCAGGAAGACCACCACCAATATTCTACCGGTCAGGGACATATTCAATTGGCTCTTTTTGCGTTATAACCCATTTCCTGAAGCATTGCGACCACCTTGTCGCGGAAATCTCCCTGGATGGTGATTTCCCCGTCCTTGGCCGATCCGCCGACCCCGAGCCGGACCTTAAGCGTGCGGCCGAGTTCTTTCAAGTCCTCTTCACTGCCCACGAAACCGCTCAGCAGAGTGACTTGCTTGCCCCCACGGTTGCGGCGGTCAATACCCACGCGAAGATGCTGGCGCGAAGGCGGAAGCGTCTCACACTGAGCTTTTGTCTCAGTTTCATACTTGAAGTCCGGATTGGTGGAAAACACCACTCCCAGACGGGATTTCCAGTCATTGTCTTTCATAAGTGCAAATTTAAGCAATTTTATTATTTTGACTATCTTTGCACCCAGATATGAAAGAAGGACAGGCAACGGTCATAAAAAACGCCGGGAGCCATTATGAACTCTCCGAGCTTCCCGCGTGGGCCCCGTTCCCGGCTGTACTGCGCGGCAAGATACGCCTTGCCGGCTCTACGGCCACGAATCCCGTAGCAGTCGGAGACCGCGTCCTGTACAGCCTCCCTGACGACGGGTCCATAGCTACGATCAGCGAAGTCCTGCCCCGCAGCAACTACCTGATCCGTCGCTCGACCAATCTTTCCCGCCAGGCCCATATCATAGCGGCCAACTTGGATATCGCCTTCCTGACCGTATCGCTCTACTTCCCAGAACTGAAACTGCCTTTCCTGGACAGGCTGCTGGTGACCTGCGAGGTCTATGGGATCCATCCCGTCATCATCCTGTCCAAAGTGGACCTGTACCGGGACGAGGCCGCAGAGCAGGTCGAGGCCTTCCATAATATATATGAGAAGGCGGGCTATGAAGTGATCGACTGTTCCACGGTCAGCGGAGAGGGCGTGGAGAGGGTCCGCGAGTTGATGAAAGGGAAGCTCTGTCTCTTCTCCGGCGAATCCGGAGTCGGAAAATCGTCGCTGATAAAGGCCCTGGACGGTTCCCTGGACCCGAAAATCGGTAAAATTTCAGCGGCTCACCTTCAGGGGAAGCACACCACCTCCCTCTACGAAATGTACCCCATAGGCAGCGGCGGATGGATAATAGATTCCCCGGGGATCAGGGGTTTCGGACTGGTGGACCTGGAAAAAGAAGAGATATATAAATACTTCCCTGAGATGCTCGAGGCCTCAAGAGGCTGCCGTTTCACTCCTTGCACCCATACCCACGAGCCCGGCTGCGCGGTCAAGTCGGCCGTGGAAGACGGAACCATAGCCCCGGAGCGCTATGCCTCCTATCTCGGCATGCTGGAGGAAGATAAAAAGTTCAGATAAGATGTCCTTTTTCCGTTACTTCAGAATCAGCAAGCCCTCGGCGGACAAAGTGCCCGCAGAGCAGGTCGATTCTGCGTACAAGAGACTGAGAAAGAGGACGTTCTGGAGCGTCACCCTGGCCTATACCCTGTATTATGTGTGCAGGATGACTATGGGCATAGTGAAACAGCCGCTTATAGACGGGGGCATACTCAGCGCCGGACAGCTCGGCATCATAGGTTCGGCATTCTATTTTGTCTACGCCTTCGGGAAATTCACCAACGGTTTCATCGCCGACTACTGCAACATACGCCGTTTTATGGCCGCAGGACTCGGGGTTTCCGCAGCGATCAACCTGGTCCTGGGACTGCTTGGGCTGCTGAGCGCCGGCTCCGTGGCGATGATGGTCTTCTTCGCCCTGCTATGGGGCATCAACGGCTGGGCGCAAAGTATGGGCTCCCCTCCCGGGACCATAAGCCTGTCCCGCTGGTTCCCTCTCAAGCAGAGGGGGACCTACTATAGCATCTTTTCCTCGACTCCTTCTCTCGGCAAGGCCCTGACTATGATATTTACTGGGCTGATAGTCGGAGCGGCGGGATGGCAGTGGGGCTTTATTGCAGCAGCCGCGGCGGGCGTGATCGGAACTGTCATAGCCCTAATTTTCATCTGCGACACTCCGGAAAGCGCAGGACTTCCCTCAGTGCAGGAACTCTCCGGTGAAGCCGTGCGGGAAATGGACAAAAAGCCGACGAAGGAACTGCAGAAATGGGTTTTCAAGCATCCAGGGATATGGGTCATCGCCCTTTCCACTGCCTTCATATACATCACCCAGCACGCCGTGAGCGACTGGGGCGTACTCTTCCTCCAGAAGAAGAAGGATTTTTCCATTGAACGGGCCACCCAGATTATCGGGCTCGCCGAGTTTTTCGGAGTCATAGGCAATCTCGCCGCAGGCTGGCTCTCGGATGTGGTTTTCAAGGGGAACCGTTCGAGGCCGGTGGTGATTGCCGGGGTACTGACTATGCTCTCTCTCTGCGCCTTCCTTTTCCTCGGAGGAGGCTTCTGGGGAAACATTCTCTTCGTGGCCGTCTTCAGTATGGCTTTCAGCGTGGTCTTCTGCATAGTGGCCGGTCTGATGGCCCTGGATTTCGTGCCGAGGAAGGCGACCGGCGCGGCTCTCGGCATCGTGGGCATTTCCAGTTACGCGGCCGCCGGAGCGCAGTCCATCGCCTCGGGCTACCTTATCCAGGGATTCGAGACCGGCGGGACCTACAACTTCCTTCCCGTGTCCATTTTCTGGACCGTCTCCTGCCTGATAGCCTTCGTCCTCCCGGTCATAGGATGGAAATATTTGAGGAATTGATATCTTTGCACTAATTTTACAAAACTTAACAAATATCCCTATGGTTTACAATTCATTATCACAGCTCATCGGCAAGACCCCCCTGCTAAGGATTGCAGGGCTGGACGGACAGAAAGCCGATATCCTGCTCAAGCTTGAATATTTCAATCCCGGCGGCTCGGTCAAGGACCGCATCGCCCTCGCAATGATAGAAGACGCTGAGGCCAAGGGAATCCTCTCCCCCGGCGCCACGATCATAGAGCCGACCAGCGGCAACACCGGAGTCGGCCTTGCCTGGGTAGGTACGTCCAAAGGTTACAAGGTAATCCTGAGTATGCCCGAAACTATGAGCCAGGAGCGCAGGAGCCTGCTCAAGGCCTATGGCGCCACTCTTGTCCTCACTCCCGGCGGAGAAGGGATGAAAGGGGCCATTGCCAAGGCCGAAGAACTTCGCGACGCCACTCCGGGCGCAGTAATTCTCGGCCAGTTCGTCAATCCCGCAAACCCCGCAATGCACGAAAAAACGACCGGCGAGGAAATCTGGGCCGACACTGAAGGCAAGGTCGATGTCTTTGTCGCGGGAGTTGGTACCGGCGGAACGGTCAGCGGCAGCGGAAAGGCCCTCAAGAAGCATAATCCGGCGGTCCGAGTCGTAGCCGTGGAGCCTTCCGGCTCGCCCGTCCTATCCAAAGGCGCCCCGGGGAAACACGGAATTATGGGCATAGGGGCCGGATTCGTGCCCGCCACTTACGATGCCGGAATCGTGGATGAAGTAATTCCCGTCTCGGATGACGACGCCATCCGCGGAGCCAGGCTCCTGGCGTCGAAGGCCGGGCTTCTCGTCGGAATATCTTCCGGCGCCGCTTTCCACGCCGCGCTGACTCTCAGCCGCCTCCCTGAAAATGAAGGCAAAACTATCGTTGCCCTGCTGCCTGACACCGGCGAACGCTACCTTTCCACCAAGCTTTTCGCACTTGACGATTATCCCCTATGAGCCTCTCACTCAACCAGACCATCCATCATCTTAAGAGCCTGATGGCCCACGTGAAAGACGCCGTATTCCCGGACTACAGCGACGTGGCTACGGAATATGCCCTTGACGGGATACGCACCGAACTTTCAGCCGTCAGTTCCAAGGAAATCGCCGCCGCCTTTATGGAGCAGTTTCCGGAGGTCAAGAGGCTGGTGCTGACAGACGTGGAGGCAATCTCGGAAAACGACCCGGCGGTGACCGGAATGAAGGAGATTGTCTTCTGCTACCCTGCGGTGACCGCTATGCTCTACTACCGCACCGCCCACGTCCTGCTGGGGCTCGGCGCCGGCGTAATTCCGCGTATGCTCACCGAATACGCCCACAGCGCCACCGGCATCGACATCCATCCCGGAGCCCGCATAGGCAGTCATTTCGCGATTGACCACGGAACCGGAATAGTAATCGGCGAGACCTCCGTAATAGGCAGCCACGTAACTATCTATCAGGGAGTTACACTCGGCGCCAAGAACTTCCGCTACGATGCCGACGGACGTCCGGTCAACCTGCCTCGCCATCCTATCCTCGAGGACGGAGTGACGGTCTATTCCAACGCATCCATCCTCGGGCGCGTGACTATCGGGGAAGGCTCGGTGATAGGCGGCAACGTCTGGCTCACCCACTCCGTCCCGCCCCACTCCCGCATCCTTCAGGGCCGGAGCCAGGAGAGTTTCTCCGACGGCGCCGGAATCTGAGGCGGCGGAGAGAGAACGGCAGTGGGAGAAGATTGCGCCGATGATTGACGGCCTGCCGCTTGTCGCCCGTATCGCTATGAAGATTCTGTAGTTGTTTTCCCCTGAAAAGCTATCTTTGCAGAAGATATGGCTTTGGGGTTTGTAGCGAGTTGGACTTTTAGCATACTCAACAGCAAAAAATGTAATTATCTCAACCCGGACAAATCCGGTTTCAGAATCATTGATTCATCAATACGTCCTTCTTGTTTCAGGAACATGACCATATAGATAGGGATATTCAGAATGTTTCCCTCACGGGACAAGTTGTCATTACACAGGACAACACCTTTTTTTATATTGTATTGCTCGTTCCCTAATACGTTTGTGAGGGCCGCATGCAGTTGATAATCCTTGCCGGATTTCACTTCGACAGGGAGTATAATCCCATCTCGCGTTTCAAGAAGGAAATCAAGTTCACCTTGCTTTTTGCTGTTAAAGTAATATAATGATGAATAACCATGCGACAGCAGTTCCTGAGCCACTACATTTTCGTAGATGGAACCATAGTTTATGTTCACTTCTCCGCTGAGTATCTTCAACTGGATTCCTTTTGCCAGCTGTGTTACCAACAGTCCAACGTCATTTTGGAAAAGTTTAAACAGATTTCTCTGCTTATTGAGCAACAGTGGGACCTTCGGCTCTTCGACATTGAATACCGGAATGGCGACTCCCGCGTTTTTCAGCCATAGGAAACTGTTCTCATATCTCGCATACTTTGCATTCTCATTCAGCTTCTTTAGTATAAACCGCTTATTCTTTGCATTCAGTTCAGAAGGAATCAGGTCAAAGATATCATTCAGATATAGCTTTTCGTTCGGATCATACTGTGCAATATCCCGTTTGTATAATCTCAGGATTGCTTCGTGTTCGGATGAAACCTTCTGCATGTCATTTGTGTTAACGTATCTATCGACCGCAGCTGGCATCCCCCCTACAACCAGGTATATCTGGAAAAGTCGCATCATCTGTTTATGTACGAAAGAATCCACCGGCCTCTCTTCCTCATAGCACGTTCTCAGGTGTTCCAGAACGGATGGAGCTACGCCTACAGCACTCGCAAATTCTTCAAAATCCAGGGGGAAAACTTCAATGATATCCAAGAATCCAACCGGATACGAGCGGACGATATCCTTCAATTCAACGCCAAGAAGGGATCCTGTCAAGCCATAAGTATAGCGCCCGTCCTCCACCAGGAATTTTATCATCGTCACGCATTCAGGGCATTTCTGAACTTCATCAAGCAAAATGAATGTTTTGCCCGGCACCAACTTGGTTCTTGTAAAAGAAGAGAGACGCAGCATAATATCGTCCACTCCCGCCGCATTGTTAAAAATTGACCGGGCGGCCTCATTTTTAACAAAGTTTATCTCAACGTAGTTCTGAAAATGGCTCTCAGCATATCTTCTGAAAGCGACCGTTTTTCCAACCTGACGTGCGCCATCCAACATCAGCGCCATATTATGATGGTTTTCGTAAAAGTCTCTAATTATGAGATCCAGCTTTCGGTTTATCATAATTCTCTTCCATTTTTTCTATGCAAAAATAAGAATAATTTCCACTTTTTCCGACCGTTTTAATGAAAATTTCCCATTTTTTCTCAATTTCTTACGCGTCAGCTGCCGCCCTCATTGCCTGTCCTGTGGTCTTGAGCGCTTCGGTGTCGAGGATGCCATCGCAGAGGACCTGGCGGCCGTTGATGAAGACCCGGCGTATGCCGAAGGACTTCTTCTGGTCGGGCGTGGCGGCGGCAAGCTCTGACTCGTCAAAGACGGTGATGTCGGCCTTGAAACCTTTCCGGAGAAGACCGCGCTCTGGAATGCTGAAGCGTTTGGCCACGCCACCGGTCATCTTGCTGATGGTGCGGGGCATAGTGTCCCCCTCCCCGCGGAGGGAACAGCGGAGGAACTTGGGGAAACAGTCGTAGATGGCTGGGTTCTGGATGCCGAACTCCTCCACCCAGGCGTCGGTCATATATAGGACGTCATCCCGCTTGCTCTGCCAGGAGATGATTTCCGGAGTGCTGTATGGCCCCATATTGACGCGGCCCTTGAAGTCCGACATCTCGCAGAGGTCAAGGTAGGTGTCGAAGCAGCCCTTCTTCCACTCCTTGGCTATCTGGTATACGGTCTTGCCCTCGTACTGCTCCATTCCGGGGCCGAGATAGGCGATCTCGATGTCCTTCCAGCCGAAGCCGAGCATCTGTAAGGAGAGCGCCCCCAGGATGGTGAAACGCCACTGGTTGAGCGGCTTGCGCTTGTCCTCCTTGGAGAGTTCCTGGAACCAGTTGGGAATGAAGACGGTGATTACCGAAACGCCAAGGGTCTCGTTGTAGATGTCGAACTGCGCGTCAACGCCTTCTGCCTTCATCTCATCGAGGATGCGGTGGAGTTCCTCCTTGCACTTAAAAGTGCTGCGTCCCACAAAAATGGCGTGCGAGTACTGGAGCTTCAAATGCGTCCCCTTTGCCATCTCACGGAGTTCATCCAGTGCCCTCAGGATATGGGCGCGGCCGAAGATGGGATAGTCCAGGGACACCGCCGATTCCGCCCTGGGATGGACGGTGAGAGGGAGATCGTATTTCTCTGCCAGGAGCGCGACCTCGCGGGTCTCGGGGACATCCGCAAAGCGTCCGGGGATGTACATCATACCGAGGGATACGCCGCAGGCTCCGTCCTTAAGACCCTGTTCCATAATGGCGAGCATCCTCTTGCGTTCCTCTTCGCTAAGGAGACGGTTATCGTATCCGGCCACGCTGGCGCGAGCGCTGCAGTGGCCCATCAGGACGGCCAGGTTGCAGGGCATCTTGCGGTCAACGGCCTCGAAGAAGCTCTTCACGTCCGGGTATACTCCGGTGGTGTCCCCGTGGTAGCCGAAAAGGCCGGCGCCAATTTTGTCCAGGTTGGGCGTGTCCTTCTCGAAGCCCACGGCGGAAATTCCGCAGTTGCCTGCTATGAAAGACGTGATGCCTTGACGGATAAAGGGCTCGAAGTACTTCAGTGGCTCTTTCTTGATGGCGAACCAGTCATTGTGGGAGTGCGCATCGATAAAGCCCGGGGATATGCTCAGGCCCGACAGGTCTATGATCTCGTCGGCCTCGTCCTGAAGGCCGCTCCCGACGGCCGCGATCCTTTCATCCTCCACAAGCACGTCACCCACGAAGGGCTCGGCGCCCGTCCCGTCATAAATCTTTCCGTTCTTAAGTAAGGTTTTCATAGCTATAGGTTTAACACACAAAAGTAACGAAAATCCGCTAGATTATTTTAGTTGTTTTGGAAAACCCGCGAGATTGACTAAATTTGCGACGTCATGGTTGAAACATGATATTCTGATGAAAAAGGCATCTTAACCCAAGTGAGATGCCTTTATTTTTAAAAGAGAAAGAGGAGTCAAGGATGTAGCCTTTACGCCGCCAGAACACTTTTTACACGATCAGAATATTAAACCATGCACAAAAAGAAAAGTGTTTCTCGTTTTGGCATCAGACTTCAGGCTGAGGTTAGAATGCCCGCTTTTATCAAAGTGAAATCGTATACTCGGTTTCGCAATGGCAAAAAGGAAAAAGTCTGTTCTTACTGCAGGCGGTCTTGGGAATCCAATGTAGTAAAGGTGCAGATTAGTCCCCGATAGGGAGTAATCCTCTCCCCTTGATTCCAGGAGGCCGACATCAACACTTGTCGGCCTCTTTTATTCTGCTTACATTTCATATACATATCGTTTTCCACTTTTGTGCGTCATCGTTTTTTTTGATCGTATTATCAGATATTTATTCCCATTGCTTCTGATAGGAAAACAACGATTATTCCGATGTAATAAGCGCAAGCGGGAGTGTAATCCATATTTTGATATTTTATCTTTTTGTTTCGCTTTTTGATATAATGATTCGCGAACAGAATTGTCTTTTGATGCCTTAACCTGGCAGTATAAATTGTAGCCTTATTGTTGTAAATAAGTGCAATAATGCCCGGTATTAAGCCCAAAAATAGAATTAAAAGGATCGAAGTTCCAGTCCTATCTGGGGATTTCCACGTACTCACCTTGATTAAAGGCATCATTGTTTTCTAAATCCATATTCTTCGGTCTATGATTGTTAGATATTGGTGGGATGATGCTTTGTCCATTGTTATTATCGATTTGATAACCAGCCATAGCCTAATAGTAGTCTGATCAAGTAGTTGCTATTTCCAATGTCTTTTAGAGGATACCATTGATGGTCTCCAAAATACATGTTGAGGACTTTTCTACAGTTTGCTCCTCTTACTAGAAGAGAACCATTATCAATACTAAGCTTTACATCCCCAATCTTATAAGACTTCCCGTTAATCGTAATTGTTGATTGCTCAAGAATAATAAAGTTTGAGTATGCAGCAGACTCATCGTAATATCTAAATACAATTTTGGAAACATCGCGATTCTTTTTAATAAGGTATTCAGTCCACTGAGAATCGACAGCATCTAGGAACATCATTTCGGTGGAATTGTTGTTGCCTGAAAATGACGCACACACCTTAAGGTTATTGTCATACTTACTCATAAAGTAATATGTGTAAAAGATTCCCCAATCAACATAGTTTCGTTCTCCATGTATTTTAGATATGAGAACATCCTCGATTTCATCAAACAATACTGTTTTGATTTCGATAATATTGCTTCGATTCTTTTCAAACTCGACTGTACAGAAGCCTTTGGTTCCAAGAAAATAATCAGTCCCCGAGGTGTTTATTTTATGTGGATCCTTAGTAGTGTCACAATACACTATTTCTCCAATATTGTTGGGGATATGACCAAATTGAGATGTCCCGGAAAGAACTTCTTCCAGTAGTTGTAGGCGCGACTCTGCCAACATAGTTTTTAAATCTTTCATTAGGCAAATCTTTCTTTAAACCAACGAATAATCCCAGCGAGCATACCTCCAAATATGCTGCCCAGAATGAGGCCATAAGGAATGTTACTTGTACCCCCTTCTCCAGATAGATCAGTTATTGAACATATGATACAACCTATCATTGCGCCAACACCAACGATAATTAGTGATGCTCCACAATCTAATGTTGAGGATTGAACGTGTTCTCTAATGGCATCTTGCGTAGACTTCGTTCTATATATTTCGTCGATGTACAGTTTCTTAAAGCTGGGACTCATTTGAAGAGAATTCATTTCCTCTTCATAGATTTGAGTAGCAAGTGAAAGGATTGCATCCGAATAACTCTCCTTTTGCTCTCCTTTTAGAAACATTAATTCGCGTTGGATTGCTTCTTTTGTTTTATCAAACAGTTCTATCGCGACATCATCTGTGATTCTTGCAAATGTATTCTCGTCTAGAGTATCCTTTGCTTTTGTCAGTAATGCAGATAGTTTTTTGCATAAAAGACGTGCACTGGCAATTGTTGCAGTACTTTTCTTTAGTCGATCAAGTTCTGCATAGATCTGGTCATACAAATGCACCATACCATACGTTAGTTCGTAATTATCCAACCGTTTAGCCTCACTTTTAATGAATTCATCTCGCTTTTTAACATATGCGGAAATTGTCTATTGATACTTTTTGCTTTCCTTCTTTGAGTATATTAAACCGATAAAAAGAAAAAGAAGAAGATAGACTCTCCGATTTATGTTTCAATCTTTTGATAATCATTCTGTTCCATAGCGTGTGTTGTTTTGAGTTATTTTGATTTGATGCTTTTTTTCGTAGAATCTGTCAGCCGCATCTCGTATAATGTAATTTGGATATCGAATGAGTAATGAATCTGAGTAATTGTGACTAATTACTCTAAAGGCAACACCGGATTGAATTGAATGACCAACGATGACGCTGTTTTCGAAGAGTGGGTTCGTATTCAGCTCATATTGAAGGGCATCTTTTAGGTCATCACGTATCTCGGAAACTGTGTATGCTGGAGGTATGCGTAATCGAAATAAGAACAGTGTATCATAGCTCGGCTGAGAGTCTCGGAATATAGCGGCAGAAAGCAAATCCCAGCCATCTTCTATTTCCAAAGGTAAAAGTTCATTATACTGCCTAACAATGTTCTCCATAACCTCCATTCTAGCGGCACCGGGATGTTGTCGCGCAAATGCCTTTGCGCTTGCTAAATCATATGAGTCGAGCACAGATTTCGTAAGATATCGACCTGATTCGCTTCCGTCATCTTTATAAAAACACCAACAATACGAGTAACCTTCATCAATCAATGCATTATTCAGAGCAGTATCCTCACTCGTCGCGTCAAATATGGTATATTGATATAATGACATATACTTTGTGTTTGAAGCCAACTCCAGAGAGAAAGAACGGATTTCTGTATCGTCATAAGAGTCTGAACATTTGTAATTATAGGTTACCAGCTTATGTTCATCTGAATATGATATGCTCGTTGCATAAATCCCATCGGCAATATAAATCGGACATGCCTGATCCATTTTATTAAAGTAGGAATGAATCAGTTCGATATTGTGTGCCTTTGTAGTATTTTGAGTGCCACAGGAACCTATAAGACAATACACTATAACACTTGAAGCTGCGAAGAAGAATTTACTCATAGTGTAATCTGTACTTAATAATCTATTCCATATCGTTTACACCACTCAATTGCCAGCTTATATCCTAGTTGTGCACTTCTTCTTTTTAATGATAGCGAATACTGGCCGCCACTTGCTTTATTATAATACAGGTTGTTGAGTTCGCTATCGTACTCATACGGCGCATATAATGTCGATAACAACCACATAACACGAGCATCATCAGGATAAAAAGCTAAATAATCCAAATAAGCCTCTTTTGCTTTGGTAGTTCTCCCCGCCCTATGATATAATCTGGCCTTTTGAAATAGTCCCTTTTTGTGGTTGAGCGTGATAAGATAATCACACCATTTCTCTGCTTCTTGATACTCTTTTGCCCATTGATAAAAAACACAAATATATTGTGCGAATACATCTGCATAAACAGGATCTTGGCGAACAGGTTTAACAAGCGATGCTAAATAATCGACTTGCTCTTTTTCTGTTCGCCCATCTCCTATGCCATATGGTAGCTGCTTTTGGGAATCTGATTTGTATTTCCCATAATCGGCAATGTCTTGAAGGCAATAATACAATGCTTCCGAATAAGATATTGTAAAGTGACTGATTTTATAAGTTGTACGTTCTGGATTCTTTGAAAAACAGTTTACAAAGTATCTATAGGAATTTCCACCGTATCCCTTTTCATTATTCTCCTTTATCAATCCCATCAAAAGATTGTACCGCCAGTCTTGTTTATCACGACTCAGTAACTTATAACACTTAGTTTCCGCCTCGTAGTACTTACCCTCTTCGTATAACTGAACGGTTTTGTTTAAAGTCCAATTAGAGTAGGAAATGAAAACAAGAGGAAGGGTTAAGAACAATAATAGTCTAGTTGTGTGTATCATATCTATTCATTTATCGTTTAACAGTAAAACATGACTTGACCTCTTTCAAATCTCTTTTCAATGTAAGTTTTCCTTTTTTGTGCTCCTCAATAATTGTAGCATAGACTTCCTTTAACGATTCAATAAGCATAAATGGTTTGATTATGAATTCTTGCTCTTTCACATCAATACAATCCTCATCTAAATCTGAGGAAATAGGAGTCACTGCAAGGCCATCATCTCGATCATCAAAACTCCAAACAAACTGATACTTGTACTTATGCGACTGTTTTGAAGAATCACGCGCTATCAATCCAAAGCTGTGCGCCAGAGAATGTCTTAAACACGCAATTACTTTGGAGTACTGCTTTATCTCATCATCCCCATACGATTCAATTGCTTCTTGTATACCTCCAGTCTTTCTTTTTGACGATTCACAGAACAGTTCACCAATTTGCTCGAAGCCAATCAGATAAAGTAGCAACCCAGAAAAAAGATCGGCAATAGGGTTTCCTTGGGGAACGATGTCGCCGCTTTTATGAGCTTTGCATCGTTCTATTATATGGTCTCGATAAGCGAACGCAATCTTTGACGGTAAAACAGAATCGTCTCCAAGATGTTTTTTTGCTGAGGATAAAGCCAATTGAAGAGTGCTAATCCTATCTGATTGTGTCGTAATACCAAGAATCAGGTCAATCAAATCTTTTTCCTGCATACTACTCAAGCATCCCTCGCCCTGACTCCTGGGCGGAAATAAACCCATACAAAAGAAAGTGTGAGCCAACTTATCTTATTCCCTTGCTGGGCTCTGGACAGCCTCGTGGTGAATAAGGGTATAGCTCACACGAATGCTATAGAAAGGGCACGAAGCCCACAGATAGCACGTGTAAGCGTTAATCCTTATCCCGACCACGTTTGAATTGTCCAGATTCAGCAAGACGGAATAAGCTAAACGCTTTCTATGTCTGCCCATCACCAAATGAAAAAGCCATCTGGCAATGGACATACAAAAATATGGAAAATTTCAGAAAAACTCAATGCCCACCCTTAAGAAACTGCCGCGCGGCTTTTGCCCACGAGAATGACACCGCCGACGACAAGAGCTGATGCAAGCACTTTCTGCCAGCTGAGGGCGTCGAGACCTGCCCAGATGCTCACGATGGCTGCGATGATGGGCTGGAGGTAGGAATACATACCGTAAAACACTGAAATCCGGCGCCAGGTCCTTCTTTATGACCCGAAGGTCCTTCAAACAGGAAAGTTTCATCTCATTTATGACATCATTGAAAATCAATTGATTTACTAATCTGTCAGTATCAGTTAGTCATGGAAATGGTAGCCGGCAAGTTCCAATGCTTGCCGGAATTGAGCATTGAAAAACTTTTGCTGTCCGCTACCCGGACCGAAGATGCGTACTTTTATCAACATGCCGGTATCGCCCAATTGCTCTAATAAGAAATCATATACTCTCGAGAAAAGGGGAATAATTTTTGTCGCCTCATCGATGTTGCCATTCTTTTCTAGTTCGTCAAGTTCTTCTCTGAAACGACTTATGCTTGTGTCCGATGGCCCATTGCACAAATCCATCATATAGAATCCTTCCCTTTTGAATTCCTTCAGGAGGTATGCTTTCTTGAAGGAATCCCTTTTGGAATTGAGGTATAACGTGATTTGTCTTGGTTGGATGACCTTCATCACTTCAAGAAACATTGAGTCGCCTTGAGGCACGTTTTCGAAATAAAAATAGGCATCTTCATTAATGGGCGAAGCCTTTCCAATGAGGAGGTATTTAATTTTTTCGGGGCGATATTTGCGTCTAGCTTCAGTGATTTTTGATATTTGATCCTTTTCCATAGTTTGATTTGATTTTTACAAAAAAAGTCAGGATATCGGGATAAGATACTATTCCTTATATTTCAGATTCTTTATATCAAGAAGTACAGTAGACCCAGCTGAACTAGCAGAATCGCCGGAATTCCTAAAAAGAACTTCCGGTGCTTGGTCTTGTGACGGAACAGATTCATTCCAAGCAAGGCTCCGACACTGCCTCCGGCGACGGCAAGCCAAATGAGGGTGTCCTCCGGTATGCGCCAATTGTCCCTTTGGGCCTTCCACTTGTCCACTCCGTAGATGAGGAAAGTCAGGATATTGATTCCGATGAGGTAGATTGCAAAGACGAAGATCATCGTTCTATCTTGACAAATTCATTATCCTCATCAGCCACGTCAGAAGTCGATTTCGATGGGGTCGTGTGTAAAGGCGCTGATAGTGGCTTTGGCATCCTTGAGGAAATACACGGCGGTATTGCCGTCGTTTTCGTCATACATACTCCGGAGGCTGGGATTGGCATCCAGCATGGCCTTCTTCACCTCTACGCGCGGATCTTCCACGAGGGTGGCCTTGATGCGCAGCCACTCCCCTCCCTCTGAGTCGAAGGCACAGATGGCGACCTTCGGATTGGCGGCAATCTGTTTCGCGACGTTCTTGATATGCCCGGTCTGGATGTAGAGCTTGCCCTCTATGATCTCGGCGGTGCCGAAAGGACGGACCTCGGGCTGGTCCCCGTCCACGGTGGCCAGGAAATAATACCCTGTCTTGTGCAGGAAATCACGTACTCTTTGCATATTGTCTTGGTTGTTTGACTGATACTCTGCCGGGTTGACCGGCTGTTCTGCCTTCTGCTGACCCTTTGGGCCGCAGGATATGACAGTAAGAAGGATGGCGGCTGCCAGCAATAAGTTTCTCATTGTCTGAACGAAATCTATGAAGAAATTGACCCCGGCGACGACCTCGCCGAATACGACGCCTTTGTATTCTGTGATTGTGCGTCCTTTGATGGGCGGAGTGGTTGCAAGTATCATACTGATGCGTGTTTAACTCACAAAAATAACGAAAATCCGCCGGATTTACCTATTTTTGTAAACTAATCTCATTTTGAAATCGGAGCCGGGATGGAGAACAAGGAGTGGGCGTAATAACAAGTAATTTGCCACGTTGACAGAAAAATGGCATCCTGTGCGTTCTGTGTGTCGACGCGGCAGGCTTTTGGGCAAAAACTGCCTATTTCCTTGCCGCTTTGACGTAAAATCGCCCTTCTACTGTATTCTGGCTGTCAACGCGGCAAAAGCGAGTGCAAGAGCACACAAAAACCGGCCCTCGAAGAGGCCGGCTGCAATCGTGTGCGGGCGAAGGGACAATTATCGAACCGATTTTGACGATTTTAGGGCCGTGTATCTGCTTGGAGTTACAGCCATCCTTCGGAGTGGTTATTTTCTTGCCCGGTGGTGATAATAGAGATATGCCTCTCCACCACCTTACCTCCATCATACACACAAAAGCATCCACTCTCCTTTTCCCGTCCAAACCATCGGCCACTACTATTCCCCCTGGCCCCATTTTTCGCCGCCTTCAGCGCTTCTTCACAGTTATATCGCCCGAATCGCTTCTTCAGTGATGGACAGTTCCGGCAGAATGCCGAGCTGGCGGCCTTCCTCGAAGAAGCCAGCGGATTCTTCTATTTCATAGCGCGTAATCCAGTCTCATAATTTTAACCGGCCTCTCATCGCCCCGGTACAAGTGACTCAGGTAGTTGGTCTCCCCTGTGTCCCGGAAACCGCATTTCTCCATCACCCTTCCGGATGCCGGGTTATCCACAAAGAAATCGGCCCAGAGGGTCTGGAAGCCCTTTTTGTTGAAGCACCAATCCACCATCCCTCTGACTGCTTCCGTGCCGAGGCCCTGGTTCCAGTATGGCTTGGCCAGCCAGTAACCCAGCTCTGCATCCTCTTCCCCGATGCCGATATTGCTTTCCTTCCAGTCGTAGTAGCAGATGCAGCCAATCGCCTCGCCGGTCTCCTTCAACTCCAGCGCCCAGGTATGGCCATTGGAAAAGATCTCGTGAATGACCCTGAGGCTCTCTTCGATGCTTCCGTGTGGCGGCCATCCGGCTCTGACACCCACGTCGGGATCCGAGGCGTACTTAAACAGCGCCCCGGCATCGGCCTCGGTCCAAGGCCGAACCTTCAGTCTCCTGGTTTCGTATATCATTTCTCTTCCGCTGACGTGATAACCTTCCACCTGACCAGCCACCGGCCATCTTCAAAGTCGTGGCTGAGTATCTTGAACTTCTCCACTTCGGCGGGATGGGTTCTGTCATATCTTTGCATTATTGATGGCGGCGCCGACAAAACTGACAAAAAGCGGATGCGGGCGCTCCGGCGTACTCTTGTACTCGGGGTGGAACTGCGTCGCGATGAAGAAGGGATGCGAGGGCAGTTCGATGATCTCCACCAGCCCGGTGTCCGGATTGAAACCGCTCACAACCATGCCTGCTGCTTTCATCTGCTCCATATAGGCGCTGTTGAACTCATAGCGGTGACGGTGGCGCTCACGGATTTCATCCTCTCCGTAAATGCTATGAGCCAGCGTCCCCGGGACAAGGCGGCATCTGTATGCGCCCAGGCGCATGGTTCCACCCTTGATGGTGGTCGATTTCTGGCTTTCCATTAGGTCGATAACCGGATGGGTGGTGGACGGATTCACTTCCGTGGAGGCAGCGTCCGCATAGCTCAGAACATTCCGGGCGAACTCGACCACGGCCATCTGCATCCCGAGACATATGCCGAAGAAAGGAATCCCCTGCTCGCGGGCGAAGCGGACGGAGCATATCTTCCCCTCCAGCCCCCTTTCGCCGAAACCGGGCGCGACAAGGATGCCATTCATCCCGCCGAGAAGTTCCCCGACATTGTCCTTGTTCACGTGTTCTGCATGGATGGTATGGACTCTCACCTCGCATTCGTTGGCCACGCCGGCATGGACAAAACTCTCCTGGATGCTCTTGTAGGCATCCTGCAATTCTACATATTTTCCCACCAGGGCGATGTCCACGGCGGTTTTGGGCGCCTTCAGCTTGACCAGGAACGCCTTCAGTGCAGTCAGGTCCGGCTGCGGCAAACCGGTGATTTCCAACTTATCGACAACCATCTGGTCCAGCCGTTCGGCCTCCATATTCAGCGGCACCTGGTAGATGCTCCATGCATCGATGGACTGGATGACATGGCCAGGCTTGACATTACAGAAGAGGGCGATCTTGTGCCGGAGCTCCGGAGAGAGTTCCTTCTCCGTGCGGCACACGATAATGTCCGGGTGGACGCCCAGGGCCTGGAGTTCCTGGACTGAATGCTGCGTGGGCTTGGTCTTGAGTTCCTTCGCCGCCTTCAGATAAGGGATTAGCGTCAGATGGATGGACAGGAAGTCTTCTTCGGGAAGTTCCCACTGAAGTTGCCGCATGGCTTCCACGAAGGGCTGACTTTCCATATCGCCGACCGTGCCGCCAACCTCGGTGATAATCACATCATAGTCGCCGGTCCTTCCCAGCAGCAGCATCCGCCGCTTGATCTCGTCTGTGATATGAGGGACGATCTGGACCGTTTTCCCGAGGTACGCACCCTCGCGCTCCTTGGTGATGACGGTATGGTAGATTTTTCCCGTCGTGACGTTATTGGCCTTGGATGTATGGATTCCCAGAAATCTTTCGTAGTGCCCCAGGTCCAGGTCAGTCTCAGCCCCGTCTTCAGTCACATAGCATTCACCATGTTCATAGGGATTGAGTGTCCCGGGGTCGATATTGATGTATGGATCGAATTTCTGGATGGTGACCCGAAGTCCCCTCGCCTGCAGAAGTTTCGCAAGGGACGCGGCGATAATGCCCTTGCCAAGTGAGGAAGCAACGCCTCCCGTCACGAAGATATACTTTGTTTCCATGGCCCGGATTTTCTACAAAAACCGGGTTACAAAATTAATCAAAACCCATTGAAATGGCAAGACTTACTGCTTGTTTTTCTTGGATTCAATTATGTCTGTTATGGGCTGGATGGAAGTGCAAATATAGTGAAAAGTCTGCAAGTCTTGCAGTAATTTGGCCGTTCCCAGGTCGATGGCCAGCTCCTGTCTGAATAATGGCATATTTAATAATTCAAATCATTAGTGTCCACTAAAAAATTATATAGCTCCTTGATGGACTGACTCTTACGCACACTATTTAAACATTCCTACGTCCATACCGAAGGCCGGTTTTATCACGTCTAAACACTCCATACGCCGTCCTCACTCTCTCTTCAAGCCGCGGCTTTTGCCCACGAGAATGACACCGCCGACGACGAGGGCGGAGGCGAGGACTTTCTGCCAGCTGAGGGCGTCGAGGCCTGCCCAGATGCTCACGATGGCGGCAATGATGGGCTGGAGGTAGGAATACATACTCACCAGCGTGGGCCGGATGAATTTCTGGCCGTATGGAATCAGGAAATAGGCGACGAAGGTCGCGAAGAAAATCAGGTAGCCTATCTCCCAGCGGACGTCCGAGGGGATGGACGCGAAGTCGGTATGGACAAGGCCCACGATGGAAACAGGCAGGGAGAGGACCAGGGAGAAGAGGAAGCTCCATTTCATAAAGTTCACGACGCTGTATTTCGATATCAGCGGGCGGAAGAGGCCAAGGTAGAGCGAGAAGCTGAGGCTGTTGACAAGCAGCAGGACTACGCCCCAGGGGGAAGTGGCCGCCGCGCCTCCTTCGTGGACAGAATTGAAGATAAGGAAAAGGATTCCGGCGAAACTGAGGGCCACTCCCCCGGCCTTCTTCCCGGTAATCGGCTCGCCCAGGAAGAGAAAGGCGAAAATCATCGTGAATATGGGCCCAAGGGTGCCTATTATGGCCGTGTCAATGGCGGAGGTCATCGTTATGGCCATAAGGAAGGTCATCTGCGGCACGAACAGGCCCACGAAGGAGGCCGCGGCGATTTTCAGATAGTCCCCCTTATCGATTTTCTCCCTCGGAGTGAAAATGGACAGGGCCCAGAACAGGAGGCTTGCACCTATGGCCCTAAGAGTGAAAAGGACGTATGGCGAGATAGTCTCAGAATTGGCTATATCCTTACAGAAGACGAGGTTAAGGCCGAATATCGTGTATGCGGCGGCTATGGAAAAATGTCCCTTCAGAGCGTTCTTTTCCATATCTAAAAGGAGTGAAAAGCCTTCAGCTGTTTTTCAATCGCCTCGTCCGGGACGGCCGGTCTTCCGTTGAAGAAATCCAAGGCCCCGTCCGCGGCCGACGGGGTCCAGTTGCCCACGACCTCTCCGTCAAGGAGGATGACTGGCCAGAAGATCCCGCGATTGTTATGGGCACGGTGGCTGTGGTCGGGACGGAGGGCGATATGGCGGCTCTTGTAGCCAATAAGGTACTCGTCATACGACGGCAGCAGGGTGACAAGGCCGCTGCGGAAGCCTCGGCTGCGTCCGTCCTGATGGCGGAAAAATGTAAGTCCATCTCTTTGGCCCTGAATGAGTTCGGAGCGAATAGAGTCCATAGCCTCCCGGCACTCGCCTATGCCAAGGCCGCTCCACCACACGAAGTCCTCCAGGGTCGCAGGACCGTGGCTGCGAAAGTATTTCCGGGCCAGAAGGGAGAGTGCCTCGTCCCTGGGAATCGGATTCAGCCTCGGCAGTTTCTGCTCCGCCAGGGCATAGCTGTGCTTCAGCGGAAAGAGGTCGCCGCTGCACAGAAGCCCCGAATATTCAGCCAGACGGATGTGGTAAGACAGACGGTGATCGTCCATCACAATGCCTTTCTCTGCGAGTGCCGCTGCAAAAGAGGTTTTTAGGGCGATACGGTTTTTCGAAAGGAAGTCACTGAAAATCAATTGCATACTGTCCTGCTCGGCTGCCGGAATGCTGACTCCATTGGACTTCATCCATCCGGCAAGTCCGCGAAGGGCATTCACGCGGCAGAGGTCCAGCATCCACCTCCAGTCCTCCCCCAAAACCAGCTGCCAGGTGGTACGGAAGAGATGGCCCCTCACTATCCGGCCTTCATTGTAGGCCGTCTCGAAGTCCCTGGCGGAAGGTCTTTTGGTCCGCATCGACACGGCCCATCGCATCAGACGGTACTCCTGCGCCTGCATAGCTCCGAACCACGACACCACCTCCGCAGCCTCCTTGAACTGCGGAGACGCGAGCTGCTGGTTCAGAAGTCTTGTCGAGACGGGATTCATCGAGGTCGCGCAGTACGAGCTTTATGCAAGCTTCACCGCAGTTCCCGAGGCCGTGACCATCAGCATTCCGCCGCCTTCGCCGAGAACTTCATAGTCAATGTCAATGCCTACGACCGCGTTTGCTCCAAGTTGAAACGCCCTCTCGGACATCTCGTTCAGCGCCTGCGTACGGGCCTTGATAAGTTCATCCTCATAGGAACCGGAACGGCCTCCGATGAAGTTTCGGATACTGGCTCCGATATCACGGAGAAAGTTCACTCCAGCGACCACTTCGCCGAAAACCACTCCCTTGTACTCGGCGATGCTGTGTCCTTCCACGGACGGGGTTGTTGTAAGTATCATAGCTTGGTATTATTTCCTGCGAAGATACTGAAAATTCGCCGAACACTGAAATTCTCTATGCATCTCGCTCCGCCAGCCATATTTACGGGGCGGGTTTTATGGACAGGCGGAGGGGCGAAGGAGGCGGGTCAGGAGCATTCGGGGGTAGCCGTAGATGAGGGCGAAGAGGCAAAGGACGGTGTTGAGGACACTGATGCGGAAGAAGTCCCAGAAGGGGCGGAAGTGAGTGACGCGGTCTTCGGGATAGCTGACCTGCACCGGAACAGGAACAAGACTGATGCCTTTCCAGGCGGAGAAGACCAGCAGCGTGAGTTCGGCCTCGTAGCGGGAAGTCAGGATCCACAGCGGCGGCAAATCCTCAAGCGGATACACTCGGAAGCCAGTCTGGGTGTCCGGAAGCCGTCTGAGCGTCTGAAGGGCGAACCAGAAATTCGAGAAGCGGTTGGCGAAGCTGTTGCCGGCAGGCATCCCCTCCGCATCCAGGCGCCTGCTACCGACTACCAAAGTGCGTTCCCCGGCCGAGGCGAGAAGCAGAGGAATATCCTCCGGAGCGTGCTGACCGTCGGCATCCAAAGTTACGGCAAAGCGGTAACCGCCTTTACGCGCCGCAGTGAGCCCGGTGCGGAGCGCCCGGCCCTTGCCCTGGTTCTCCTGATGCCGCACCACTAGCGCCGGAAGGCCTTCCAGGAGCCCCTCGACCGGGATTTCGCTTCCGTCGTCCACCACGATCACCCCAATACCCTGCGCCAAAGTACGGCGGACAACATCGGCCACGGTGCGACTGTTGCCATAGGTCGGAATGACTGCACATATGTCAGAAAGCGGCACCATCTCAACGATACTGAAGGGTCATTTTCGCGCAGAGCGTCTCTGAACAGAGGACATTCACTTTCCAGCGCAGCTCTCCGTCCGGAGCGAAGAGATAGGTTAGCAAGGTCTCCTCCCCCGGAATGACCGGCGAGACAAACTTGACATTGACCGCCTCCTCCAATTCCAACGCCCCTCCTGCACCCTCCTCCGAAAGCAGTTCCGTCGCAATCTGGATGAGTATTACTCCCGGAGTAATCGGATAGCCGGGGAAATGGGCGGCATAGACCGGCGAAGACGGATCGAGCCGGACGACGGCCTTCCCGCTCGCGCACGAAACTATATGGTACAGGCTGTCTTTCAGGCTCATTTGCGCTTGACTGAATAAAACTCTATGAAAGTGCTGTCCCCGTCGAGGCCGGAAAGCAGCACGGAATGGATATAATAAGTCTGAGGATCCACCTTGACGACAATCCTTGAAAACAAGCGCTTCAAGTCTCCACGGATAGGATCGAGGATAATGCTAAGTTCCTTTCCTTCAAGTGTTGACACCTTGAAATCCTTCTCGGAGGGAAGGCGGAAACGGCGAGCCGAAGCGGCGTCGGATGCGTTGAATTCACTCAAGCGAGGCGTCGGCGAGACGATCTCCCAGCGAAGATAATCCGGCGCGGCGAGAGTGAGTTTCCCCTTTGAGACAAGATCTTCGCTGAGCATAGGGGAATGCCGCCGCTGGGTAAACTCCGCCTCGAGCGACGAAGGAAAGTTCGCCTCCTTAAGCCGCGAGAGCACCTCCGCCCCCGCCACCGAAGCCCCCGCAGAAACACCCGCAGAAGCCCCCGCCGCCGGCCCCTGCGCCGACACTTCGACGCAGAAAAGGACAGCCGCCAATATGAGAGCTAACCGCCTCATCTTGCAATCAGGACACAACCTGTCATAACCAGGAAAACGCCCACCCACTGCACCCAGCTGACGGATTCCTTAAAAATCAAGATAGCCGCAAACATCCCGAAGACATAGCTCATACAAGAAAGCGGATAGGCTATGCTGAAGGGGAAATGCTTGAGGATATAGAGCCAGAGCACCGTCGCAATGCCGAAGGAAACGCCGCAGCCGAGGTACCACCAGTTGGTAAGCTGGGCGCGGAAAAATTTCCAGCTCCAGCTGAATGGTCCGGAGACCGCAAGGCCGAGTTTCAGAAGGACCTGGCCGCCGCAGAGGAAGATGCTCTGCAAAAGTGCAAGAGGAATCAATTTCCACATAAGTCTCGTAAATTTTCAGGAGTAAGCTCCACGCTTCCTTCGCAGCCAAGGACCAGGGAGGTAGCCCGTGGAACCACGACTCCCGGGAAGGCAGCCTCCAGGTCAGGAGTCGTCTCGTCGAAGCAGCCGACAAGGGCATTGTCTATGTCCCCGAGGGCGATCTGCATATAAGCGTCCAGCAGCGCGCTCTCGAAAGAGCCCATCGGAATGGTGGAGGCCTGGCCGCCGCTCACGCGGTGGGAATAAGTCGCATTGTAGCCGTGGCACTTCAGCCTTATGGCAAGCAGCGAACTAATGGTGTTGTGCGTGGACTGCATAAAATGGGTAGGCTTCATAGGAGCGTCCACAAGACCTTTCATAGCCTTCAAGAAATCCTCCGAATTCCGGATGCAGCCGAAGTCCGTCGCCGTGATGATGGCGTCCGGAACTTCCACTCCCGCCGCCTTGAGAGCCTCCGCCGAGGTCCATACCGCCCTTTTCATCAGGGCGCCCATACGCCTCGCCTCGATGGGCGAGAAAAGCTGCCTGTAGTCCGGCTCGGCGTCGCCCGCCCGGAGGGAAGAGTGCGATATGAGATAGACCTTACGCATTGGAAATCAAAAGGGATGTGTCATTCCCACCGAAGCCGAAGGAATTGCAAAGGACGTGCCTCAACGGGCGCTCCAACTCCTTGACTGAAGGGATTATACAGGCAGGATCGGCTTCTTTCCAGTTCAGTTGGCGGGGGACGAAGCCCTCCGAAAGCGCCAGAAGGCAGATGACCGCCTCTATGGAGCCGGAAGCGCTGGTGGTATGGCCGGTGAAGGCCTTGGTGGACGAAACCGGAGGCAACGCCTCTCCGAACACTCTCCGAAGAGCCGCCGATTCGGCCGCGTCGTTGTCCGGAGTCCCGGTGCCGTGGGCATTGACATAATCGATGTCCTCCGGACGCAAGCCGGCACTCGAAAGAGCCTTCTGCATTGCCAGGAACGCGCCCTCGCCGGTAGGTGAAGAGGCCGTCTGGTGATAGGCGTCGCAGGCATTTCCGAAGCCGGAGAGCCGGGCAAGAGCCTTTCCTCCCCGCCCGCGCAGAGACTCCTCCGATTCAAGGATAAGGAAAGCCGCACCCTCGCCGAGATTCAGTCCGGCGCGGCTCTTGTCAAAGGGCCTGCAAGGCTCCCTGTCCACAATCATAAGCGAATTGAAGCCGTTCAGATGGAAGGAAGAAAGCGCCTCCGAACCTCCTACGGCAACCCTCGAAGCCAGACCGCTGCGGATAAGGTTCGCGCCGCACAGGATGGCATTTGCCGCCGACGAGCAGGCCGTAGAGAGCGTAGTCGACCACAAAGCCCCGCCGAAATGGGCCGCAATCGCTTCGGTGCTCGCTCCGCAGTCGTGCAGAGCGTTGTAGACGGGAAAACTCTTCTCCGTCAGGTCCATACCGCCGACCGTCGTCCCTCCAATGAGCGGGATTGCGGACAAATCCCCGATCCCGGCCTCCTCCAAAGCCTCTTTCAAGGCCAGGATGCCAAGCAAAGAAGTCCTCGGAAGCCCTGCGGGAGCCCCGCAAAGCGCCGCCAGCTCTTCGGAAGAAGCCTTCACTTCTCCGAGAAGCACCTCCTCAAGCTGAGTTTCAAGGTACTTCCGCGGAGCAATGCCCGAACGGCCGGAGCGCAGCGAAGCGAGGGTTTCAGCCTTGCCGAACCCGATTGCGCTCACTACCCCGGCGCCGCTTATGAAAATAGGTGGAATCACTTGGTCCTGTGGGCGTTGATATATTCTGCCATCACGGCGATGCTCTTCAGAACGGGCTTGCCTTCAGCCGGATTGGACAGGCGGATGCCATAGTCACGCTCCAGAAGGACAATCAGTTCCAGCACGTCGATGGAGTCCAGACCGAGACCTTCGTCGCCGAACAAAGGGGCGTTCTCGTCGATGTCCCCGGGAGTGACCCCGTCCAGATTCAGCGAATCTATGATCTTGGTTTTCAGTTCTTTGATCAAATCTTCCATATTACATTGTCTTTATTGAATTCATATTGTCCATTTTCGCGGCCGACGAGGAAGGCGAAGGCCTCGAAATCCTCCTCCGAGCGGCAGTCTATCCATCCGACAACCGCCTCCCGCGTTTCCCTGTCCTGGAAAGCCTCCTCGACCGTCCTGACGAAAAGTTCCGGATCGAACTTCTCCATCACGAAGGCCGAAGTCTCCCCCGCATATTTGTTCCAACTATATTGGGAAGGGTATATACAAAGAGCGCCGGGGAAGGAAAATCCATCAGGGAGTCGCCGTAATTGCGGTCATTGCAGTAAGAGCCGTTCCGGCTGAACATAAGTACTGCGCGGTCGTGGCGAAGCACAAAGCGGTCCGGCTCATCCTTTACGAGCATTTCCGTGAGCAGGAAGCCCAGCCTGCAGAGGACGTCCATCTTGAAGAACTTCGGATAGTCGCCGGCCACTTTGCGGTAAAGAGCCTCGAGAGACGTCCCGCAAGGGATACTGACCCGGGAAATGATGCTCAGCATAGCTCACCTCCTTTTCTGAAAAGCAGGGCTCCGTTCACTCCCCCGAAGCCGGAAAGCAGTTTCACGAAACTCTTCTTATCCGTACGGCGCAGAGTATGGAAACCCTTGGTAGGCAGCACTATACCCTCATCCACAGCCTTCATTGAGAGTATGGATTCGAGTATCCCGGCAGCGCCCATAGTGTGGCCGAAACAGCCCTTCAGGGCATTGAGCGGCAGAGCGGTCAGACCGGCGCGGTCTATGGCTATGGCCTCCATCTCGTCATTGTAGAGCGTCGAGGTCCCGTGGACATTGACAAAGGCCAAGCTTTCCGGATCCACCCCTTCGAGGACATAGCGAAGCGCCTGGTAGCTGCCCTCCCCGGTCCTGGAAGGCCCGGAGATATGGTTTGCGTCATTCCGTATGGCCCCCTCGGCAAGTTCCCATCCGTCCTCTCCGGCGGAAAGGACCATCGTCGCGACCGCCTCCCCGAGATTGAGTCCGTCCCTTTCGGCGTCAAACGGACGGCAGGGTTTGGAAGAAAGAGCTTTGAGCGACTGGAAGCCGCAGACTATGAAGCGGGACTGAAGTTCCGCACCCGTCACTATCACCTTGTCAAAGGCGCCGGAAAGAATCATCCTGCGGCCCTGGACAAGTGCGGCAAGGCCTGAAATACAGGCATTTGAAACCACCAGCGGAGGGTTGGGATTACCCAGGGCGTCGGCCAGGACACGGGCGGAAGCGGCTAGGGAAACATCCCTCAGGCCGAGAGCCTCGACATCCCCTTTGATCGATGACAGCACAATTCCGCAGCGCCTGTCGGAGGGGTCTATCCCTGCCTCCTCGGCGGCCTTGCGGGCGGAATCGACAATCAGAGCATTGAAAAGCGGCCCGTCCGTCCGAGGGCGATCCAGCAGCGAAGCCACGAAAGGCTCCGGAACCCCGAAAGTGCCTTCGTGCAGCTTCAGGGCGCTTTCCCCCTCCAGCACGGCCGAGAAATTCTCCGAAACCCCGTCCCCGAGAGGCGACAGGATATGGCTTCCTATGCAGATGACTTTCCTCATAGGGCGGCCTCCTGCCCGAGGGCGGTCTTGAGATTGGCCTTGGCCAGTACTTCATCGCCGGAGCGGACCACCACGTCGACCATAGTCACGTTCTCTATTTCCTGGACAAGACTGACGGTGGTCTCTATCGTCTCTCCGACCTGCGGCAGGCGGAATATCTTTCCCCCGCGTATGGCTCCGATATAGCCGATCCGTATCGGAATATTCAGGATGAATCTCGAAATATAGCCTGTCCTGGCGGCACTGCTCTGGGCCATATTTTCCAGAAGCCCGGCCGCTCCAAGACGGGAATCTTCGAGCAGCATCCCGCCCTCCTTCACCAGAAAACGTGTCCTGACGGCTGCCTCGTCATAATGGACAATGCTGTCCACGAAGAGGAAAGGCGGCCGCTGGGGCAGGATTTCACTCGCCGGTATGGGGGCGAAAGCGCTCATTTCCAGAAGTCGAAAAAGTTATACCACTGGTCTGGATACTCCCTGACTATGCTCTCCATACGGGAGGCGTAAGCCTGGGCCATCGCGGAGACCTGCTCGGCGCGGGAAGCTTCCCGGTCTATCGCAAGTTCCTCAATATAAACGCGGTAGCGGCGATACCCGTCCTTCATCACGAAGACTGAGATCACTGGGACGTTCCTCTGGGCAGCAAGGGTGAAAGGTCCTGCCGGAAAACTTGCGGGAGCACCGAAGAATTCCGCCCTGACAGTCTTTCCGGATCCGTACACACGGTCTCCCGGCATAGTCACTATCTGGCCGTCGGCAAGGGCATTGTTCAGCGTGAACACGTGGGACAGGTCCGGCTGGACTGGCACCATCTCGACATTCGTGGAAGAAAAGACCCTTCCGCGGTTTGCGGCGATGGTCCCGCTTTCCCCGGGATAGACCAGGGCGTGGACTTTCTTCAGTTTGGAAGTGAACATATAGCCGGCCATTTCGAAGCATCCGGTATGCGACGAGAGCATCATAAAGCCGCCGTCTTCCTTTTCCAGACGGTCGAAAATATCCTTGCGGTACTCGTCCACCTTGAATTTCTTGCCGGCATAGACGGCGAAACGGTCGAGAACCACCATCCCGAAACCGAACTCATTGGAATAGACGTGAAGGAAACTCTTTAGAGGTCCATAGCCTATCCTCTTGCGGAAAAAAGCGTAGGAAGGACGGAATCCGCCTCCGAAGAGCATATAGAACGGAATCACCAGGCCCATCACGCCGTACATAAGCCAAAGCGGCAGCACGCGGATAAGCGCGATCAGCATCCGCTGCATCCAGGGAGTGCCGTCAGTACGGCCCTGCCATTCACTGTGTTCGAACTCAGCCAAGTTTCTCCGCGATGAAGTTACAGAACTCCCCATAAGTGGGAAGAGCCTTGAAATCCTCCGGTTTCATCTTGAAGCCGAACTCCTGCTCTACCAGCACGACGACGTCCACGACCTCCAGGGAGTCGATCCCGAGATCCTCTTTCAGACGTGCCTCAGGGCTGATCTTGTCTTCGTCTATTTCCAGTTCATCTATGAGGAAGGCGTTGACCTTCTCTTCAATTTCATTGATACTCACTTTGTTAAGCGTTTTTAAGTTTACAAATCATAATACTGTGTCCCTGACCGAGACCGTCGGAAACGGACTCGACCTCCATACCTGCCTCCCTTACGAGGCGGGCCATATCGTCGGAATGGTACATTTTCGAATTTCCGTTTGCCATCACGGTGAAATACAGGCTTGTCATCGTCAGGCAGAAGGCAGCCGCTTCGAATCTCTGGCGGTCCCAGAATGTCTCCATAATGCAGAGCCGCGCCTCCGGGGAGAGAATCTTAGCGGCACGCTGGAGGATGGAAAGTATCTCGTCCTCGGAGAAGCAGTCCAGGAACTGGCTCATCCAGATTATGTCCGGATGGACATCCTCAGGGAAGGCGGCGTCGCGGTCCAGAAGGTTCATAGGACAGGCGTCGATCCTGTCTGCGCCCTCCTTGCCGGCGGTTTCCGAGCGCATCATCTCTATCTGCTGGGGCAGGTCCACTATGGTCACCTTCACATCCTTGTCATAGCCGACGCAGCGCATCGCGAAGCGGCCGGTATTGCCTCCTACGTCCATAATCCGCGAAGGATGGAGGCCGAAGAGGATCTCGAGGGCCGGATCGAAGGAATTGTCCGAGTAGAAATGGTCGAAGGCGAACCAGCTCTCCCTGGCCCTGGGCGGCAGGCTGGACAGTCCCTCATAGATGGTCGGCCAGGGGCCGAAATGCTTCAGACCGGCGGGACGGCCTTCCTTCAGGGATTCCTCGAGATGGAAAAAACCCTCGTAATTGATGTCGTTAGTGAAGTCTATGTTCACCCTGGTAGCCATATCGTTAAGCAGGAACCAGCCAGTCTTGGACAGGGAATACTTGTCGGTTTCGGCGTTTATGAGCACAGAGCCAATGGACAGGGATGCCTCCAGGAGGACTTTTACGGCGTACTCGCTGAGGGAAGTAGCCTCAACTATCTCAGGGAGAGTCCTTTCCTTTTCGCGGAGCAGTTCAAATATGCCGAACTTTATCATCAGCCGGGAGACCTGATACACGACGGGACCGAAAGCGATGAATTCCGCAAGACGCTGCGCTTCACGCGCACTCAGATGCTCCTTCGTATAGGCTTCCTTGATTGCCGGAAACAAATTCATACCATTCTGTCAATTACAGTTTAACTTACGAAGGTAATCATTATTGAAGATTTTTGCAAAAAAAGGCTTGTTTCACTATCTTTGCAGGCAAAGACACGCACGTATGCAGAGAGTTGTAATTACCGGTATGGGCATCTATTCCTGCCTTGGCCGGAGTTTGGATGAGGTCCGGGATTCACTCTTTCTCGGCCGCAGCGGAATCATTCTTGATCCCGTCCGCAAGGAAATGGGCTTCCGTTCCGGCCTGACGGCGGCCTTGCCCCTTCCTGAGCTGAAGGGCGAACTGCCTCGTTCCCAGAGAGTTTATATGCCGCAGCCGGCCCAGTATGCCTACTGCGCGACTAGGGATGCCCTGAAGGCGGCCGGGATAGACCAGGACTGGCTGGACTCCCACGAAGTCGGCCTTCTCTATGGCAATGACTCCACAGCCGACGCCGTCTACAAGTCCATTTCAAAGATAGTCGAGAAAAAGGACACTATGCTCTGCGGTTCCGGAGCCATCTTCCAGTCGATGAATTCGACCGTGACGATGAACCTCGGCGTCATTTTCCATCTCAAAGGCATCAATCTGACGGTTTCCGGAGCCTGCGCCAGCGGCTCCCACGCCATCGGCCTCGGCGCCCTGCTCATCCAGAACGGTCTCCAGGACATAGTCGTCTGCGGAGGGGCTCAGGAAGTCAACCCGGCCGCAACCGGCTCATTCGACGGCATTTCCGCCTTCTCGGTACGCGAGGACAATCCTAGCGCAGCCTCCCGCCCCTTCGACCGCGACAGGGACGGCCTGGTGCCGGGAGGAGGCGCCGCGACCGTAATCCTGGAAAGTTATGAATCGGCCGTCCGCCGGGGTGCGCCGATTATCGCCGAGGTCCTCGGCTATGGCTTCTCCTCCAATGGGGACCATATTTCCTCTCCCAATGTGGACGGCCCGTCGCGTTCCCTGGAAATGGCCATACGCCGCAGCGGAATCGACATCCGCGAGATAGGCTATATCAATGCCCACGCGACCTCCACCCTTGTCGGAGACGCCAACGAAGCCCGCGCGCTTTACCGCGTATTCGGCGACCAGAGGACGGAAGTGACCTCCACCAAATCCCAGACCGGCCACGAGATGTGGATGGCGGGAGCCTCGGAGGTCATCTATTCCATACTGATGATGAAAAACGATTTCATCGCAGGCAACCTCAACTTCAACCATCCTGACGAGGCATCAGAGAAGCTCCTGATTCCTGCCGAAAGGGTCTCCAAGCACTTCGACACCTTCCTTTCCAATTCCTTTGGTTTCGGCGGCACGAATTCCACCCTTGTCATACGGAATGTCTGATATCGTGGTCATAGGCGCCGGACTTGGCGGGCTGCTGTGCGGGAGCATACTTGCGCGCTCGGGCCGGAAGGTCATCGTCCTGGAACAAGGCATTCAGAGCGGAGGGGCGCTGCAGTGTTTCGTACGCGACGGCATTCGTTTCGACACCGGTTTCCACAGTGTAGGAGGACTTGAAAGCGGAGGGGCTCTGGAAAAGATTTTCCGGCCTCTGGGGCTTATGGAACTGCCCTGGGAAAGGGCGGAAGCGGATGAAGGCTTTCCTTTTCTGAGGCTTTCAAGCTTTTCCCGTGAAGTGTCTGAACTGGAACGGGAGCATATCCTGGAGCCATATCTCAAGGGGATCTGGAGGCTTCGCGGCGGAGGGCAGACACTGGTCGACGCCCTTGTCTCCGACATCCGCGCTCGCGGAGGAGAAGTGCTTCTGCGAAAGAAAGTTACATCCATAGAGAGAGGCGTCGTAAGCTGTCAGGACGGGAGCAGTTTCTCCGGAACCATAGTTTCGGATATCCATCCCCTCACGACCTTTGGGCTCTGCCGTGACCACGTCAGGCCGTCCTACCTCAGGATGCTGCGCTCCAGGGCGGACAGCCCGGGGATATTCAGCGTCTATATAAAACTCAAGCCGGGCGCTGTCGAATGGCACTCCGGCAGCATTTTCCTGGACGGCAGGCTGATGATCCATTTCGGAGATCCCGATTCCGAGGGAAGGGCCATTTCGATGAGTCTGCTCTCCTCGGAGATTCGCGACGGCGAGGAGTGCATCAGGCTGGCCTATAAGCGTTTCTCCAGTCTTGAGGGAGCGGTTGAAAAGTATTGGACAAGTTCTCCCTCGACCTGGGAGCGCTATACCGGAACGCCCTGCGGCAGCGCATACGGGGCGGCCGGATTCATCTCCCCTCGCACGCCGGTTGCTGGCCTTTACCTTAGCGGCCAGAATATCGGTCTTCACGGGGTGCTGGGAGTAAGTATGAGCGCCCTTGCGACCTGCCGGGAAATACTTGGAAACGAAGCAATTGAAAAAATGTTCGGACTATGAAAAAATATGCTCTTGTCACCGGCGGAAGCCGTGGAATCGGACGCGCGATCTGCCGCAAGCTTGCCTCTATGGGCTACCACGTCCTGATCAACTATGTCTCCCGCGAAGACGCCGCGCTTCAGACTCTGGAACTGATTGGCGGGCAGGGAGAACTGATACGCTTCGACGTGGCCGACCCCGAGGCTGTGGCGGTGGCCGTTTCCGCCTGGCAGCAGGCCCATCCGGAGGAGTATATCGAGGTGCTGGTGAACAATGCCGGCATCAGGCGTGACAACTTGCTGATCTGGATGGAGCCGGAGGACTGGAGAAAGGTACTGGACACCACTCTCGGCGGGTTCTACAATGTCACAAAGGCAGTCCTCCAGCCAATGCTGCTGCATAAATACGGACGGATAATCAATGTTTCTTCCCTCAGCGGCCTGAAGGGACTCCCCGGCCAAACCAACTACTCTGCGGCCAAGGGCGGACTCATCGCAGCCACCAAGGCGCTTGCCCAGGAAGTCGCCCGCAAGAAAGTGACAGTCAACGCCGTAGCGCCCGGTTTCATCCGCACCGATATGGTGGAAGGTCTGGACGAAGCAGCCCTTAAAAAAGACATTCCGGCCGCCCGATTCGGGGAGCCGGAAGAGGTCGCTTCAATTGTCGGCTTCCTTGCTTCCGAGGAAGCCTCCTACATCACCGGAGAAGTCATCTCCGTCAACGGCGGCCTCTACAGCTAAGCAGGTCCGATGGGGCAATAAAACAGCACACAGTTTGCAGATTATAAAAAATGTTGTATATTTGCACCAGGATTCGTCGAAGGGGAACTTCGTTTGAAGGGACGACAACCCTCTCAAGAAAACTTGATCCGAGCCCCACATCAAAAAGTCGCTACCTGGCGGCTTTTATTTTTGCCCGCCGCCGGGTGAAGCCGGATGGGCAGGGGCTTCGAAACGGCGTGGCCACCCTCGGCCGCGTTAGAGGGAGGGGCCCAACCGTCGGGTTGGGAGGGATAGCCCCGAAGGGGCGTACCGGGACGAAGCCCCCTGCCTGGAGGCGAAAACCTGCCCGCGGCTCACTGATCCACGGCACCGCCTACTGTTTGGGCGTCCTCCGTGCCGCCGAATGCCTGTTTCCCGGCACGGATTGCTACTTTGCCCACCTCGGTGCCGGCGAATGCCCGTTTCCCGGTACGGACCCGCGGTTTTGGAGCGTCGGTGCCCGCAAATGCCTGTTTCCCGGCACGGATCACTGTTTTGAGACCATCGGTGCCGTCAACTGCCCTCCGGCACGCCCAAACTATTTCACCATTCCGCTGAAGCCCATAAAGGCGAGGGCGAGAATACCGACGCTCACCAAAGCAATCGGAACGCCTTTGAATGCCTTGGGGACATCGCTGAGGGCGAGATGCTCGCGGATACCGGCGAAAATCACCATCGCGAGGCCATAGCCGAGCGATGTGGCGAAGGCATAGACCAGGGACTCGCCGAGATTCAGCAGGTGAGCCTCCCCGCCGAAGGTGAATTCTTTGGTCACAACAGTGATCGCAACACCGAGCACGGCGCAGTTGGTGGTGATCAGCGGAAGGAAGATTCCCAGAGCCTGATAAAGCGCCGGAGAGACCTTCTTGAGCACGATTTCAACCATCTGAACCAGAGCCGCGATCACAAGGATGAAGGCTATGGTCTGCAGGAATTCCAGTTGGAAAGGCACCAGCAGATAATGGTTGATCAGCCAGGTGACAAGCGTCGCGAGAGTTATCACGAAGCAGACTGCCATAGACATTCCGCTGGCGGTGGACAGCTTGTTGGAAACTCCGATGAAGGGGCAGATTCCGAGGAACTGCGCAAGGACGATGTTATTGACGAATATCGCCGAGATTATAATCAGGAAGTATTCCATAGCTAGTCTTTTTTAAGGAATTTGTTGAAAAGGACCATCAGGTAGCCCAGGCAGAGGAAGGCGCCGGGGGCCATAACGAAGGCCAGCATACCGTCCCTTCCGCCGATGAAGCTCCAGCCGAATACGCTGCCGCTGCCGAGAATCTCACGCACAAGGCCGAGAACCGTCAGGGCCAGGGTGAAGCCGAGGCCCACCCCGATGCCGTCAAAGGCCGATTCGAGGACTCCGTGCTTGTTGGCGAAGGCCTCGGCGCGGCCGAGGACTATGCAGTTCACCACGATAAGCGGGATGAAGAGGCCGAGAGTCTCATACATCGAAGGAGTGTAGGCCTGCATCAGGAACTGAAGCAGGGTGACGAAGGTCGCGATGACCACGATATAGACAGGGATATGGACCTTGTCCGGGACGACGGGGGCAATCAGGGATATGGCCATATTCGAAAGGACGAGGACGAAAAGCGTCGCAAGGCCCATCGAGAGGCCGTTTATGGCCGAAGTGGTCGTCGCCAGGGTAGGACACATACCCAGCAGAAGTACGAAGGTCGGATTGTTCTTGACAAGACCGTCGGTAATAAGTTTGAACTTACTCATTGCTCGCTTCCTCCATTGGTTTTACAGACGCGCCCGTATGGGCATTGACATCTCCGCCTATGGCCTTGACTGCTGCCACGGCGTTTTCCACGGCCAGGGTATAAGCCCTGGAAGTAATTGTAGATGCGGTAATTGCATCTACGTCACCACCGTCTTTCCTGACGCTGAGCTTCTTCTCGGCAGGATTGAAGCCCTTCCACTGGCCGATGAATTTTTCATCCGTGGAGCACTTGGCGCCTAGGCCGGGAGTCTCGCTGTGGGACAGGACGGAGGTGTTGTAAACCACGCCGTCGGGAGTGATGCCGACTATCAGGCTGAGGGGACCGCCGAAACCGACCACAGTCGATTCCACGGCATAGCCAACCAGCCTGTCGCCGTCGACGGCCTTGTAGTAGTTGTAAGTCTTCCCGTCCACTTCGACGCTCTCGTAGGAAGTCTCAGTGAAGTGAGGCAGTACTTCGCCTATGCTCCGCGCGGTCTTCTCGGCCGCGGCGGCATCTATGGGTTCCTTGGTCAGGGCGTAAGCACCCGCCAGTATGCCGGAGCACAGAAGGCAGGTCGTGCCGAGGACCAGCACCATATTGACAAGATTGGATTTTGCTGCCATAGTTTACCTCCCGAATTTTTTCTGTTTGAAAGCCATATTGATAAGCGGAACGAAGGAGTTCATTATCAGTATGGCGAAGCTGACGCCTTCGGGATAAGAACCGAAGTAACGGATCATCATTGTCAGCAGTCCTATGCCGACGCCGAAGATGACGCCTCCCCAGACGCTCATAGGACTGGTCACGTAGTCAGTTGCCATAAAACAGGCACCCAGCACGAGACCGCCGGTGAGAAGGTTGAAGACAGGGCCGGTGAAGCGGGACGGATCCACGCCCCAGAAGATGAGAGCCGTCAGGGCGACGGTGCCGAAGATGCTCAGGGTGATCCAGGGCTTGATGACCTTGCGGACGCAGAGATAGATGAAACCGGCAAGAAGGGCCAGGGCGCAGGCCTCGCCGGCCGAGCCGCCGAGGTTGGCGTAAAGCATAGTCGCGTAGTCATAGCCGTTCGCGGCCATTATTTCCTGCACGCTGCTTCCCTGCATCAGGCCTTCCTGGACGGCGCCGAGAGGCGTAGGTCCCGAAACCGCATCGACCACTCCCTGAGGCGCTCCCCAGGTAGTCATATAGGTAGGGAAGGAAACCAGCAGGAAGACACGGCCGACGAGTGCAGGGTTCCAGATGTTCTGCCCGAGGCCGCCAAAGGTCATTTTGGCAATGCCCATAGCCACCACCGCGCCGATGAAGACCACCCACCAGGGAGTGGTGTACGGCAGGTTCAGGGCGAGCAGGATACCGGTAACGACGGCTGAAAGGTCGCCAATCGTCGAGTTCTTATGAAGAAGATAACGAGTGATTGCGTATTCCAGGATTACGCAGGAGCCCACGCTCACTCCCATCACGAGAATCTCTCTCCATCCATAGAAGACGAAGGAGACGATAACTGCGGGGAGCAGGGCTATCACGACATCCAGCATCAGGCTTCTGGTGGAGTCCTTGCTGTGGATGTGAGGTGAAGGAGATATTATCATTTTTCCCATAATCATTACTTTTTAGCGGCTTCGGCAGCGGCTTTCGCAGCTGCGGCACGGGCCCGGATTGCGCCGAGGACGGCTCCTTTGCCCATACGGATATTGTCGAGAAGAGGAATGTTTGCAGGGCAGGAATAGAGGCAGCAGCCGCATTCTATGCAGTCCTGGATGGCATTTTCCTCCAGGGCCTCCATATCTCCGGCTTTCACCAGACGGTTCAGCAGGAAGGGTTCCAGACCCATAGGACAGGCATTCGCGCATTTGCCGCAGCGGATACAGGCGGAGGCAGGCTTGCGACGGGTTTCAGCCTCGGTAAGAAGCAGGAGCGCGCCGGTTCCCTTTACAGTGGCAGCGTCCAGGTTGGCCACGGCCCTTCCCATCATAGGACCGCCGCTGATAATCTTCGCGGCACTCTCGGGAACACCTCCGACCGCGTCCAGGATAAAGCGCAGGGGCGTTCCGACGCGGACCAGCAGGTTCGCCTGCTGCGCTGCGCAGGCTCCGGTGACGGTCACTGAATTGTCGATGATAGGTTTATTCTTCTGGACGGCGTCGTACACCGCGAGGGCGGTCGCGACATTCTGGACAACGGCGCCGACCGAAATCGGAAGGGCGCCCGAGCCGACCTGACGGCCCATCACGGCGTCGATAAGCTGCTTCTCACCGCCCTGAGGGTAACGCATCTTCATAGTCATTACCTCGATGCCCTCATAGCCAAGTTTGGCGATGACCTCGCGGATATGGACAATTGCTTCCGGCTTGTTCTCCTCTATCGCGATGGTGCAGGGGACATTGCCCATTACCTGGCGGAGGATGGCCGCACCGATGACGACCTGCTCGCCTTTTTCAAGGAGGGTACGGAAGTCAGAGGTAAGGTAAGGCTCACATTCACAGCCGTTTATGATTACCCTCTCGCACTTGGAGCCGGGAGGCGGCATAAGCTTGACGTGGGTCGGGAAGGTGGCGCCGCCGAGACCGACGACTCCGCCGAGACGGATCTTCTCGATTATGGCCTTGTTGTCGGAAGGGATGGCAGTCACGAGAGTCTCGCTCCTGTCGATGCCCTCGGCCCACTCGTCACCTTCAACCGCGATTTCTATGGTCATCACAGGATTCCCGGCAAGGTCCGCGCGAGGGGCGATGGACTTGACCGTTCCGGAGACAGATGAGTGGATGAAGGCTGAAACGAAGCCGCCGGGCTCTGCTACGACCTGACCGACCTTGACCTTGTCCCCGACGGCGACCACCGGCTTGGCGGGCGCCCCGATGTGCTGGGACATAGAAATATAGACGGTCGGAGGTATGGCCAGAGGCTTGATCCGGCAGTCGCGGGATATCTTGTTGTCGTGCGGATGGACACCGCCTATTGAGAATGTTCTTTTGCCCATACTACTGTTCCTCCTTCTTTGATTGTTCAGCCTCGGCGGCCTTGGCAGCGGCTTCGGCTTCGGCGGCCTTCTTCTTGCGCTCGGCGATGCGGGCCTTGACGGCCTCCTTGTCGAGAGCCTTCGGGAAGTTCACTCCGTGGATGGCGCCGGTCGGACACATAGCCTCGCATTCACGGCAGAGCTTGCACTTCGCAGGGTCGATGTAGGCGATGTTGTTCTCCATCACGATTGCGTCGTGGGTGCAGGTCTTGACGCAGATTCCGCAACCGATGCAGGCATTCGCACAGGCCTTTTTGGCCACGGGACCCTTGTCCTTGTTGACGCAGACGACCGCCTCACGCATTCCACGCGGGCCTTTCGGGCGAAGTTCGATTATGAGCTTCGGGCAGGCCTTGACGCAGGCACCGCAAGCCGTACATTTTTCCTCGTCCACGACGGGGAGTCCGGTCTCCGGGTCCATCGAGAGGGCGCCGAACTGGCAGGCTTCGACACAGTCCCCGCAGCCGAGGCAGCCGAAGGAACAGCCGGTGTCGCCGCTGTACAGCGCGGCTTTGACCTTGCAGGAAGGGAAGCCGTCATACTCGTTGGTCTTCGGACGGGCACTGCAAGTCCCGTTGCAGCGGATTACCGCCACCTGAGGTGCCTTGGCCTTGACCTCGAAGCCAAGGATTGCGGCCACTTTGGCCATCGTGTCGTTGCCGCCCACCGGGCAGAAATGCTTTTCAAGGTCGCTTGCCTTGACGGCCGATTCGGCGAAGGCACGGCAGCCGGCGAATCCGCAGCCGCCGCAGTTCGCGCCGGGCATAGCCTTCTCGACCTCATCGATGCGCGGGTCTTCCTCAACCTTGAACTTTTTGGCCACAAGGAAGAGGACGAGCGCAAGCAAGACACCGAGAACGGTGATGATGGCAATGGTCCAGATAACAATATTGGTCATAATTATAGTGATTGGATCGTAAATACATATTCATTCTGCAACTTTTCGCGAAAAAAGTACAGAGCCAGATAATAGAGTGCGACCGCCCCTATCCCGGAAAGGCCGGCGGCAAGTTCCCCCACCCCGCCCAGGATAAGGCCGAGACAAAGCGCCAGCAAAAGCAGCAGCGGCAGGAAATAGGCCAGCCAGACGGCCTTGAAGCCCATAGTGGCCTTAAGGACAATCTTAACCTCGTCTCCGACGGAGTAAGTCGCGTAAGGATCGGTCGGGAGCTGAAGGGCCTTTTCCTCCGCTTCGGACATACCGCAGAGCGCGGCGGCCTTGCAGGAAGAGCAGGCCGCGTGCGAGACAAAGGCGACCGTGGTCGTCTGCGGAGTAATGGATACTACCTTCCCGATATGGTCTATCTGCCCTTTCACTTGACTTTCTTTCGTGATATCAGGGAAGTGAAATCGTGGGCGAGAGAACTGTAGGAGCTGAGCCTGCCGGCCACGCCGCCTACCTTCAGGGGGGCATAGAAGTAAACCGGGATACGGTTCTCGTCATCCGATATCCAGAGGATTGCATCCTCGTTTCCGTCGAACATCTCGCCGGCCATCACGGAGCAGCCGAACTTCATACAGGAGACCGTGCCGATGCCCTTGGAGTATTTTTTCTCGCGTCCTTTGAAAGTCAGCGTGAGCACGCTCATATCCTCGTCTATGGCGAATTTGATATGGTAGGTCTGGCCCTCTTTCAGGCTGGAGATGTCCATATTGCGGGTGTAGTAGAGCAGGGCCGGGAGATCGAAGGTCGCGCCGTCGTATGGAAGTTCGGCGCTGCGCTTTCCCATAGTCTGGCTGTCCAGCGTAGCGTGGATCAGCTCCTTGTCGTAATGATAGAGATTGTAGGCGAAGTAACTTCCCTCGTGAGTGTCACGTATGAACTTGAGAGGCTTCACTCCGGGAAGGAACCACGAATCGAAACGCTCCCTCACCTTGAAAAAGAGGTCGAAGAAGGAGGCTGTACGCGCACTGAGCACGGAGTGCCAGGCTTCCTTTCCTTCGAAACGGACGGTATCAATACGCACCGAAGCCGATGCGACATCGGTAACCACGGCGTGCCAGTTATAGGAAAGGACATAATTCAACTTCTCCCCGGGACCGTAAGGGAGACTGTCCTCACCGCGCACGGGGATAGGGTTCTTCGTCTGTGCGCCCAGAAGGAGCGGCAGTACGAGGAATGCGAGTGTCAGCAGGCGCTTCATCAGAAATTACCGTTTTCTTTGTCAAAATCATAAGTTCCGGACTCCTCGGGAGAAGGCGGGACTTCGCTGTTCATCGCGCTGTCCACAGCAGAAGCCGTGCTCTGCATCAAGCTCTGTTCCGGCTCCACAAACTTGACCTGAGAGGGTTTGTAGCGCATTTCTATGTCACAAACCTCGCCGTTACGGTGCTTCGCGATGCAGATGTAGGCCTTGTCCTTTTCCGCAGGGTCTCCGCTCAATCCTACAAAATCCGGGCGATGGATGAAAATGACCATATCGGCATCCTGCTCGATACTGCCGGATTCACGCAGGTCGCTCAGCTGCGGCTTGCCCATTCCGGTGGAGCGCTGGACCGCATTGCGGCTCAGCTGGGAAAGGGCGATGATAGGGATGTTCAGCTCCTTGGCGGTCGCTTTTAAGGTACGTGAAATCGCTGCGACCTCCTGCTCACGAAGTCCCCGCAGTTCCGCCGGACCCTGCATAAGCTGCAGATAGTCGACCACGATGAGCCTCACTCCCTTCTGCTTCACCAGCCTCTTGGCCTTGGTGCGGAACTCCATAATAGGGATGCCCGGAGTATCGTCGATATAAAGCGGAGCCTTGGCCAGCCTTTTCAGGGTGTCCTCAAGCTGCACCCACTCATAGGGAAGCAGTTTGACCCCGCCCTTTATCTTCTCGCCGGAAAGGCCGGACTCGGTCGTGATCAGACGCTTTCCGAGCTGCTCGGCGGACATTTCAAGGGAAAATACCGCAACCGGGATATTCGACTCCACGGCGGCGTTGCGGGCTATGTTCAGGGAGAAGGCGGTCTTACCCACGGAAGGACGTGCAGCCAGGATGATCAGGTCGGATTTCTGCCATCCCTGGGTTATCTTGTCGATGGACTGGAAACCGCTCGGCACGCCGGAAGGACCGGTCTGGTCCTGCATCTCCTGAAGGTTGTCGAGGACGGAATTGATGATGGAGCCTATGTCCTGGACATCGCGCTTGACATTGTTCTGGATAGCCGCGAAGACCTTGGTCTGGGCGCTGTCTATCAAATCGTCCACGTTCGTCCCCTCGTCATAGGACTGCTTCAGGATCTCGTAGGAGGCCGTGATCAGGTCGCGCTGTATCGTCTTCTGCTTCAGTATCTTGATGTAGTACTCGATATGGGCGGCGGCACCGATCTGGCGGCTGAGGTCCGCAAGGGCGACAGGTCCGCCGACAAGTTCGAGATTTCCCTGCTGACGCAGCTTTTCGCTCACCGTGACCAGATCGATTGACACGTGTTCATTTACGAGGGCTGACATAGCCTCAAAAATCATCCTGTGTTTCGGGTCGTAGAAACAGGACGGCGACAGTTCTTCCATCGACTCATCTATAGTCGACGGCTCCACCAGCATAGCTCCGAGGACGGCTTCCTCTACATCCAGTGCCTGCGGGGGTTTGTTCCCCATCAGGGTTTCAAGGTTTACGGGCGCCTCTCCTCTATTGCCGGTCTTTTTCCTTGGCTCCGGCATAAGTTCGGTCTATTCGCTGAAGTCAGCGTTGATGATAATGCGGCCGCAGTGCTCGCAGATGATAAGCTTCTTGTTCGAAGAAATCTCCACCAGGCGCTGAGGGGTAATCTTGTTGAAACAGCCTCCGCAGGCGTCTCCGTTGTAGATGGAGACCACCGCGAGGTGATTGCGGACGCTGGCGCGGATACGCTCGTAGGCGCTGATGGTACGCTCGTCGATCTGGGCGGCGTACTTTTCGCGGCGCTCACGCAGGACGGCCTCCTCCTTTGCGGTCGATTCCACGATGGTCTCGAGCTCGGCCTTCTTGATTTTCAGGTCGTCGGTACGGATGGAAAGACGGTCCTTCAAATCGTCGAGGTCTGCCTTGAGGGCACCGATCTCGGCACGGGTGTCGGTAATGTTTTTCTCGTCGATCTGACGGAGAAGTTCCTGATTCTCAATCTCTTTGTTAAGAGAATCGTATTCGCGGGAATTGGCGATCGTCTCGAGCTGGCGCTGATACTTTTCGATTGTCGAATCGTGCTCGGCGATGGACAGCTTCGCATCGGCGATATTGCGGTTGAGCTGCTCGATGAGGGCGGAAATCTCGGCGGAACGCACCTTCATTCCGGAAATCTCTTCTTCGAGGGCCTCCACCTCGGCGGGGAGTTCACCGCGGAGCTGGATAATGTTGTCAATCTCGGAATCCGCCTTCTGGAGTTCGTACAGTACGCGGAGTTTCTCCTCGACGCTCAGCTGGGAATCTGCAAAACTTTTCTGCAGCGACACGAAGGTCTCGTGCTGGTCAATGGGAGTTTCCGCTTTCTTTGTGGTTTTCTTGCTAGCCATATTTGATAAATCGATTTATTTTACGTAGTAATGCACAGGGTTGCTCCTGTCAAGTTCCTCAGTTTTAAGGACTGCAAAGGTAGGAAAATTTTTCCGTATCAGCGAAAATAAAATATCAACAATTTCCACTTCGCTTTCGAAATGTCCTATGTCCATCAGCATCAGCCCTCCGTCAGTGAAAAAATGATGGTAGGAAATGTCTGCGGAGATGAACAACTGAGCGCCTGACCTGCGGGCGGCCTCGATCTCCGAAGCGCCGCTTCCGCCGAGGACCGCAACCTTCCGGATTTCAGGCACCGGAGCGCTGTAGCGTATGGTTTCAAGGGAGAAACGGGAAGCCACATAGTCCAGAGCCTCCTCGCCGCTCATCGGCTTTTCAAGCGTACCTATGGCACCGAGTCCGAACCCGCCTTCGTCGCAGAGCACGTTCACGTCCTTCAGGCCAAGGCGCCGGGCCATCGCCCAGCTGACGCCCTCCGGGACCTTGTCCGCATTGGTATGGGCGGCATATATGGCAACTCCGCTGCGGACGGCCTCGATTATGGCGTCCCCTACGCATTCCCCGCTGCGGATCCTGCGCACGCCCTTGAAGATCAGAGGGTGATGGGTAACAATCATATCGCAGCCCTTTTTCACTGCTTCCCGGACCAGGGCGGCAGTGCAGTCGAAGGCCACGAGAACGCCGTGGACCTCATCTTCAGGATTGCCGATGACAAGGCCGCTGTTGTCCCATTCTTCCTGGATGCCAAGCGGCGCCCAGGCCTCGATGACCGATGCTATGTCCTTGACTGTCATAGGGATTTGCGTACTTCAAGCAGCTGGGCCTTGATGCTTTTCAGGCTTTCCAGCGCCTTCACCCGGCTCTCTATGCTCTTGCGGTCCTCGCCGAGGGCGGCCAGGGCCCCGTCGAGGGTCATTCCGCGGTCCTTCAGCAGGAAGCGGATCTGTCTGAGGGTCTCCAGGTCCTCCTCGTGGAAGAGACGGTTCCCTTTGGCGTTGCGCACAGGATGGACGAAACGCTCGAAATAATTGCACCAGTAGCGGACTGCGGACGTGCTCTCGCCCAGGGAGGCGGCGACTTCGCCCATAGTGTAAATGATCTTTGCCATAGATGCAAAGATAAGTATTTTTCGTATATTTGCAGCAATGGACAAGTTCGAAAAGTTCATATTGAATCCGGATACGCTCTTATTCGAGATTCGGGACAGCTCTCCGCACCGCGTTAGGAAGATACTGATCGTTGTAGCAGGCGGCGTGCTGCTTTTCGCGCTGTACTTCTGGTTCTATGTGTACGTGCTTGGCCTGGACCTCCCGAAAACGGCCATCCTGAAGCGCCGGAACGCACTTCTGGCTTCGAGGATAGAGCAGATGTCCACGAGGATGGACCGTGAGGAAGACCTTCTCGAAGGACTCGCCGTACGCGACGACAAGATCTACCGCAGCGTCTATGGACTGGATGAGATTCCCTCCTCGGTCCGCAGGGCCGGCGCGGGAATCGAACGCCACAAGGAGCTTGAAAACCTGGACAGGAACAGCGAACTTGTCGGCGTCACCCTCCGTCTCGACAGGCTTTCCAGGATGGCCTATGTCCAGAGCAAATCCTTCGACGAGGTGCTTGCCCTCGCAAAGATCGCCGGAGACCGCGCCTCGCATATTCCGGCCATTCCGCCTATGTCCACCGATCCCTCCTCATACCGTATGTCCAGTCCATTCGGCTACCGTTCAGACCCGATCTACGGCTTTGCCAAGATGCATACAGGAATGGATTTCGCCTGTCCTCCGGGGAATCCGATCTACGCGACCGGCGACGGCGTAGTGACCAAGGTCGCCCACGAGAACAAGGGATACGGAAACCACGTCGAAATCTCCCACGGCTTCGGATATATGACCCGCTATGCCCATATGAAGGAAATCTGGGTGGAGGAAGGCGACACCCTGCGCCGGGGGGACTGCATCGGCGAAAGCGGCCGCAGCGGGCGTATCACGGGACCGCATCTGCACTATGAAGTCCACTACAGGAAAGACTATGTCAATCCGGCCAACTATATGGACCTGACCATACCCGTAAAGGACTACTTCGGGATGGTCCGGAAACCTGTCGATAAACCTAAGAAAGATGCAGGAGAAGAGAAATCATAAACCCGGCAGGATCATAGGAGCAGTGCTGCGATACTTCATAGCGTCGCTTACTCTGTCCATCCTGCTGTACATAGTCTTCGCCCTGCTGTTTTCCACCAGGGAGGAAAGGAAACTGGAGGAAGAAAACCGGCTCTACGAGCAGATGTACGCCTCTCTCAGGGAAAGGGAAGCCCTGGTTTCGGACGTCCTGGACGGACTGCTGGCCAAGGACAACGGGATCTACCGTCAGCTTTTCGAAGCCGACTCTCCCGCCCTGCTGCCCGTCACCGCGGAGGATCTGATTGCGGACAGCGATTCCCTTTCCGACAGTTTCTACCTTTCACTTTCGGCGGTCAAGTCCGAAAACCTGATGCGGATGGCAGGAAAGGTCGAGGACAATTTCCGGGAGATTTTCGACCTGCTGGTGGACCGGGATACGATTCCTCCCCTCTCGCTTCCAGCCGTGGGGATGTCTTATGTCCAGACCGGAGCCTCGGTCGGGACAAGGCACAATCCGGTCTATAAAGTCGAGACTCAGCACGAAGGCCTGGACCTGATCATCCCGCAGGGAGAAGAGGTGATTGCCTCCGCCGCCGGGGTCGTAGCCTCGGTTTCACGCTCCCCGAGAGGGCTCGGGCACGTAGTGGACATAGACCACGGCAACGGCTATGTTTCCCGCTATGCCCTGCTGGGAGACGTTGTTCTTTCCAAAGGACAGAAGGTCCGTCTAGCCCAGAAGATAGGCACTGTCGGGGAAAGCGGAATGTTCGCGCCGCACCTCCATTACGAGCTGCTGTACAAAGGAGAAATCCAGGATCCGGTCAATTATTTCTTCGCCTCAGTGAGTCCGGAAGAATATTCGAAAATGCTCTATCTCTCGGCGAGCACCCTCCAGTCGATGGACTAGAAAAGCAGCAGGCCTATGCGGTAGGCTGCAAAAGCGAAAACCCAAGCCACTATCAAGGTATAGACGGCACAGAGAATGGCCCAGCGCCAGGAGCCTGTCTCGTTCTTGATGGCCACGAAGGTGGCTATGCAGGGGAAATACAGCAGCACGAAGACCATAAAGGAAAGTCCGGCGGCCCGGGGGACGTCCGAGGCAATTGCGCTCTGGAGGAGAGTGGAGTTCTCGTCGGCAGGCTCGGAGGCGACGGGAGCATACATCACGCCGAGGGTTGACACCACCAGTTCCTTGGCGCCGACTCCGGCGAGTAGTCCCACATCCATCTTCCAGTTGAAGCCGAGAGGCTCCATTGCCGGTTCCACCGCCTTGCCGAGCCAGCCTATGCACGAATGCTCCTGCTGATAGGCCGCGTCGTGCCCCTCGTGGCGGGGGAAATAGCTCAGGAACCATAGCGCTATGGAAAAGGCCAGGATGGTCGTGGCCATCTTTTCCAGATACTGGCGGCCCTTTTCCCAGGTATGGCGGCCGATCGCCTTCCCGGTAGGCACGCGGTAGGGCGGCAGTTCCATTACGAAGGGCAGGTCGTCGTCCTTGACAAAGCGCGAAAGGAGCTTGGCGCTGAGAAGGGCCAGCACTATTCCGAGCAGGTATATCCCAAGGAGGGCCGTGGCCGGATGGTCAGGGAAGAAGGCCCCCGCGAAGAGGACGAAGATGGGAAGGCGTCCCGCGCAGGACATAAAGGGAATCACCGCTATGGTGACAAGGCGGCTCTTGCGGCTTTCGATCGAGCGCGTCGCCATTATGGCCGGAACATTGCAGCCAAAGCCCATCACCATAGGTATGAAGGACTTCCCATGGAGACCGATGCGGTGCATCAGCTTGTCCACTATGAAAGCCGCGCGGGCCATATAGCCGCTGTCTTCCATCAGGGAGATGAAAAGATAGAGTATCAATATGTTAGGCAGGAAGACCAGCACGCTGCCGACACCGCCTATGACTCCGTCCACCAGAAGGTCGCGGAACCATCCGTCCCCCATCCACGAGCCCACTTTCTCCCCTATCCATCCCATCAGAGAGTCGATCCAATCCATAGGATACTGGCCCAGGGTGAAGGTCGCCCAGAAGACCAGCCACAACAGCAGGACGAATATCGGGAAGGCAAACCAGCGGTTGGTCACTATCGCGTCTATCTTGTCCGTAATGCTGCGGCGCGGCCGCTCCTGACGGTACTGCTCATAGGTCTCGGAAAGCGCACCCTGGATGAAAGCATATTTCGCATCCACTATGGCCGACTCCGGGGAGCAGCCGAGCAGTTCCCTGATGCGCTGCTTTTCCTCTTCCCTCGCAGTGGAAATCTCGCCGGCATTAGGAAGTTCCGCAATCAGCTTTTCTATCTCCCTGTCAGTTTCCAAATACTTGATGGACAGATATCTGGTGGAATAACGGTGGCGGATTTCCCGGTTGGCGGCAATCAGGTCCCTCAGCCGGTTGATGCTCTTTTCCAGTTCTGCGCCGTGGTTTATATGGATATGCCTTGCAAGACGGGGGTCGTTGTTCTCATAGACCTTTATGACCATATCGAGGAGTTCCTGCACACCCTCTCCGCTCCGCGAAACCGTCGGGCAGACGGGGGTGCCGAGAAGCCAGCCAAGCTGCCGGACGTCCAGTCTGTCCCCCTTCGCCCGGAGTTCATCGTACATATTGAGGGCGATCACGGTCCTCAGGTTCATATCGATTATCTGGCTCGTCAGGTAAAGGTTGCGCTCGATATTGGAGGCGTCCACCACATTGACCACCACGTCCGGCATAGCCTCGATAAGGTTCTTGCGGACATAGAGTTCCTCCGGGGAATAGGCTGACAGCGAGTAAGTTCCGGGAAGGTCGACCAGAGTTATCTCATAGCCGCCGTGGGAAAGATGGCCCTCCTTCGCGTCCACAGTCACTCCGGAATAGTTGCCAACGTGCTCGTGGGCACCGGAGGCGATGTTGAAAAGGGAAGTCTTGCCGCAGTTGGGATTGCCCACAAGGGCGACGCGGATGACGTGGCTGCGTTCTTCGGCAAGGTGCTTCAGGGCCCTGTCCAGGCGCTCCTTTTCCTCCATATCCTGGGGCAGCCCCTGCAGGTGTTCATCGGTTTTCAGCGCCTCGCGGGCTTCAGCCTCGGTCGCGACTTCTATCCTCGCGGCCTCCTCCCTGCGGAGGGATATCTTGTAGCCTATTATCTCGTATTCTATGGGATCCTTAAGCGGGGCATTGAGCACCACACGGACTTCCTTCCCGTGGATGAAGCCCATCTCTATCAGGCGTTTACGGAAACTGCCGTGCCCGTGGACACGGACAATCAACGCCTTTTCGCCGGTCTGTAAATCAGAAAGATACATTGCGGGGGCAAAGTTACTGCCTTTTCCGCAATGTATCAATAACTATAAATAGGGATGTAAGCCCTAGAGATTCGGATTTTCCTTCTTCCAGTCGGAGAGAGCAGGGATGATGCCGAGGGAAATGATCTCGTCACGCATCTTGCAGAGGTGCTCGTAGGAAGCTTCGAGAGCGGCCATCTCCTCTGGAGTTCCTTCCGGAGTACTGTAATGGCAGCCAGTGGCGTCGATGAGCGTAGGCATAGCCATCATCACGTTCTTCCAGGGGCCTTCCTTGACATAAGTTCCTGCAGGCCAGGTGAAAGGCTCTCCGCCCATAGCGGCCTCTATCATCTTCACAGCCTGATAGGCAGGGCTCTGGAAGGAACTGCGGCCGCGGAGCTTGATGATATTGCTTCCGCCCTGGATGGTGTGCTGCTTGATCTCAGCGAAACGCTCGGCGCTAAGGCCGCACTCCGAAAGGGGTTTGCCGTCGATCAGGACCTTGGAGGCGAAGACTGCCATAGCCTCGCCGTGGCCGCCGTAGGTATGGGCACCGGTGACCTTGCACTGCTGAACGCCGAATTCCTGGGCCAGGGCTTCCTGCAGGCGGGTCGAATCGAGGGCTGCGAGGGAAGTGAGCTTCTCGGGTTTCAGGCCGGAACGGATGAGAGCCGTGAGGGCGGTCACGTCGGCCGGGTTGAAAATGACGACGACGAACTTCACGTCCGGGCAGTATTTCTCGATGTTCTCACCGAACTCGGCGGCGATCTGGCAGTTGCCTTTCAGCAGGTCCTCGCGGGTCATACCCTCCTTGCGGGGAGCTCCGCCCGAAGAAATGATATATTTGGCATCCTTGAAAGCGACGTCCGGGTCGATCGTAGCCGTAAGATTCACTCCCGGGAAGGCGCAGTGGTCCATTTCGGCCAGAACGCCCTTCAGTCCGGGCTCATAGATGTCGTAAAGACAGATGTTCGGAGTCAGGCCGAGCATAGCTGCGGTCTGGACCATGTTGGAACCGATCATACCGGCGGCGCCGACAATCAACAGTTTTTCATCAGTAAGGAATTTCATAGTATCTTAATGTCTTTGTCCAATTTTTCGGACAGCAAAGATAATCATTTTTCACGAATTTTTGTAATTGCCAAAAAACCATTATCTTTGCAGCGTAAAAATGGTAACGACTAGTATGGAGCCTCCCAGTCAGGTCATCTCTCAAGTAGCGGGCGTCGGTTCAGACGACCCTCTGTCGCGATTGTATACCGATATATTACTAAGGGAACCGGAGACCGAAGTGTCTTCCGGGGCTTGCGTATTGTCGTTCAAATAAAACTGTAATGGCACTTTATCTTAAGAAAGAACTTGAAAACGAAGCCACAATCGCTGTGTGGCAGATAACGGAAACGGAGCAGGAACTGATTGAACTCAGCGCCACCCCGACCGACGAGATGGAGGAGATCTCCTTCATCCGCAGCGAATCCCTGCGCAAGCAGCGCCTTGCCGTGAGAGCCCTCCTGAACACCCTCTTCGAGGAGAAAGTCTATCTCTCCCACCACGACAACGGCAAACCCTATCTGGAGAACAACCCTATCAATATCTCCATAACCCATACCGACAAATACGTCGCCGTCATACTCCACGACGAGGAGGACTGCGGCATAGACATAGAATCGCTGGACCGGGACTTTTCAGCCGTCGAGAAGAAGGCCCTCTCGGAAGAAGAGATCGACGACCTTGAGAACGAGAAGCGCAACGAGCAGCTCGCAATCTACTGGTGCGCCAAGGAGGCGATCTTCAAGCTCCTGAGCGTCTACAACCTCAACTTCGCCGAGCAGATCGAGGTGGAGCGTTTCCGCCTTCGCGGAGAGGGAGAACTCGAGGCCACCTTCATCGACAAAGACGAGGATGAAGAAGAATTCGAGCTCGAATACATAACCTTCGACCGCCACGTTCTGGTCTGGGTCGTAAGATAGGCCAATTTAGAATATTTCTAAATCACATATCTATATATTTCGCTGTTAATCAATGAATTAACAGCGTTTTTCGTACTCTGTTAATAACTTTTTACGATAAAAATGACGGAAGATATAAACTAATGAATTATCTTTGTTACCCGATAACACTCGGACAGACTTACAATAACATAACCCAGGCATCCGGTCCGCACGCCGGCGCTGCCGCTAACTGACCTTGTCAACAATGGTAAAACGTGTACTGAAACGTGACGGACGTACCGTCGAATTCAACAACCAGAAGATTGTCGCCGCCATCCTCAAAGCGATGAATGTGACCGAAGGCGGCGAAGACATCGTGCTTGCGGCCCAGATCGCAAGCGCCATCTCGAAGATCGACAAAGACGAGATGACCGTGGAGGAAATCCAGGACGTGGTGGAGAACGCCCTTATGAACAGCCCCCGCCAGGAGGTCGCCAAGGAGTATATCCGCTACCGCAACAAGCGCAATATGGCCCGCAAAGCCAAGACGAACGAGATTTTCCAGACCATCATCGAGGCCCAGGTGAACGACATCACCCGCGAGAACGCCAATATGAACGCCGACACTCCGGCCGGAATGATGATGAAGTTCGCCTCGGAGGCCACCAAGAGTTTCGTGGACGAGAACCTTCTCTCCGACCCTGTGCGCGAAGCTGTCGCCGGAAACTATATCCATATCCACGACAAAGACTACTATCCGACCAAGTCGCTGACCTGCATCCAGCACCCCCTGGACCTCATCCTTGAGCACGGACTGAAGGCCGGCCACGGCGAGTCCCGTCCCGCCAAGCGCATCGAGACCGCGTCGGTTCTGGCCTGCATTTCGATGGAGACCGTCCAGAACGAGATGCACGGCGGACAGGCCATCCCTGCCTTCGACTTCTATCTCGCCCCCTATGTCCGCAAAACCTTCGAGGAAGAGATCGACCAGATAAGCCAGATGGAGAACACCGACTACAGCTCCCTGAAGGGCGCCGAGATCGACGACTACATCAAGCGCGACCTCGTAGGCCTGCAGGGCAGGGAAAGGGCGATGCAGCACGCCATCAACCAGACCGTGAGCCGCGTCCACCAGGCTATGGAGGCGTTCGTCCACAATATGAACACCATCCACAGCCGCGGCGGCAACCAGGTCGTCTTCTCCTCCATCAACTACGGAACGGACACTTCAGCCGAAGGCCGCTGCATCATCCGCGAGATCCTCAACACCACCTACGAGGGTGTCGGAAACGGTTCCACCGCAATCTTCCCCATCCAGATATGGAAAAAGAAGAAGGGCGTGAGCTACCTGCCCGAGGACCGCAACTATGACCTCTACAAATTCGCCTGCAAGGTGACGGCCAGGCGTTTCTTCCCCAACTTCCTGAACCTGGACGCCAGCTACAACCAGGACAACGCCTGGGACCCGAACGATCCCAAGCGCTACATCCACGAGGTCGCGACTATGGGCTGCCGCACCCGTGTATATGGCAACAAGTTCGGCCCGAAGACCTCCATCGGCCGCGGCAACTTGAGCTTCACTACCATTAATATAGTAAAGCTCGCCATCGAGGCTATGCAGGAAGAGAAGGACAAGGACGAGCGTATCAAGAAGTTCTTCGCCAAGCTTGACTGGGCCCTCGACATCGCCGCCCGCCAGCTCAACGAGCGCTTCGAATTCCAGAAGACCGCCCTCAAGAAGCAGTTTCCCCTGCTGATGAACGGCCTCTGGCTCGGAAGCGAAAAACTTGACGATGACGACACCATCGAGTCCGTCATCAACCAGGGCACCCTGTCCATCGGTTTCATTGGCCTCGCCGAATGCCTTATCGCCCTTATCGGCAAGCACCACGGGGAAAGCGACGAAGCCCAGGAACTCGGACTGAGGATCATCTCCCATATGGCCGAGCGCATCAACGGCTATGCCGAGACCTACCAGCACAATTTCACCTTCCTGGCCACTCCCGCAGAGGGCCTCGCAGGAAAGTTCACCAAGAGGGACAAGAAGACCTTCGGCATCCTTCCCGGCATCACGGACAAGGATTACTACACCAACTCCAGCCACATTCCGGTCTATTATCACTGCACCCCTGAGCACAAGGCCAAGATCGAGGGACCGTACAACAAGTACGAGAATGCCGGCCACATCTTCTATGTCGAAATCGACGGAGACGCCACGCACAACCCCGAGGCCATAATGCAGATCGTGGACCTTATGGACAAGTACGACATCGGCTATGGCTCGGTGAACCACAACCGCAACCGCTGCCTGGACTGCGGCCACGAGGATTCCGAAGAGAACCAGACCGAGTGCCCTCACTGCCACGGTCACCACATCGACACCCTGCAGCGCATCACCGGCTATCTGGTCGGAACGACCAACCGCTGGAACTCCGGCAAGCTCGCCGAGCTGCACGACCGCGTTGTGCACAAGTAATGCGCATCAGAGTACTTGACATCGCCTATCAGACAATGGCCGACGGACCCGGTTTCCGTACGGCCATTTACTGTGCCGGCTGTGCCCATCACTGCCCCGGCTGCCATAACCCGCAGTCCTGGGACTTCGAGGCCGGGAAATGGATGGAGGTCGATGAACTGCTGGACATAATCAAGGCGGACTCTATGTCCAATGTCAGTTTCTCCGGCGGCGACCCCTTCTACCAGGCGGAGGCTTTCACCGAACTGGCCAGGAGGATCAAGCAGGAGACAGACAAAACCATCTGGTGCTGGACAGGCTTCAGCTATGAGGAAGTCTTAGCCGATGAAAAGATGGCCGCGATGCTGCCCTGGCTGGATGTGCTGGTGGACGGTCCTTTCATTCTAGAGCAGAGGGATACGACGCTTCTTTTTCGCGGAAGTCCCAATCAGAGAATCATTTACCTCCACGGCGAACCGCCCGAGGACATAATCCCCGGAACCGTTCCAATAGAGAAATTACGCTAGCGGAGCCAGTTCTCCGGATTCTGCGGAGACTGGTCTTTCCAGAGTTCGAAATGCAGCAGGTCCTCGCTGTCGATGGTATCGACAACGCCGAGGACCTGTCCTGTCTTGACCTGGCTTCCCTCCTTGACGGATACGGTCTTCAGGCGGCAGTACAGGGTAAAATAACTGCCGTGCTGGACAAGTATGCACTGATTGTAGCCGGGCATAACGTGGATGCTGGCCACAGTCCCGTCGAAAACCGCTTTCACGGCGCTGTTCTTCGCCACGGTGACGTTTACTCCGTTGTTGAAAGGCAGCATCACATTCTTGTACACCGGGTGCGGATGCTCTCCGAAAGAGCCTGTCACGGTACCGTCGACAGGCCAGGGCAGCTTGCCCTTGTTGGAGGCGAAAGAGGATGAAAGTTTCGAGTCGACCTCAGTGGAAGCCTTGCGCTTGGCCTCGGCAGATTTTTTCTGGATGATGGCGTCGGTCTTGCGCTTGAGTTCCGCCATCTGCCTTTTCTTCTTGTCCAGTTCCTTGAGATAACGCGCTCTGTCGCTTTTCAGCTGGTCTATGAGTTTGCCGGCATCCGCCTCCTCCCCTTTCAGTTTAGAAACATCCTCGACGCGCCTGTCACGGAGTTCGCTGGCCTGCTCCCGGAGTGAGGACAGTTCCTTTTTGCGCGCATCCAGCTCCGTCTGGGTCTCGACTATCTTCTCGGCCTGGGAGGACATCTCCCTGGAGAAACTCCTCAGGTAACCGAAGCGCCGGAATCCCTGCGAGATATCCTCGCTGGCAAGTATGTACATATACCAGAGACGCGAGTCGCGGTTCTTGTAAGCGTTCCTGACCAGCCGCGCATAATAGAAGTCCAGAGTGTCATAGCGGTCCTGAAGGACGGCTACCATTTTTTCGCAAGTCCTTATACTGTCACCGAGAGAATGGATTTCCCTGTCGCTTTCCTCTATCAGGGCCTTCCTCTTCGTTATTTTCCGCTGGATGAGGTTCAGGTTCTGCTGGGCCTTGTCGCGGTCCTTGGCATTGGCCTTGAGCTGACTGTTCAGGAGGTCTATCTCCTTCTGCAGGGAAGCCTTGGACGTCGGTTTCTTATCGGCCGAAGCCGGGAAAGACAGCAGCGCGAGCAAGGCTATGGACAGCAATATGAGGGCAGGGCGTTTCATCTTCCTATGGCAGCCTTGCGTTTTTCAACTCTTTCGTCCAGGTCAGGGATCTCCCCGTCCTTGTTCTTGGCCCTGGCTTCCATCCAGTATGAGACCGCCAGGTCGTACTCTCCCAGGGCATAGAGGATTTCGGCATAATGGTCCAGTAGGACGACACTCTCCTTGCCGCCGTGGAGCATCGCGTGCTTCAGGTATGGCTTGGCCTCGGAATCCTTGCCCTGGAGATGCAGGATCCAGGCATAGGTGTCCAGATAGGTGGGATTGTCCGACTCGGCCTTGACGGTGAGGGCGGACATAGACGCAGCCTTTTTGAGTTTCTTGCCTTTCAGGCAGAGATAATAGGCATAATTGTTCAGCACGGGGGCGTACTGCGGATCTATCTTGAGGGCCTTGTCATAGGCGCGGAAGGCCTCCTTCTCATCGCCTTTTTCGTGATAGGCGTCCCCCATTGAGGACCAGGCACGCTTGAGGACAGCCGGGTCGGTGGAATTCTTGGTCAGCCATAGATTGTTGCCTATGATTGCGTCGTAATCCTTCAGCTGATAGTCGGCCACGGTGAGATAGTCCAGGAAAGCCAGCTCCCGGCTGCGGTTGAACACCTCCTTGGACACCTCTTTCATCTTGTTCCACTCTCCCCTTGCCCATAGATACTGAATATAGGAAGAGGCCAGCGACAGACTCTCCGGATAGAGTTCGGAAGCCTTGCTGAAATAGTCCCCGGCCCGCTCCTCGCGCGAAGTGGAGTAGTAATATGTCCCGGCGGTCGAAAGCAGCGTACTGTCCGAGGGATGAGTCTGGAGGGCCGACTCCACGAGTTCGTCGAACTCGCTCTGATGGCGCTTGATCACCTTCGGATCCGTGCGACGGACGATATTGGCAAGATACAGGCTCTTGGAGCGGGTCGGAGAGGCCGGATCGCGCATAAACCTTCCCGCCATCGAGAAGAATTCGGGGTAGGCTCTCTTTCTGAAATAAATCTCGGAGGCACCTACCAGGGCGGGAGTGTAGTCCCCCTGCAGCGACAGCGCCTCGTCATAGCACTTCAGGGATAGGGAATCCTCATACTCGGAACTGTAATAATCCCCAAGGGTGCTCAGTACCGCCGGGGACGAATACTCCTCATTGAAGCGCCTGAGGCTTTCCACAGCCTCATCCGTCTTCCCCATCTGGCCGAGGATTTCATAACGGGTGAGGGCGAGCTGCTCAGTTGGCCCTACTATGGACTCGACATCCTTCAGGGCGTTCAAGGCATCCTCGAAACGGTTCTGCTTTATGTAAAGGGGCAGCAGGTCATAAGACACGCTCGTCTTGTCCGGGAAGTCCCGAAGTATTGATTCATAGAGATTTATGACCATATCAGTCTCGCCGGAACGCTGGTAGAGCGCGGCAAGGGCTGAACGGTACCAGTAGTTTTTAGGGTCAAGTTCGGACGCCTTCGTAATATGCTTGACGGCATCATCCGTCCGGCCAAGGGCTGACTCGGCCCGGCCGAGATAGAACCACACCGCGTCGTCGGCAGGATTGGCTGCGGCGAGGAATTCCAGGATGGAGGCAGCCTTGGACGCCTGCCCGGCCTGGAGCAGAGTCACGGCATCGACGATGCGCTCCGAATTCTGGGCGGAAGCACAGATGGCCAAAGACAGGGCGGCCAGGAAAGCCAATATTCGCTGAATCTTCATTTCTTTCTCCAAAGCATACAAAAATAGCAGATTTTTTCCGAAATTTGTATTATGCACTTGAAAAAACCGGGAGAGTGAAACGTTTTGCCTTCAACTTGCATCTTATTACTTGGAGTTCACCCAGTGATTCTCCGGGAGGAGCCCCGTCGTGGGAAAGACGCATTGAAGAATGCAGGAAAGGTGACAGGATGGCCCAAAAGGCCGTTTTCGACGCACTCGCACCCAGGATGAAGGCCGTATGTCTGCGCTATGTCGGAGATAACGACACAGCCGACGACGTCCTCCAGGACGGTTTTGTCACTCTGTTCTCCAAAATTGACAGTTACTCGGGGGTAGGATCCTTCGAGGGCTGGGCACGCAAGATCTTTGTCAATACCGCCCTGATGTATCTGCGAAAGACGGACGCCCTTCGCCTCAGCGACGACATCTCCGAAGCCCGGAGTCTGTCGGACCCTGAGCCGGGAGTCATCCAGAACATAGGCTACAAGGAACTGCTGAGGCTAATCGCCAAGCTTCCTCCCGATGCCAGGACCGTCTTCAATATGTATGTAGTAGAAGGTTATTCCCATAAAGAGATTGCCGAGACTCTCGGCTTTACGGAAGCCACTTCCCGTTCCAAACTGCAGAGGGCCAGGTTGCGGTTACAAGAATTGATCAAGCAAGAATTATGAACGAAAGCAAGTTTGATTCAGAAATAAAACGCATCCTTTCCGGTGCCGAAGCGCCTGTCTCCCCATCTGCCTGGGAAGGCATCAGTTCCCGGCTTCCGGCGAAAAGGCACGTCCTGCCCCTATGGCCATATATGGCCGCGGCCGGGATTGCCGCCGCCCTTGCAGCAGGAGTATTCCTGTTTAAGCCGGGGGCAGCTCCGGAAAAGGATGCGACGGCAGATGTAATTATCTCTCAGGAAATTCCGTCTATTTCGCAGCAAATCGAAGCGGCGGCGGAGAATTCCGCCGTCGCCAAGACGGAGTCCCTCGGCGGCAGGGGCACTGCCAGATCCGTACGCTCCGTGCCGGGAAATGCCGTTTCTGCGGCACCGACCGAGGTTTCAGTGGCATCCGTGCCGGGAAACACCGCTTTGGCGGCACCGACCGAGGTTTCAGCGCCGTCCGTGCCGGGAAACACCGATTTGGCGGCACCGACCGAGGCGGCTGCCACAGAGGGGCAGGCCGTCACCCAAAGCGGCAGCGACGACGACCGCCTCCTTGCACTACTGGCCGCAAATGAAGAAAAGTCCGCCCCAAAACGCATCAGGCTCACTGCCTCCGCCAACCTGCAGGCCGCTGGCAGGCAGACTACGGCCGGAAGGACCATTATGCGAGCCCCTTCTGCCAAAGCCGAAAAAGCCGAATTCACCAGAGGGGTCACCCGCGAAGATCCGGAATACCATTTCTCAATCCCGGTGACCGCCGGAATCGGCCTTCGCTACAACTTCACCAAGCGCTGGAGCATCGGCAGCGGGCTGCAGTACACCAATATGAGCCGATCTTTCACCGGAGACTACACCGAATATCAGGATGACGGAGACGTTTTCTCCCTCGAAAACACCGACATCAACAATATGCAGCACTGGCTGGGCATTCCCCTGAATGTCTATTATGAAATCCTGCCCGACAGCAAGTGGAGCGTACACTGCTTTGCAGGCGCTGATGTGGAATACCTCCTGCAGAACCATTATCTTGTACACACCAGCGGAAATGACATCCACGTTTCCGAATCCGGACACGGTTTACAGTTTTCGGTGGGCGCAGGTATCGGCGTAGAATACCGCCTCACCCCCAGCTTCGGACTGTTCCTGGATCCGAGCATCCGCTACTATTTCGACAATCACCAGCCCCGCTCCGTCAGAACCATACAACCCCTGCGGATGGACTTCCAGGCAGGCGTAAGATTCTCCCTCTGAACATAGGAAAACATTTATTTTATATGTGAAACAGCACAAGTTATCAACAATCTGTGCTGTTTTCTTTTTTTCCGTCTTATCTTGGCCGAAAAAAGTCGGAGATGAAAAAAATCAAAAATCCCCTCTTCCCCGGACGGCCGCGCTTTACCACGGAAACTGGCGGAGGGAAACGGCGGCCGCACAGCGAAGGGGCCGCATCGTCTGGGATTCCGGACGGTGTACACCTTTACGCCACGGCTGTACGCTTCAATAGGGGATATGACTGGCAGTCTGACACCGTGCCTTCCGGAGGCGAAGAACAAATCATTCTGCTGAAGGACGGGGAAGAGATACAGAGCGTCCCGGCCAGCGGCTCCGCCTCTCCGGAAAGGCATCGCGTCAGGGATGGTCAATTATGGACAGACCGGAGCATAGACGGCAGGACCATTGTGTCGAGAAACGGCGTGGAGCTCTTTAGTTGGACCCCGGAAGAAAGTCTCAAGGGATTTCTCATCCGTGACGGAGACGTCTACACCCTCGGCCAGAGAATCGGAGGCAAGGGCATCAGCCTCAGGTGCAACGGTAAAGTGGTCTTTGAACTTCCTTCGGGTACGATACTCGGTGAGGTCAACGACAGCGGATGGGAAAGCGGGGCGCTTATGACGGATGGGGATGAGTTCTGCTTCTGCTATCGCCAGGATGTCCGCGCGGGAGAACAATTACTCTCGGAATACCGTTTTGTAAAAGGGGGGAGACAGGTCAATACCGTCCCTGCCGGCAGCGTCCTGAACCTGTATGACTGGAGAATTGTCGGCGGGATCCAGTACAGGAGTGAGATGCGCTCGGACGGTCATTACCTGGTAGCGGGAGGCAAAGACAACTGCATCAGGAAGAAAGTCTCTCATATCGGGAAACTTCTTCCCTGGAAAGAGCAGGTTGTCGCCTATGGCTATTTCGACAGTCCCTTCCAAATCTGGGCGGACGCTCCGGAATACGTAATCCTTTCAACACGCAGCGGATCCGGGGCGGTATGTATGTATAGCGACGGAAACACTCTGGCCTATGTCAACACGGACAAAAGCGGACGTGTAGCCAGCCTGTCATCCAAAATCGTTCCGACGGGAGATATCTTCTCCACTGGCAATTATCATCTTATGTCTCCCTGCTGCGGCGCCTACCGGAGCGGCTGCTTTGCCGTGGCCCTTACAAACCTGGACTCCACGGAGCACCTGCTGTGCATAGACGACACCGTGGCAAGTTTCAATTTCAATGGATATTTTACTTCTGTGAGGATAGAATGATATGCTGATTTATGTACACGGAGCCAAATGTGTCGGAATCGAGGCTGTTCCGGTCACGGTTGAAATAGATGTCACGCTGGGTGTCGGGATCCATCTCGTGGGACTCGCCGACGCCGCGGTGAAGGAAAGCCTGCTCAGGACGGTGACCGCCCTGCAGTCGTGCGGATTCCGCATTCCGGGGAAGAAGATAGTGATAAACCTCGCTCCGGCCGATATGCACAAGCAAGGCAGCGGATATGACCTGCCTATAGCTCTCGGGATCATTGCGGCAAGCGGGCAGAAGGAACTTCCGGCGCTTGAAAAGTTCCTAATTATGGGGGAGTTGGGCCTTGACGGCAGCATACGGCCGGTCAGCGGGGCCTTGCCTATGGTCGAACTGGCAAAGGGCAGCGGACTCAAAGGCTGCATTTTCCCGGAAGAGTCCGCCCTGGAAACCGTCGATTACAGCGAAGCGGAAATCTATGGCGTCCGCACTCTGGATGACGTACTGCGCATACTCGAGGACAAGGAGGACGCCTCGGATTTACTTATATGGAACACGGAATGCTATCGGAGAGCCAGGGAGGAGGAAGGCGGCTACAGACGGCGGAACTATATGGATTTCAGCGAGATAATAGGACAGGAAGGCGCGAAAAGAGGTATGGAGATAGCAGCCGCCGGCAGCCACAATGTAATTCTCATCGGCAGCCCAGGAAGCGGGAAAAGCTCGCTTGCCAAGGCCCTGGCCGGAGTGCTTCCGCCGATGAGCCGGGAAGAGGCGCTGATTACGTCGAAAATCTATTCCGTTGCCGGGAAAGTGGATTTCAGAAGCGGGCTGCTGAGGGAGAGGCCGTTCCGTTCTCCGCATATCTCGGCATCGAAACCGGCCATACTCGGCGGCGGCAGCGGAGAGAACATCCTTCCGGGGGAAGTATCCTTAGCGAGCGGCGGAGTGCTTTTTCTTGACGAATTCTGCGAGGCTCCGAAATCTACGCTGGAAGCGCTCCGGGCGCCGCTGGAGGACCGAAAAGTGACCATCGCCAGGCTGAAAGCCAAGATTGTCTACCCGGCCTCGTTTATGCTTGTCGCCGCCTCCAACCCCTGCCCCTGCGGCTATTATGGCGAAGGAGACCGCTGCAGCTGCTCCCCGGGGGCCAGAGCAGCCTACTTGTCCAAACTCTCCGGTCCCATAATGGACCGTATAGACATACAGCTTTGGGTCCATCCCGTGGACACCGCCAAACTGGTCCGCGGGGAGAAGGGCGAAAGCTCGGAAAGCGTCGCCAAGAGAATTCTGCGCGCAAGGGAAATCCAGCTCAGGCGCTTTTCCGGCCGCGGAATCTTCACGAATGCAGAGATGGGCCAGAAGGAGTTGGAAGAATTCTGTCCTCTCTCCGACGATTGCCGCAGCCTTCTCGAAAAACTGATTGACCGCCTCGGGCTCTCAGCCAGGGCCTACACTCGTATAATAAAGATTGCCAGGACCATAGCAGACCTTGCCGGAGACCCGGACATACTCCCCAGACATCTGTCCGAAGCCGCCTCTTACCGTTTCCTGGACCGGAGAAATATACTGGAGTTGTAAACATTATAGAAATAAGTCGTAAAAGTTCATTTTTCCGCTTTGTCCGATCCGAACTTTTTATGTACTTTTGCAGAAATATGAGTTGCTTATGAAGTTGTTCGAAGACATAACACAATAATGACTGGACTGTTACCAAGGAGTTTTGATAGAGTTATAGTACAATTTTTGCGAAGTCTATCGGCAATAATTTAAAAAGAGTTATGGCGAAACCGATTAAAGAGACCCCGGTTCTTACCGGTGAAGATGCATATCGCTTTGAGAAGGCGGTGCATAATGTCGTGCCGGTTTCCGAGGAGGAGAAGGCGCAGGCTCAAAAAGACTACGAATGGTGTAAGAGCATTGCTGTGTTTTAGTATATGGCAATCACCTTGAAAAAATTCGATCCTCACGCAGGGCCGATAAAGCCTTTTGATTGTAGGGTGGACCTTTTAAACGACTTCCTTCTAGAAGAGGATGCCAATATTCCTAATGCTAGGCACCACGCTCTGGAACTACTTGCCGAGACATATGTGTTTGAAGATGATGCCTCCGAGAAGACTGTAGCATATTTTTCGTTGCTGAATGACAAAGTAGATAGGGACCTTTCCGACAAAAATGTTTGGAATCGACTTTCCCGGGAGATTCCAAATGCCAAACGTAGAAGATCTTATCCAGCCGTAAAAATCGGCCGCCTTGCCGTGGACAAAGATTATGAGGGACAGTCTTTCGGTAGAATATCCCTCAATTACATCAAACAGACTTTATTAAAGAACAGGGTCTCTGGTTGCCGGTTTGTGACAGTTGATGCTCTTAAGGAAGCTGTTGGATTCTATCAAAAGAACGGTTTCCAGATACTTGCCTCTCCGACTGACGGCGACGAAACCGTACTGATGTTTTTTGATCTGAAAAAATTGAAGGACTGAAACTTGCTGTCGTATACAAACTCGGCTCGCAAATTTCGAGAGTCGTAACTGGACCAATGAAGATTTTTCCAATATTGGAATCTGAAATGCAACACACAATCCATATTTCCTCCGTCGCTGACCTGGACAGGGCCGCGGGAGAGTTTCTGAAAGAGACCGAAGGGCATTCGCTGATTGCCCTTCACGGGCCTATGGGAGCGGGCAAGACGACCTTCACCTCGGCCCTGTGCAGGCAGCTGGGAGTCAGCGAAGACGCGGTCGGGAGCCCGACTTTCGCCATTGTCAACGAATACCGGACTGCCTCGGGAGAGCCCGTCTATCATTTTGATTTTTACCGCATTACAAAAAATGAAGAAGCTCTGGACATAGGCCTTTACGACTATCTCGACTCCGGGGCACTGTGCCTTATGGAATGGGCGGAGAACATTGAAGAACTGCTCCCGGAAGAGACTCTCGTCGTCCACATAAACGTCAACCCCGACGGCTCCCGGACACTTTCCTGGCAGGACTGAGTTCCCGCGGCTTCTTGATGCGGCCGTCCACGAAAAACGGGCTAAAATATGGACAGAGAGGGCATAACGAAGTTCTCCGGGATTACCGGAGATAGGAAGGAAAGCATCAACAGATGCAGGGCTTCCGCTTCGGGAATACCCCTGGAACGCATATAGAAGAGGGCGTCAGCGTCGAGCTGCCCTACCGTAGCCCCGTGCGAACATTTCACGTCGTCAGCATAGATCTCGAGCTGCGGCCGGGTCTGGACAAGAGCTGTGGGCGTGAGGACAATATTGTGGTTCTCCTGCGCGGCATCGGTCCCGTCAGCCCCGGGGGCCACGACGACGGCGCCGTAGAAACTCACATTCGAACTGCCCGAAGCTATGCCGTTGACAAGCTGGGATGAGCGGCAGCGAGGAGCCCTGTGATGGACAATGGTCCTGATATTGACCTTCTCGGCAGCTCCGCAAAGATACAGTCCCTTAAGGCTGAACTCGGCCCCCTCTCCGGCGAGGTCCACGAAGATGTCCACATCCTTCGACTCGCCGGGAAGTATCTGGAAATCAAGCTCCAGTCTCTCCCCTTTTCCAAGGACATAGACTTGACTCCCGGAAGGAGTTTCAGGCACTGTGTAATGACCCTGTCCCATCTCAGAACTGCTCAAATCCCTTGTTTTCGATGGCCTCTATCAGTTCCGGCCCGCCGCTGGCGACTATCCTGCCGTCCTTGAGGACGTGGACCCTGTCCGGACGGACGTATTCCAGAAGCTTCTGATAATGAGTGATTATGATGGACGACTTCTCGGGACTTCTGAGGGCGTTCACCCCGTCGGCGACAATTTTCAGCGCGTCCACGTCCAGGCCGGAATCCGTCTCGTCGAGAATGCTCAGAGTCGGCTCAAGCATAGCCATCTGGAAGATTTCATTGCGCTTCTTTTCCCCGCCGGAGAAGCCTACGTTGACCTCCCGCTTGGCAAATTCAGGCTTCATCTTTACAAAGGCCATCTTCTCCCGGAGAAGCTTCATAAACTCCGCGCCCTTCATTTCCGGCAGTCCGGCGGCCTTCCTGTGGGCATTGACGGCAGCCTTCATAAAGGCGGTGATGCTCACCCCGGGGATCTCGACCGGATACTGGAAACTCAGGAAAATGCCGGCGTGGGAGCGCTCTTCCGGAGACATTTCCAGAAGATTCTTACCGTCGAAAAGTATGCTTCCAGCGGTCACCTCATAGTCCGGGCGTCCGGTCAGGACCGCGTTGAGCGTGGATTTTCCTGCCCCGTTCGGGCCCATAACCGCGTGGACCTCGCCCTTCGGGAGGCAAAGGTCGACTCCTTTCAGAATCTCCTTATCCCCTACCCTGGCGTGCAAGCCTTTGATTTCCAATAAGTTTCCCATTTCAAGCCTTCCTTTTATAAAGTTTCATCCAGCTCGCCAGCGACCATAGTCCGTTCACCAGGTACAGCCCGCAGACAATCGGCATAAAAATATGGCCTACACTGACGTGCAGGATAATCTGCGTTATATTCACAATCAGCCAGGCAATCCAACAGTCCCATTTCTTGAGAGCGCTGAGAAGCTGGGCCATAAGTATCAGCACGGTCACGCAGGAATCCAGATAAGGGTGCGGATCCGCCGGGAAAAGAGTATCCAGCGTCCATCCCCACGCCAGCGCCACAAGCAGGACCGTACCTATTGCAAATGCCCTTCCCGTCCAGCTCAACATACTGACTTTCAAGTCCTTCTCATTGTCGGAAGAGCGCTCCTCCTCCCTCGGATGAGTCCAGCGGTAGTGACCCAAGATATTGATTGCGAGCGAAATCGGCTGCAGCAGCAGGCTGGCGTAAAGGTTCTTCGTGTAGAAAAGTACGAAGAGGGCGGCTGTATAGAGATAGCCCACCCAGAAATTGTACTTCGAATTACGCCCGGCCAGCACCACGCAGGTCAGGCCGAGGACTGCCGATATGAGGTCTATCCAGTTCATCCGACAGCGCCTTCAAGTGATACCTGCAAGAGTTTCTGGGCCTCGACGGCAAATTCCATCGGCAGGCGGGAGAGGACTTCGCGGGCATAGCCGTTGACTATCAGCCCAACGGCCTCTTCCGGGCCTATTCCCCGCTGCTCGCAATAGAAAAGCTGATCCTCGCTGATCTTGGAGGTCGTCGCCTCGTGCTCGACAGTCGCGGACGGCTGTTCGGAGCGAATGACAGGGAAGGTATGGGCACCGCAGCGTGAACCTATCAGCAGGCTGTCGCACTGGGAATAGTTGCGGGCGCCGACGGCTCCCTTGCCCATACGGACAAGGCCGCGGTAACTGTTCTGGCTCTGTCCGGCGGAAACGCCCTTGGAGACTATCCGGCTGCGGGTTCCGCGGCCGAGATGGATCATCTTAGTGCCGGTGTCGGCCTGCTGGTGATTATTGGTCACGGCGACCGAATAGAACTCCGAGGAAGAATTGTCGCCCTTGAGTATGGTCGATGGATACTTCCAGGTTATCGCCGAGCCCGTCTCGACCTGGGTCCAGCTCAGGTGCGAGCCCTCTCCCTTGCATATTCCCCTCTTGGTCACAAGGTTAAGTATGCCTCCGCGGCCCTCGGAGTCGCCGGGATACCAGTTCTGGACAGTGGAATACTTCACGTCCGCGCCCTTTTCGACTATGATTTCCACCACTGCGGCGTGAAGCTGCTGCTCGTCCCGCATAGGAGCGGTGCAGCCCTCCATATAGCTCACATAGGAGCCTTCGTCGGCCACTATGAGCGTCCTCTCGAACTGGCCGGTGCCGCGGGCATTGATACGGAAATAGCTCGACAGTTCCATCGGACAGCGCACTCCCTTGGGGATGTAACAGAATGATCCATCGGAGAATACGGCGCTGTTCAGGGCGGCGAAATAATTGTCCGAAGCCGGGACTACGCTGGCGAGGTACTTTCTGACCAGTTCCGGATGCTCCTTGACCGCTTCGGAAAAAGAGCAGAAAATGATGCCCTTGTCGGCAAGGGTCTTTCGGAAAGTGGTCTTGACGGAGACCGAGTCGAATACCGCATCCACGGCCACCACCCCGGCAAGAGCCTCCCTTTCGTGAAGCGGAATGCCGAGTTTCTCGAAAGTCTCCGCGAGAGCCGGGTCTATCTCCTTAGGGCGGTCCTTGTCGGACTTGGGCGCGGCATAATAGATAATGTCCTGATAATCAATGGGCGGCAGGTCAAGATGGCCCCAGTCAGGCTGGGACATCGACTGCCACTTGCGGAAAGCGTCCAGACGGAATTCAAGCAGCCACCCGGGTTCTTCCTTCCGGGCGGAAATCAGGCGTATGATATCCTCGTTGAGGCCCTTGGGAATCAGTTCCTGCTCCACCTCCGTCACGAAACCCTCCTTGTACTCTCCCGCGGTTATATCCTGAATTATCTGCTTATCCTTGTCCATTGGAGTACAAAGATAGCTGATTTTTTGTAATTTTGCAGTATGTCCATAGGCCGTCACGCAGGAAACATCGCCCCGCCCCGGATAGTCAGTCCGGAGACAATGTACCGCTGTATACGGGACTATGGAATCCTTCCTTTTTTCGAAAACCGCATCCCGGGCTGCTCGGTCGAAGAAATGACGGCCCCGGGCTTCTGGTTCGACGGCGACGAGGACACTCTGGGGCCCTGGGACTGGAAAATCCATTGCGTCCAGAGCGGCGACATAGCCTATGGCAAATTCCTCTGGGGAGGGAAGGCGGCTTTCGCGACCATAGAATGGTACCGCGAGCTTATAAACTGGCGCCGCTCCCAGCCGAAATATCAGCCCGACGAGGCCGGAAGGCAGATTCTGGACTATCTGGAAGAACACGGCTCCATAGGGATAAAGGAAGTTCGGGCCCTTCTCGGGGTCAAGAAAAGCGCCGCCGACGCGGCCATAACCCGCCTGCAGATGCAGTGCCGCGTCCTTACGGGCGACATCAGCAGGGTATACCGCGGTGAAGACCTCCACTACAACGGCTGGCAGATCAGCTCATTCTGCACCCCTGAAGCCCTGTTCGGGGAAGGCGGAACGCCAGGCCCCGGCGGCTTCCCCTTCGCCGATGACAATCCTCTCGAGACCTCCAATTCTCCGGAAGAATCCCGGGAGGCGCTGGTGGAGCATTTCCTGGAATTCTTCCCCGGAACAAATCGCGAAATAATACTTAAAATGCTATGAGATACTTACTTCCACTCTTCCTTCTAGCACTGGTCTCCTGCCAGCCGAAGGCGAATTACCTGCTTGACAACTGCAGCGAAATCCGCGACCTCCGCACGGGAGAACTCCTCACGCCACGCCAGGCCTTCAAGGCCGACGGCTGCTACGGCTGCATCCAGGCCGACCTCTTCGAGAGCCGCCAGACGATTTCCTTCGTCCGCTACCGCCCGGAGAAATTCTACACCACGGTGGTGGCTTCAGAAAGGGAAGCCGCCGACTCCACCAGCGCCCTCTGCCTCGGCGCGGAAGCCCTTGCCGGAATCAACGGCTCTTATTTCAATGTGGATTCCCTGATTACGACCTGTTTCCTCAAGGACGACGGCAATGTGATCGGAGAGACTGCTCCGAGCGAATATGACCGCACCAACGCCGTCCTGACCCTTTCCGAGACTCAGTTCAACATCGACGAGTGCGACACGACGGCCGTCTTTGCAGGGGCTGACGCCTGCTGGGAAGTGATGGTCAGCGGGCCCATCCTAATAGACGAAGGACAGGCCGTGGAATACACCCAGGAGATGGTGCCGGGAAGATGGAAACGCTTCTATATCAAGCGCCATCCGCGCTCTATGGTCGGCCGCGAAGCTGACGGGACGACCTGGCTCATCGTAGTGGACGGCCGCGTCAAGGGAGAGGCTGACGGTATGACCATAGCGGAGATCACGGAACTCAGCAAGATGCTCGGCCTTAGGGACGCCATCAACCTGGACGGCGGCGGTTCATCAACCCTCTGGACCCTGCAGGGAGGCGTCCTGAACCATCCTGTGGACAACCATCAGTTCGACCATTACGGCCAAAGACAGGTTCCCAACGTGCTTATCGTGCGCTGAGCGAACTGAACAATTCCAGGAAGCCCGGGAAGGATTTGGCGACGCAGGCCGTGTCGTCGATCTCGACCGGGCTTTCCGCACCCAGCTCGGCCAGCTTCAGGGCCATCACCATACGGTGGTCGCCGTGAGAGGTGAAACGGCCGCCCTTTAGAAGTTTCCCGCAGAGGAGACGCTGAGTCAGGGACATACCCGCGACGGTCATCTCGTCCTCCACGATGTCGACCGGAACTCCCATATTTTCAAGCATTTCCGCAATTGCAGCGGCACGGTCGGTTTCCTTGTGACGGAGTCTTTCGACCCCAAGGATATGGCTCTCTCCGGGGCAGAATGCCGCCAGGACGGCGACAATGGGGAAGAGGTCCGGACAGTTGTTGAGGTCGGTATCGAAAGCATTGAGCGGCGCACGGCGGATATGCAGGGCTCCGGTGGTCGGGGTCTTCCCGTCCAGCTGGGACATACTTGCACCCGCGTCCATAAGTATGTCCATAATCGAGATGTCCGCCTGAAGCGACTCTGTATCAAGACCTTCCACTTCCACTTCGCCGAAAATCGCAGCCGCGGCAAGGAAGGGCGCAGCCCCTGACCAGTCGCCCTCTATCGCAAAATCGGCCGGGTAGTAACGCTGGCCGCCGCGGATCTTGAAACTCATCCCTGTACAGCGCGACCAGTCGTTGTTCTCCAGGAAATCTTCGTCTCCCTCCATCTCGCTGCCTATCTGGATGCCGAATTTGCGCAACACGTCCATAGTTATGAAAAGGTAGGGAATACTACGAGGCTCGGTGACATAAAGCATTGAGCGATCGTCACATAGCGGGAGGGCGGCAAGGAGGCCGCTGAGAAGCTGGGAGCCGCCTTTGCCGGAAAGCTCGGCGCGACCGGGGATAAGTGGACAGCCGACGGAGAGCGGCAGACAGCAGTCCGCGTCACGTCCGGCCTGGGCACCCTCGGGATAAAGACGCACGCCGAAAGAGGCCATAATGTCGTGGGCTCCGCTGAGGGGGCGCTTCAGCAGAGTTTTCTCCCCCGTGACGCGTACAGGGCCGGAATTCAGCACCGAGAGCAGAGGTATCATCAGCCTGGTCAGAAGGCCGGACTCTCCGGTATGCACCTCTTTCAGGGAAAGTTTCCCAGGAAGGGCGCCTATTCCCTTGATAATCAACTCGTCTCCTTTTTCCTCGACACTTGCGCCGAGGCTGCGGGCGACTTCTATGGCAGAAATGCTGTCGCCGCAGGGAGAGTAGCCGCTGAGGGTGGATGTGCCCTCAGCAAGGGCGGCGAAGATTATGGCCCTCTGGGCAAAACTCTTCGAGGCCGGCATCCTTACCGGGGCCGGCGGAGCAATCATCTTCCGCTCGCCGTAGACCGCCTCCATCATTTTGGACGTAGTCCACTGGCCGGGCGCGGTCGCGTCGTCCTCTCCGAGGCTGGCATAGCTGAACGGAGCCCCCTTGGCAAGGGCTTCAAGCCTGCTTTCCCGACCCTCTTCGCCCATACAGAAAGCCACGAGAGTCCCCGGGAGGGCATCTTCGTAAAGCTCCATTATCCTCTCTACATCGGCCTCTGACTGGGCTGTGGTCACGATTTTCGCGACTTCGCCGCCATAGTTGCGGCACCTTTCCAGCATAGACAGCAGAATGGCGCGGGAAGGTGTACCCTTGAAATCGTGAAAAGAACGGATCAGCACCGTGCCGTATTTCTGGCAGGCCTGACGGAGATTCCGGCCAAGCCAGGAGGGGGCCTCAACTTCCAGGTCCAGATATTTCGCTCCGACTTCGACAGCTTTGAGCAGTTTCTGCTCAGCATCCTGGTCGGCAAGGCGGCAGGTCGCAATCAAAGGCACGTCTGAGATGGAAAAAAGGGTTTCGATTTCGTCCAGGTCCAGCGGACAGAGGTCCAGGCGTATCTCCGCCATCTCAATCCGGCCGCTTTGGAGCAGTTCAAGGATTTCGTCGAGGGTTTTGTGTTGTATCGATGTGCAAATCACCGTTGTGTATATTGTTGATTATTAAACATTTATGCGCGAGTCTCTGTCCTGTTCGGGACAAAGACTCTGGGTCAAGTCGTTAGTGGTCAAGCAGTTGTGTGACGGCGACGGGAAGCAGTTCGCGGATGATGACCTCGCCCGGGACGACGGGAAGCACGAAAGCGACCTTCGATCCGGTCGATTTCTTGTCCTTGCCCATCGCTTCGGCAAGCACGTCGAGGGGATAGGGGCATTCGACCGGCAGAGCGCAGGCCTTGAAATCGGCCTCAAGACGCGCTGCAAGGCTCTTTCCGCTCTCCGGAGTCTTCGACAGGCCGAGGGAGTCAGAGAGGCGGGCGGCGAGGATTATGCCTATGGACACGGCCTCCCCGTGGGCGATGTCGTCACCGCGAAGGCGGGCTTCGTGTTCGATGGCGTGGGCGAAAGTATGGCCGAGATTCAGCTTGCGGCGTTCTCCCGATTCGTAGAGGTCGCGGGAGACGATTGCTTCCTTTATGGATGCGGCACGAAGGATCAATTCACCGACTGGCTTCCCGGCGGAAAGGGCTCCGACAGCCTCGGAGTAAGCGTCGGCGTCAGCTATCAGGAAGGTTTTGAGAAGCTCCGCAGCACCGCAGCGGAACTCCCTGTCCGGCAGAGTCTTAAGGACTTCCGGGCATATAAAGGTGTACTCCGGAAGGACTATTGTGCCAAGCATATTCTTGTAGCCGTCCAGATTGACTCCGGTCTTTCCGCCGACGGCCGCATCGACCTGGGCGAGAAGGGTCGTCGGAAGATTGGCATAGCGCACTCCCCTCTTGTAAATGGATGCGGCGAAACCGGCCATATCGCTCGTGATTCCGCCTCCGACGGCAAGCACCAGCGCCCGTCGGGAGGCCCCGGCCTCAAGCAGGCTGCGGCAGATTCCGAGGACCGTGTCTATGGTCTTGTACTCTTCGGAGGCCTCTATGGCTATGGTCCCTTTTACGGAGGGGATGGCCGCTATGACCTCGGAGGCTGCCCAGGCGACGTTCTCATCGTAGACAAGGTATATTTCCTCCTCATTTCCGAGGTAGGAGGCCGCTTCTCTGAGCGAGCTTAGACTTACTGTCCGGCGTTTTGCTTCCATAAATTATTCTTCTGCAAACAAAGATATGGATATGACAAGAGATTTCCAAATCGGCTGGCACTATAATTGTGGCTTTTTAAACAAAACTTCAGATATGAAAAAATTACTTATACTTGCCCTGACTTTCTTTGCGCTTGAACTTTGCGCGGGGGCACAGGCGGTCTACGCCGTCAATTACAAGAGCGATGCTGACGTGAAGGTCTATGTGGCCAATTACAAGAGCGATGCGGATCTCGCGGTATGGAAATGCCCGTACAAGAGCGATGCGGAGGGCAACAAGGGACTGTGGTATTTCGTCAACTACTCCAGCGACGCGAAAAAGAAGATCTATTTCGTAGATTACAAGTCCGACGCAGACCTGGTGATATGGTTCGCCTCCTACAAGAGCGACGCCGGCTGGCTACGCAAGGAAAAGCAGCATCTAATGTATTAGCCGCGGAATGGTAAAAAACATAGTATTTGACTTCGGCGGGGTTCTTGTGGACTGGAACCCCCATTATTTGTATGACAGGCACTTCGGGAGCCGGGAGAAAGCCGACTGGTTCCTCGAAAATATCTGCACCGGAAGGTGGAATATCCAGATGGACGGAGGCAAGCCCTTCGCCGAGGGCTGTGCCGAACTCTCGGCGGAATATCCTGAATGGAGAAAGGAAATTTATATGTTCTTCGACAGATGGATAGAAATGATGGCCGATGAGATTCCAGGGATGCGGGAGCTGCTGGGCGAGCTGAAGGCGGCGGGCTACGGTCTGTATGGACTCACGAACTGGTCGGCCGAGACTTTCTGCCAGGTCAGGGACCGCTACGAGGTTTTTTCGCTTCTCGACGGGATGGTCGTTTCGGGAGAAGAGCATATAGTCAAACCGGACGAGGCTATCTTCAAAAGGTTGCTGGATCGCTACGGCCTGAACGCTGCGGAATGCATCTTTGTCGATGACCTTCAGCGCAATGTGGACGGCGCCATCCAGGCCGGACTCCAGGGGCTGCTTTTCCGCGGGGCTGAAAGTCTCCGGAAAGATTTTACCCGCCTGGGCATTTGCATATAATCACATTAATCCTTATATTTGCAACCCCATACCAGCCCGGATGGCGGAATTGGTAGACGCGCTGGACTCAAAATCCAGTATCCCTTAAAGATGTGCGGGTTCGATTCCCGCTCTGGGCACGAGAGGCTGACTAAAAAGTCGAAAGACTGATAGCCAGCCTCTCTTTTGTCTAGTAGCCAAGGCTCCGTGCCGTCAGGTAGCCAACCTCTGGCGGGACTCC
>CACZDC010000011.1 GCA_902779785.1 uncultured Bacteroidia bacterium
TATCCCGGACGCATCTTCACCTGCATCGACGAGCACTGCACTGAGATTTCGGCCGCGATGTACGGAAACATCACGGTATGACACGCAAAGAACGTTTCAACAGTATTGTGGGCTGGTTTTCCGAAAACCGGCCTGTCGCCGAATCCGAACTGCATTTCGCAGACTCTTTCCAGCTGCTCGTTGCAGTGATCCTGTCCGCACAGTGCACCGACAGACGCGTCAATATGGTCACTCCGCCGCTTTTCGAACGCTACCCCACTCCGGAAGCCCTCGCCGCGGCCACTTTCGACGAGCTGTACCCCTTCGTGAAAAGCATTTCCTATCCGAACGCAAAGACCAGGCATCTGATTGATATGGCCGGGAAACTGCTCTCCGAATTCGGGGGCGAGGTCCCGTCAGACATAGACGCCCTTATGACGCTCCCGGGAGTAGGACGCAAAACCGCCAACGTGATAGCGTCCATCGTCTATGACAAGCCGGTCATCGCCGTGGACACTCACGTCTTCAGGGTGGCTCACCGGCTCGGACTTTCCGACGGCAAGACCCCGCGCGCGGTAGAGCTTGACCTGGAGAGGCATATCCCCGCCGAAAAACGTCCCGTAGCCCACCACTGGCTGATTCTCCACGGCCGCTACACCTGCACCGCACGTGCCCCGAAGTGCAGCGAATGCCCCCTCTCGCAGTGGTGCAGGGAGTATCCTGTCATTGGGAATCATTGAACGAACTCCCTGTCTTCAGAGAAAGAGTAGAACGAATTCAGGCCCAGGATAACGTGGTCCAGAAGCGGAATGTCCAAAGGCTTCAGGGCATTTTTAACGCGCTTTGTCTCCCTGATGTCGGCTTCGCTGGGCGCAGGAGAGCCCCCGGGATGATTATGAACCATAATGACGGCCGCGGCCTGTTTCTCGATGACTTTCCGCATCAGTCCCCTGGTGTCCGTAACCGTCTGAGCCTCACTTCCGCTGGTCAGGCGTTCCATCCCTATGAAACGGGCGGAACGGTTGAGCATTATTATCCATAACTCCTCGTGGTCAAGGCTTTTCATCTGCGGCAGCATCAGCCTTGCGACGGATTCCGGGCTGGTCAGCGGGCGGTCGTCGGCCACCGCCGCCTCCTCGAAGCAGCGGCGCCCCAGTTCCATAGCCGCCATTATGGACATAACCCGGACACTTCCTATCCCCTTCTTTGCGGAGAGTTCGTCCATCGGCATCGAAGACAGCCTTGTCAGCCGCCCGCCTGCCGCGACGAGCAGTTCCTGGGCAAGGTCTACGGCATTTTTTCCTCCTACGCCGCTGCCGATCAGCACGGCAAGCAGTTCCGCATTGCTGAGAGACTTCACTCCCCTGAGGAGCATCTTTTCGCGCGGTCTCTCGTCCGCGCACATTTCCTTCAACTTCATAGAGCTTTTTTTGCGGCAAATATATGGCGGGGAAAGAAAAAACAGCACCCGTTGTTGATAACTTGTGCTGTTTCACTATGCAAATAAATGTTTCAGGGGGTATCCCGCGGGCTGTAGCCTAAAGTATGAGTGCTATGATCTCCCCCTTGGCGACCGATTCTCCCTGCCTGCCGCAGACCGCAACATAGCGTCCGCCGGCGGCCGGACGGATTTCCTCGAGGCCATACCAAGCCTGGACATAGCCAATGACCTCGGAAGCCTTGACCTCGGTCCCGACCGTCGGAGCGGCCCCCTTGTCGTCCACGTCCAGCTGCCACAGAAGCTGTCCCTTCACCGGAGCCTGCACCGGAATCGCCCCCGGATATTTCTGAAGAAGGGCGTCGATATCTATTTTGGGCATTTCCACTACCGGGCGCTCCACTATTATCGGGGCTCCCGCCTTTGCCTTCATCTGCTCCAGCTCGGCGTTGAAACGCTCCTTTGCCAGCCCGCTCCTGTAATCGCGGTACTGACGCTCGTGCATCGCCAGCTCGAAGAGTTCCTCCTCGTCCTCGCCATAGTCCCATCCTTCCTCGTCCATCATAGCGCGGAATTTCGGAAGTTCGTCGGGATAATTGTCCTGAGGGTTGCAGTCGGTGAACTCCAGGCCCTTTTCCTTTGCGAGTCCGACTATCTCTGGTGCGAGAGGACCGGGAAGCCGGCCCATATGGCCGAGAATCATTCCCCAGGTATCCTTGTCTATAGTTGTCCAGCGGGGCTTGTCGCTCAGCATATTGAAAAGATTCATCAGGGCAGTATTCTTGACATACTGGCTGAATGGCGTCACAAGCGGAGGATAGCCCAGGCGCGGCCAGACGTATTCGACCTCCCCGAAGAGCTTGACCATCAGGGTGTCCAGCGATATTTCGGGACGCCCGTGGGCGTGCTGGGCGGCATTGATGGCCCCCTGGAAGCCTTTCAGGTCAGCCATCATCGACCCCATCATCCCTCCGGGAAGGCCGCAGCCGACCAGAAGGGAGGTCATCTTCGAGTTGGAAGGATTGATCCAATAGCCGAGGAAATCGTCGATGAACTTCTGAGTCAGCCTCCTCACCTCCATATAAGCGTCCACATCTATGTCCTTCACGAGGAAGCCGTCGGCGCGGAGCATCTCCCTGACGGTAATGACGTCCGGATGGACCTTGCCCCAGGAAAGGGGCTCCACGGCGACGTCCAGGTAGTCCGCGCCGGCACGGGCGACCTCCAGCATCGAGGCCGGAGAGAAGCCGGGGCCGCTGTGTCCGTGGTACTGTACAAGGATATGGGGATATTTTTTCTTGATGTCCGAGACCAGCTCGCCGAGAAAACTCGGCCTGCCGATTCCGGCCATATCCTTGAGGCAGATCTCATCCGTGCCGTACTCCACGAGTTTGTCCACGACTCCCATATAGTAGTCAACGGTATGGACAGGAGAATAGGTGATGGACAGGGCGGCCTGCGAGATCATCCCGGCCTTTTTCGCACCCTCGACCGAGGCTTTCAGGTTGCGGTGGTCGTTGAGGCCGCAGAATGAGCGGGCGATGTCCGTTCCCTGGGCCTTCTTGACTCGGAACATAAGCTCCCTCACATCCAGGGGTACAGGGTTCATTCTCAGGGCGTTAAGTCCTCTTTCCAGCATATGTGTCTGAATGCCCGCCTTGCGGAGGGGGGCGGTCCAGGCGCGCACCGCCTTGTTAGGATTTTCGCCGAAAAGCAGATTGACCTGTTCGAAGGCGCCGCCGTTGGTTTCCACGCGGTCGAAGCAGCCCATATCTATGATGGCAGGGGCGACTTCGACAAGCTGGTCCACCCTCGGAACATATTTCCCGGAACTCTGCCACATATCCCTGTACACCAGGGAAAACTTGATTTCACGTTTATTCATAGCCTTGCTTAATGCTTCCACAAAATTAGTCTTTTTCCTTCATTTTGCCAAGTCTGCTTGTTTTTCGCGAAAAAAGCTTAACTTTGTGATACAGCAAAAGTGATTCAGGATGAAAGTTATCAATCTTGGCGAAAGCCCGTCAGTGCTGAACACCTATCTCGCAGAACTCCGGGACAGGAAAGTTCAAAAAGACAGTATGCGTTTCCGGCGTAACCTGGAAAGGGTCGGAGAGTTTTTCGGAATAGAAATATCCCGGACCCTGGACTATTCCGTGAAAGAAGTGACCACGCCGCTGGGGATAGCGAAGGTATCTACCTTCGACACTCCCCTGGTGCTCGCGACCATACTTCGCGCCGGGCTTCCCCTCCAGCAAGGCCTGCTGAACGTATTCGACAAGGCGGAAACGGCCTTCCTCGCCACCTACCGGAAATACGGTAAGGGCGACTGGCACGAACTGCGCGTGGAATACTGCACCGCTCCTTCCCTTGAGGGGAAAACCCTTATCCTCTCGGACTCGATGCTCGCTACCGGCGCCTCAATGGAAATAACGCTGCAGAAACTGACCGAGGACTGCGGCACTCCTGCGCACACTCATCTCGTATGTCCTGTCGCCAGCCGCTATGCCGTGGATTATCTCGCCAGCCGCTATGCCGATGAACTCACGCTCTGGGTGGCGGCCATAGACGAAGAACTGACTTCCCGCAGTTATATCATTCCGGGGCTCGGGGATGCCGGAGACCTGGCTTTTGGCGGGAAGATGTAATTTTGCTATCTTTGTGGGAATGAGTATGAAAAGAATTGTCAAAGTCCTTGTCCTTGCCGCCCTGGCGCTGAGCCTGAGCGCCTGTGGCATTTCAAAGTTAAAGGACCTCAGCGTTTCCTCGCTCGGAGTGAAATACATCACCCCGACCTCGAACCGTTCCCTGAAGGGGGTGCTGCTGCTCGGCCTTGACAATCCTTCCATCGACTTTACCGTGAAGGACGTCGAAGGAGTGATTAAATACTACGACAGGGACATAGTGAATTTCACCGCCGGGGAATTGCCGGTCCAGGGGAAAAGCGAGCAGGTCTATGAACTCCCCTGCACCGCCACCCTCTGCGACAAGGTGTCGTTTCTCGACCTGCTCGTGATCGCATCCAAGAAATCCCTCGAGGGGATGAGCGCGGACGTAAAGCTGAATGCTTCGCTGAAAAACGGGATGCACCTGCCCCTGTCGTTCAAAGAAATAGATCTGGAACAGTTTACACAATAGAGATATGAAGCGTTTTCTCACAGCGATTTTGCTTTCCCTTGCGTTTTCGGCCGCAGCCGCCGCCCAGGAAGCGGACAGCCTTAAACTGTCCGCGGTGGACTCCCTGCTGGTCGGGAAAGACATACTCAACATCATCGGTCCGGGAATCAGCATAAGCCAGAGCCCCTCCGTCCGCACAGCCTTGAAATCCTATGTTTCCGGCAACGCACTGAAATCGATCAGCGGCTACCGCATCAGGGTATTCTTCGACAACTCGCAGAATGCCAGGACTAAATCAGAAAGCATAGAGCGCTATATTTCAAATACTTACGGAGGGATCCGAGTCTACAGGACCTACGATTCCCCGAACTACAAGGTATGCGTCGGAGATTTCAGGACCAAGGACGAAGCCCTCGGACTGTACAACTCCTTGAAAGCGACCTACCCTGCAGCCCTTATCATTAAGGAAAGCATCAACTATCCGAGATAGAAATGGCGAACATCAGACAAGGACTGGAGCAGAAGATGCAGCAGAAGCTTTCCCCGCTGCAGATTCAGACCATAAAGCTCATAGAAATGCCCGTACAGGCCCTTGAGCAGCACGTGCGTGAGGTTCTTAACGACAATCCGGTACTTGACGACTCCACCGGCGGCGGGAGCGAGGAGCAGAGGGACGTATCCATCTCCGAAGTCGAAGAAAGGGAACAGAGCGGAGGTTCGCTCGAGGAGAACTATGGTCCTCAGGACGACGACATCCCTTCCTATAATTTATATGTAAACAACTGGGGCAAGGACGAACGCCCCGAATACAACACCTTCTCCGTCAAGCAGAGTTTCACCCAGAGCCTCATCGAACAGCTCGGCTACCGCAACCTTACCGAGAAGGAAAGGACCATAGGGACTTTCATCATAGGCTCCCTGGACGACGATGGCTATCTCCGCAGGGATGTCGAGTCGCTTGTGGACGACATCGCTTTCCGCGCCGGGCTGGAGACCTCTGCCGAGGAGGTGGAAAAGATGCTCCGTATAATTCAGGAATTCGAACCCTCAGGAGTCGGCGCGAGAGATCTCAGGGAATGCCTCCTGATCCAGCTGGAAGACAAGAAACAGACTCCCCCTGTACAAAACGCCATACGCGTACTGAAGAACCAGTTCGACGCCTTCAAGAACCGGCATTTCCAGAAGATAATGGCACGGGAACATCTCAGCGAAGACGAGATGAAAAGTGTAATGGAGGAAATCAAGAAACTGAATCCCTCTCCTGGCGGACAGATTGACGACAGCTATGTGGAAATCACCCAGCAGGTCGTCCCGGACTTCCGGCTGGACTACGAGAACGGAGAGCTGATCCTCTCAATGCCCCGTTTCAGCATTCCGGAACTGAGAGTAAACCGGAAGTATGCAGAAATACTGGAGACCGGGAAATACACCCAGGACCGCAGCCAGAAAGAAGCCGCCGTCTTCGTCAAGCAGAAACTGGACTCAGCCAAATGGTTCGTAGAGGCCCTTCGCCAGAGGCAGAATACGCTGGAAAGCACGATGAAGGCAATTCTGGAATACCAGAGAGAATACTTCATAGACGGCGACGAGACCTCGCTCAAGCCTATGGTACTGAAGGACATAGCGGAGCGTACCGGCTTTGACATCTCTACCATTTCGCGCGTAGTCAACAGCAAATGGATAGAGACCCATTTCGGGATTTTCCCCTTGAAATATTTCTTCTCCGAAGGCCTTGAAAACAACGAGGGCGAGGAGGTATCGACACGCGAAATCAAGAAGGCCCTCTGCGACGCGGTCGAAGCCGAGGACAAGCACAATCCTCTGACTGACGACGAACTCGTGGATGTGCTTTCAGCAAAGGGTTACAAGGTTGCAAGGCGCACCATAGCCAAGTACCGTACCTTGATGGACATCCCGAAGGCCCGCCTGCGCAGAGAATTATGAAAAAAGCCTATATCGAGACATATGGCTGTCAGATGAACGTCAATGACAGCGAAGTTATTTTTTCCATACTGAAAGAAGCCGGCTATTCAAGGACCGAGGAGATTTCCGAGGCCGATCTTATAATGGCCAACACCTGCTCCGTCAGGGACAATGCCGAGCAGCGCATCTGGGGCCGTATCGAGGCTTTCAACCAGGCCAGAAAAGGGCGCAGAGGAGTTCTGGTCGGTATCGCCGGCTGTATGGCCGAGAGGCTGAAAGACAAGCTTCTGGAGACTGGGAAGGTGGATCTGGTAGTCGGTCCCGATGCCTACAGGAGCCTCCCGCGCCTGCTGGAAGCAGTCAGTCCGGACTCCCCGCAGATAGACGTCCTCCTCTCACGTGATGAGACTTACTCGGACATAAAGCCGCTCCGGACAGACCGCAACGGAGTTTCGGCCTTTATTTCCATAATGAGAGGCTGCAACAATGTCTGCTCCTACTGTGTGGTCCCATATACCCGCGGAGCCGAACGCTCCCGCGAGCCGGGAAGCATAGTCCGCGAGGCCTGCGACGTGTTCTCCAGGGGCTACCGCGAGGTCACTCTCCTTGGCCAGAACGTGGACTCATACCTCTGGAAGAATGAAAGGGAGACTGTAAATTTCGCAGAACTCCTTCGCCGGGTAGCCTCGGTCAGCCCCCTTCTGAGAGTGCGTTTCGCCACCTCCCATCCCAAGGACATTTCCGACGAGGTCATCGAGACAATGGCCGCCCACGAGAATATCTGCAAACACATCCATCTTCCTGTCCAGTCCGGAAGCACGCGTATGCTGGAAAAGATGCGGCGGCGCTACAGCCGGGAATGGTATCTGGAGAGGATTTCCAAGATCCGCAGCCTTATCCCGGACTGCGGCATCACCACTGACGTGATTGCCGGTTTCTGCTCTGAAACGGAGCAGGATCATCTTGATACTCTGTCGCTTATGGAGGAAGTCGGCTTCGACTGGGCCTTTATGTTCGCCTACTCCGAGCGTCCGGGGACCCTTGCCGCGAAGCAGTATCCCGACGACGTCCCTCCCGAAGTCAAGAACCGTCGGCTCAACGAAATCATCGCCCTGCAGGGGAGAAAGTCCCTCGAGCGATATCGCTCCTGGGTCGGGAAGCGCGTGAGAGTCCTTGTCGAAGGGCCGTCCAAGAGGAACCCCGACGAACTCTGCGGACGCGCCTCAAACAATATGATGTGCGTCTTCCCCTCCGCCGGCCAGAAGCCCGGGGACTATGTCGAGCTCATCGTAAACGACTGCACCTCAGCGACTTTGATTTGTTCTGCCGTATGAATAAGATTAACATACATTTTTTCGACAGACTATACTAATAATCAACCACATAAGAAAATGAGCAAATACATTCTAGCACTGGATCAGGGGACGAGTTCTTCAAGGGCCATCGTCTTCGACCACGACGGAACGATCTGTTCCACCGCCCAGATGGAATTCACCCAGTACTTTCCGAAACCCGGCTGGGTGGAGCACAACCCGAAGGAAATATGGTCCTCCGAAGCGGCGGTGATCGCAGAAGCCATCACCCGCCTCGGCATCAACGGACTGGACATCGCCGGAATCGGCATCACCAACCAGAGAGAGACCACCATAGTCTGGGACGCGGAAACCGGTGAACCTGTCTATAACGCAATCGTCTGGCAGGACAGACGCACCTCGGAGTACTGTGACAGCCTCAAGGCCCGCGGACTGGTGGAGCGGATCCGCGAAAAGACCGGCCTTATCATCGACGCATACTTCTCCGGAACCAAGATCCGCTGGATACTTGAAAATGTGCCCGGAGCGAGGGAAAAAGCCGAGCAGGGCAAGCTCCGTTTCGGGACGGTCGACAGCTGGCTTGTATGGCAGCTGACTCGCGGCGAAGTACACGTGACGGACGTCACAAACGCCTCACGCACAATGCTTTTCAACATCAATACCCTGGAATGGGATAAAGATATGCTCCTGCTTCTGGACATCCCCGAATCGATGCTCCCGAAGGTCTGCTCTTCCTCCGAGATCTATGGTCATACCAAGACCACGATCTTCGCCCACGAAGTGCCCATAGCCGGCATCGCAGGAGACCAGCAGGCCGCCCTCTTCGGCCAGATGTGCACCGAGCCAGGAGCCGTGAAGAATACCTATGGCACCGGCTGCTTCCTCTTGATGAACACCGGCGAAAAACCCATACTTTCGAAGAACAATCTGCTCACGACGATTGCCTGGAAGATCGGGAATACTGTCAACTACGCCCTCGAGGGCTCGATTTTCGTCGGCGGCAGCGTGGTCCAATGGCTCCGCGACGGACTCGGGATCATCCGCTCGTCCTCCGAGGTCGAAGCCCTTGCCGCGAGTGTTCCGGACAACGGCGGCGTCTATTTCGTCCCGGCCCTCACCGGGATGGGCGCACCCTATTGGGACCAGTATGCTCACGGGACCATCTGCGGACTGACCCGCGGCTCTACGGCCGCCCATATTGCCAGGGCAGCCCTCGAAGGAATCGCCTTCCAGACGATGGACATTGTCGATGCTATGGCCAAGGACGCCGGAATGCGTCTGGCGGAGCTCAAGGTCGACGGCGGAGCTTCCCGCAACAATCTGATGATGCAGTTCCAGGCCGACATACTCGGCACTTCGGTCATCCGTCCCCAGGTCACTGAGACAACGGCTATGGGCGCGGCCTATCTCGCCGGCCTCGCGGTCGGCTTCTGGGGATCGCTCGACGAGATCAAGCAGCAGTGGAAAGCCGAAAGGACCTTCATTCCTTCACTCGGCGACACTTCCGCACTCAAAGCCGGCTGGGCCGACGCCATCAACAGAACTATTAACAAATGATTTGTTGCAGGGTAACAATAAAAATTAATCTATGGTACAGTATCTTTTTGAATTTATCGGCACGCTGGTGCTGGTGCTGCTGGGAGACGGAGTCTGCGCCGCCTGCAGCCTGAACAAATGCAAATCCAAAGGCGCCGGATGGGTGGTCATCACCCTTGGCTGGGGCTTCGCCGTGATGACCGGCGTACTGATCGCAGGTCCCGTTTCCGGAGCCCATCTCAATCCCGCCGTCACCCTCGGACTCGCCATCTTCGGCTCATTCCCCTGGGCGGACGTATTCGGATATATCGTGGCCCAGATGCTCGGTGGTTTCATTGGCGCCGTCCTCGTATATGTCTTCTACAAAGACCATTACAAAGCTACCGCCGATGAGCCCGACACTATGCTGGGCACCTTCTGCACCGGCCCTGCGATCCGCAGCTCCTGGCGCAATTTTCTCTCGGAAGTCATTGCCACCTGCCTTCTGGTCTTCGTTATCATAGCCCTGGGCACCAAAGGCAACGCCTTCAGCGTGGCCGGTGTCGCAGCCGGAACGGGAGCCCTAGGATCCTTCCCCGTCACCTGCGTGATTATGTCCATAGGTATGTCCCTCGGCGCGACCACAGGTTACGCCCTCAATCCTGCGCGTGACCTGAGCCCGCGCTGCGCCCACGCCATCCTTCCCATCGAAGGAAAACGCGACAGCGACTGGGGCTACAGCTGGGTGCCGGTAGCCGGGCCTATGGTCGGAGCGGCGATTGCAGCCGGACTCGGACTGCTGGTGTTTTAGAAATCATTTACAGCAAACGGCGGAATGCTGCTTCAGATTCCCCGCCGTCAAGTACAAGGCAGGCCTCATCGACTGCCTTGTTATTTTTTGTCACCGACATCATAAGATAGCCCTTGCAGGAATCCCAGTCGGCGGCATTCCCCTTTTCATAAGTGAAATTTAGCACGCCGTCGGAGGAAAAAGTGCAGGCGTAACCCTCTTTTTCCGTCCGTTTTCCGTTCAAACTGACATCCCAGTCATAATGGCTGGCATTTTTTGAACTGCCTCGGACAACACTCATCTTATAACTGGTCGGATATATGACTCCGAGGATCGGATATTCGCCGCTGCGCTCCATCTCCCAGCTATTCTCGCCGGTTCTGGTGATTTTCAATCCATTGAAAACGCTGCCCTCACGGGTCAGAGTCCACACAGCGCCTTCATCAGTCAGCTTTTTCCCGCCCGTATTGAAAGACAGGGCATCGGCGCCGCGCTCGCTGATGAACAGAGCACTCTCCAACTGCTGGAGATTGTCCACCACGACATCGTTGACGATTCCGATCATATACATACGGCCGGTCTCGCTGGTCGAACGTCCGCTGCCGGAGAAAGCGTCATAATTCTTGCTGCAGGAGGCGGCAAGCAGAATTGCCATAAGTATTACAGTCTTTTTCATAGCGCTTAAAATCTAAAGCCACAACCTAGACGAATTCCCATAACTTCACTTCCCAGAGGAATTTCCGAAGTGAAATAGACCCTCTGTCCGCCAAGCTGGATTCCTATCGGTACGATTTCATAGGCGAAAGCGACCGGTGATCCATTGACTTTGGAGAGGGCGAACTTGACTCCGGCGGCAGTTTTTCCGTACAGTTTGACAAACCTGGTGGTCAGGAAGAAAAACTTCGCCTCCGGCAATATGCCGGCAGTCCAAAGATTGTTGATCTCGTCCGGCAGGGAGTGATACATAGAACGACCGTTGATTTGCGGATAATAGCTTTGGAATTCCACCTCACTTATGTCCACCTGCACGCCCACTTTCAGCCATTTGAAAAGAGTGTAGGTATAGTCGACTCCGAAATTGACTCCGCCTCCGACATAGGTCTGGGCTTCATACATTGTGTAGAGTTCTGGCGCGCTGTAGGTATAATGGCTTTGATTTTCAGCCACTTCCGTCGCCGGTCCGCCGAGGAAGACGCTGAACTCGTGACGCCCCTGCGCCCTGGCGGAAAGCGCTATGAGGGGCAGCAGGACAAGCAACAGTATTCTTTTCATATCCATAAAATAAAAGGCCGTTTAGTGACCCACGGCAAATATAGTGTTTTTTTCGATGTATTCACCCGTTCCCTTGCCCGTGGACGTGTTTTTTGTGTGCGCGGGCACGTTTCCGAGCGTTTCCCTGCCCTGAACGGAGTTTTGCGGGTGCGCGGGCAGGGTTTTGACCGTTTTCCTGCCCGTAGACGTGTTTTTCGCCGGCGCGGGCAGGTTTTCGCCGCCATTCCTGCCCGTAACCGTATTTTTCGTCGGCGCGGGCAGGAATACGCACCGGCGGCGGGCGGCTGTTATGCCCGCCGCCTGAGGGGCCTACCGCGAGCTCGCCTCAAGGGCTCGCGTCCAGCCCCTCTGCTTGCCGACGGAACCATCTTTCCCCACCACCAAACACACTTCTTTGCCGCGTATTGACAATTGGAACGCACCCAGCACGCGATTTGACGTCAACGCGGACGAGGGAAAGGCCGTTCTGCCACAAATACGTGCCACGTCGACAGCTGGAGCTCACCCAGCACGCGATTTGACGTCAACGTGGTTGGAGGAAGGCTGTGGAGAAGCAACTGAAGAACACACATTCGGGCCAGAAGGCCACGGCCCTGCTCGTCACGAGGCAACGGCCGCCGCGAGGAGGGCCATTGCACAGAGCCCACCACAGCGGCGCGCCGTAGCCGCCGACCATGACAGCCGGTCGGCGGCGGTGCCGGGAAACAGCCATTTGGCGGCACAGAGAGCACCAAAACGGCAGTCCGTGCCGGGAAACAGCCATTTGGCGGCACGGAGGACGCCCAAACGGCAGTCCGTACCGGGAAGGAGAGACAGTGAATTAGCGTGAAATATAAAGTACTGTGATTCAGTAACTTGCACGGAATCGTGTATGTAAGTTTACATATACGATTTTACATAAAGCACTGTTGCACAACTACTTACATTTCACAGCGTCAAACGGGTGTAGGGATGGTGGAGCCGAGGGCTCCTGGGCGAAGCCGACCATTTTCCGGTCGGCAAGGCCAGCGGCCCGAAGGCGCGACAGCAAACAGGTGCGCGGCAGGATGGGCGAGCCGGCGCGAAGACGGATGGCACTGGGACTTCGGACGGCATGGCCACCCTCGGCCGCGTTAGAGGGAGGGGCCCACAAGCAAAGCGCAGTGGGAGGGATAGCCCCGAAGGGGCGTACCGGGCCGAAGTCCCTGTGCCGCAGGCGAAGCGCTGGCGACGTCAAACAGCCGCAGGCGAAGAGCTGGCGCCGACAAACAAGCGAAGGCTTAGCGCTGGCGCCAACAACAGGCTCGGAGTGAATGGGAGAGCCGAGGGAAAACAGGAGCGAGAAATGACCGCTCAGAGGCGCCAGAAAGGGGGCAAAAAAAATAATTAGAAAAAAGTGGAAAAATTTGGAAGAAAATGGTTGGAAATGGGAAAAGTTTTCGTACCTTTGCATCCAAGCGTGAAAGTTGAAATTTAAACCGATTAAAACAATGGTCAGATTCTTCGGAAAAGCCACGGGCAAAGTTGATGACAAGGGGCGCATCGTGCTCCCTGCCATCTACCGCGACATAATGGCCCGCGAAGGAGAGTCCGACCTCACACTGGTCATAAAGAAAAGTGTCCAGGGCAACTGCCTGAACCTCTTCACCGTCGAAGAATGGTCGAAGCGGACGGACAAAGTCCTGGAAGGAATCGATCCTGAACTCAACCCCGAACACGCTGAGTTCTGGAGCAAGTTCAATGACGGAGTCTACTACGTCGTCCCCGACGGAAAACTCGCCCGCCTGAACATACCTTCAGAGCTTCTTGAACAGACAGGTATCACCAAGGATGTCGTGTTTGCAGGTGTAGGTTACAAGATCGAAATCTGGGCAAAGGAGGCACGCGAAGCGCTCCTGATGCCGGATGACCGTTTCAAGAGCACCGCAATAAGACTTTCCGAAAAGAAATAGGAGGGTCGGTGCAATGTCTGAATATCACATCCCTGTAATGCTTGACGAGAGCGTTTCGGCTCTCATCACGAATCCGGACGGAACATATGCCGATGCCACTTTCGGAGGCGGTGGACACACCGCTGAAATACTTTCACGCTTACATATTGGCGGGAAACTCATCGCCTTCGATCGTGACGTCGACGCTCTTGAAAACGCCCCTCAGGACTCGCGTTTTACTCTGATCCACAACAATTTCCGTTTCATAGAGAACTACGCCGCCATCTATGCGAAGGACGGCTTCGACGGAATCCTTGCAGACCTCGGAGTATCCTCCCATCAGTTCGACACGGCCGGGCGCGGCTTCTCTTTCCGCTTTGAGGACTCCCCTCTGGATATGAGGATGAACACTCAGGGCGAAATGACGGCCGCAGACCTTCTCAACGGAAGCGATGAGCAGGCCCTCTGCCGCATCCTGCGACTCTACGGAGAAGTGGACAATGCCCCCAGGGCCGCCCGCCTCATTGTCAAAGCCAGGGAGAAGAAGGCTTTCGAGACCTGCGGGGACCTGGACCGCGCACTGGCTGAAATCCTGCCCCGCGGAGCTGAACACAAAGTACTCGCCAAGGTCTATCAGGCCCTCCGCATCGAAGTGAACCAGGAGATGCGGGCCCTGGAAAAGTTCCTGGACGGAGCGGCACGCTCACTCAAGGAAGGAGGCAGGCTGGTGATAATAAGCTATCACTCGCTGGAAGACCGTATGGTCAAGAACTTCATCCGCAGCGGCAATGTGGACGGAGTCCAGGAAAAAGATTTCTATGGACAGGTAAAGGCTCCGCTCAAGAGCCTCGGAAGCAAACCAATACTCCCCAGGGAGGAGGAAATCGCAGGAAATACCCGCGCCAGGAGCGCTAAGCTCCGCATCGCCGTAAAAACGAGGAGGGAATCAATATGAATGCAGGAGACATCACCACAGCCATAAAGAATTCCATCAGGGCGATAAGCAAGGGCGAATTCCTGCTGCGTCTGAGGGCGGACAAACTGTATCTGCACATCCTCTATCTCTTCGTACTCGCCTGGCTGAGCATAATGCTGAGCCTGAAGGTGGACAAGAAACTGACGAAAGAAGGAGAGAACAAAGCCACCATAGAAGAGCTGAAAATCCACTATGCTGAGACAGAGGCGGAACTGATAAGGGTCCAGAGCGCGTCTTCGACCCAGACTCGCCTCAGCCAGATGGGCAGCAAACTCTGCCCGCCAAGTAAACCTGCGACAAAAATCGGAAAGAAATGAGCAGCACAGCCAAAAATAACAACAAAAACGGCAGCCGAGACAGGGTCCATATGGTTATGACCTTCCTGTCTATGGCTTTCCTTGTGCTGTCCATAGCCATAATCATCCAGCTGATCCGCATCCAGAGCGGCTTCAGGGTAAAAGAGCAGTATCTCGACCTCTTCACCCCGAGGACATCCCTGCACAAAGAAATACCGGAGCGCGGCAGGATCCTCGCCACTGACGGCCGCCCGCTGGCCATCTCCGCTCCTCTCTACGACATCTTTATGGACTGCACCGTCCGCAAGCAGGAATTCCGCCGCAAAAAAGACGATGAGGCAGAACAGAACTGGCAGAAAAAAGTCGATTCACTCTCCTGGGTGCTTGCAGCCCTCTTCCCCGAAAAGAGCGCGAAACAGTATAAAGACGAGATAATTCAGGGACGTTTCCGCAAGAACAAGGACGGCAAGGAGGTCGGCAACGGCCACCTACTGATCCAGAAGAACGTCAACCTCAACACTCTGCGGAAGCTGCAGAGCGCTCCCCTTTTCAGGGAGGGGAAGTATCGCGGCGGACTCATCTATGAAGATCACGATGAGCGCATCTATCCCTATGACACCCTCGCCAGACGCGTCATCGGATATATAAAGGACGACTACCGCATAGGTCTGGAAGCCAGTTTCGACTATGAACTTCACGGCACTCCCGGAATGGAATGGAGGAGGATTACCGACGACAGCCAGTACATCCGTGAGTTGGATTCGACTGTTGTCAAGGTCAAGGACGGAAACGACATCCGTACCACCCTCAACATTGATTTCCAGGACATTGCGGACAAGGCCCTGCGCCGTCAGATTGCCGACGACCCTCAGATATGGGCAGGGATAGCCATCATAATGGAGGCAGAAACCGGGGCCATCCGCGCGATGGTCAACCTCTCCCGGGGCAAGACTCCCCAGACCAAGCTTTGGGAAAGGGAGAACCTGGTGCTTCACCAGGTCGGAGAACAAGGCTCGGTGATGAAGACCGTGACCCTCCTCTCGCTAGTGGAGGACGGCTATGTCAGCTCTCTCGAGCAGACAATCCCGACCAACAATGGCGTGGTGAAAGACTATAGGCAGGATGTCCATATACTTGATTACCAGAGGGAAACCGGCCGTCGCGACATCAGCGTCAAGCACGGATTCGAGATTTCCTCCAACTATGTCTTCACCTACCTCGCGGAGCACTACTACGGAGCGAACCCCCAGGCTATGTTCGACCATATCTACGCCTACCGTCTCGGGGAAGCCTTCGACTTCGATATCGAAGGGCTGGGCACACCGGTGGTGAACCGTCCCGGGACTAAGGGATGGAGCAAGACCACCCTCGGGACGACGGCCTACGGCTACGGAATGTCGGTCAGCCCGCTGCACGTGGTCACCTTCTACAACGGCATAGCCAACAAGGGCAAGATGATGAAACCCTATCTTGTGGAAAGCGTGGAGAAGGACGGGAACGTGCTGAAACGATACAAGCCGGCCGTACTGAACAATATCTGCTCGCGAGCCTCAGCGGACACAGTCACAAGGGCGCTTGCGGCGGTGGTAAACGACGGTACAGCCACGAGGCTCAAAGGAGCCAAGCTCTCCGTCGCAGGCAAGACCGGCACCGCACAGGTAGTGCTTACCCCCGAGGAAAGAGGCGGAAGCCGTGATCCTTATCACGACCTTTCGGGCCGCAAGAAGAACCAGGGAACCTTCGTCGGCTTCTTCCCCGTGGAGAATCCGAAGTATACCATTATGGTTACTGTCTATTCCTATCTTTCGAGCCAGAGCTTCTACGGCGGCACCAGGCCCGCAATGGCCGTCAGGGAGATCGTGGACAAGATCTACGCCATCGACGGAAGCTGGGACGAGAGCTATTCCACTGCAGGAAGCATCCCTTCTATGAACAGGGCCGATTCGCTCGTCCTGAAAAAGGGAGTGGTCCCGGACCTTCGCGGACTTGGGCTCAAGGACGCAATGTATATTATTGAATCCAACGGTATGCAATGCCTTTATTCCGGCTCCGGCCATGTCGTGAGCCAGGCGCCAGAGGCGGGAAGCGTACTCAAGGATGGAGCGACAATGACACTTTTGCTTAAATGAAACTGAGAGAAATCATAGAGGGACTTGAGGTCTGCGGAAGCCGGGGAGATATCAATGTCGATATCACCGACATCTGCTGCGATTCCAGGAAAGTAACTCCCGGAGCCCTTTTCATCGCTGTCCGGGGATTCGAGAGCGACGGTCACGACTATATCGGGGCGGCGATTGAAAAAGGGGCCGCGGCAATAATCTGCGAGACTCCGTCCGAGAGGCCCGGGATTACGGAAATCAGGGTGAAAAACAGCCGCCTGGCAGCCGCACTGGCCGCGGATGCTTTCTTCGGCCATCCTTCGCGCGAACTCTGCCTCGTGGGCATAACCGGGACCAACGGAAAGACCACGACGGTAACGCTCCTGTACAATATGTTCACTGCCCTGGGCTATCACTGCGGCCTGCTTTCGACCATAGCGAACTATGTCGGAAGAGAGCGGCTGGAGACCAGCAACACCACCGCCGATCCCATAACGATCAACCGCCTCCTTGCCAGGATGGTCTCCGAAGGCTGCACTTACTGCTTTATGGAGGTATCCTCGATCGGCGTCGAGCAGGACCGCGTGAGCGGACTTCATTTCGCGGCCGGTATATTCTCAAACCTCACCCACGACCATCTGGACTATCACAAGACCTTCGCGGAATACCTCCGCTGCAAGAAACTCTTCTTCGACAATCTGCCCAAGGAGGCCTTTGCAATCATCAACACGGATGACAAGAACGGGCCGGTAATGGTCCAGAACAGCAAGGCAAAGCTTGTCACCTACGCACTCAAGACAATGGCCGACCACCGTGCACGCATTCTCGAACAGAGTTTCGAAGGGATGCTGCTCAATATCGACGGCCACGAGACCTGGATCCGCCTGAGCGGGGTCCATAACGCATACAATGCCCTCGCAATCTATACAACGGCCGTCTGCCTGGGAGTAGAGAGCACGGAAGCCCTTGTGGCCCTGTCAAAACTCCAGGCCGCCCCGGGCCGTCTCGAGACCATTTCCGCACCCCGCGGAATCAATATCGTCATCGACTATGCCCATACCCCAGACGCGCTGGAGAATGTACTGAAAACCCTGCGCGAAGTCGCGCCGGAAGCCCAGCTAATCTGCCTCTTCGGCTGCGGCGGCGACCGTGACAAGACCAAGAGGCCGGAAATGGCACAGGTCGCGGAAAAGCTCGCGGACAGGCTGGTGATCACATCCGACAACCCCCGCACGGAAAAGCCTGAGGACATTATCTCGGACATCCGCTCCGGACTCAGCCTGAACGGTCTCGCAAAGAGCATTTTCATCACGGACCGCCGTGAAGCCATCCGGACGGCAATACTCACCGCTCCGGACCGGGCGACCATCCTGCTGGCCGGGAAGGGGCACGAGACCTACCAGATAATCGGAAAGGAAAAACACCACTTCGACGAAAAAGAAATAGTATTTGAAAGCTGCAAACTGATGACACTATGATTTACCATCTCTTCCAATATCTCGAAAAATCCGGAGTAGACTTCCCCGGAATAGGACTGATGCACTACCTGTCGGTGAGAGCGATGCTTGCCAGCATCGTTGCGGTAGTCTTTGCCCTCATCTTCGGAAAATGGTTCATTAACAAGCTCAGCGGCAAGAAATACATTCAGGAAGGGGAACGGATCTACGACACCCAGACTGCCGGCCAGGAAAAGAAGAACAAGACCCCTGGCTTCGGCGGAGTAATATTCATTCTTGGCATCCTTTGCGGAACCCTGCTTTTCGCAGACTTGACCAATATCTATATCATACTCCTGGTTTTCAGCATGTTATGGTGCGGAGCCCTGGGCTTTGCAGACGACTACATCAAGTCCGTCAAAAAGAACAAGGACGGTCTTCCGGGGAAAGCCAAACTCCTTGGACAGGTGATACTCGGCTTCGTGGTCGGACTCACAGTATGGATGAGCCCCGATATCGTGGTCCGCGAAAAAGTCGAAGGCCCCCGGCAGCAGGAAGAGGTCGTCACCTCCGGCAAATATGCCCACGAGGATGTGGTGAAATCCACAAAGACAACCCTCCCCTTCATCAAGAACCACGAATTCAATTACAAATGGCTCACTCCCTTCAAGGGCAGATGGGGATGGTACACCAAATGGGCCATCTACGTATTTGTGATCATCTTCATCATCACGGCCTGCTCCAACGGCGTCAATCTCACTGACGGCATCGACGGACTCGCGGGAGGCACCAGCGCCATCGTCGGGGTCGTGCTGGGCATCCTAGCCTGGCTGAGCGGCAACCTGATCAATTCCAACTACCTTAATATAATGTACCTTCCGGGCAGCGGTGAGATTTCGGTCTTTATGGCCGCAATGGTCGGAGCGCTGATAGGTTTCCTATGGTACAACTGCTTCCCCGCGGACATCTTTATGGGCGATACCGGCTCTCTTTCCCTCGGCGGAATCATCGGTGTGAGCGCAGTCCTTCTGAGAAAGGAACTGCTGCTGCCGGTACTCTGCGGAATCTTCTTTATGGAAAGCCTTTCGGTAATACTCCAGACCGGCTACTGCAAGCTTTACAAGCGCCGTCACAACGGAGAGCCGGGAAGGATATGGAGCCGCGCACCGCTTCACCATCATTACCAGAAAAATTCCATTCCTGAGGGATACATCAAATACCCCAAGCCGAATCCACCCCATCACGAAGCCAGGATCACGGTCCGCTTCTGGATAGTCGGCATTCTTCTCGCAGTTTCAACATTGGCATTGTTAAAGATCAGATAATGAGCAGAGTAGTTATTCTTGGAGGCGCAGAAAGCGGAGTAGGCGCCGCCGTTCTCGCAAAAAGCAAAGGTTTCGACGTTTTCCTATCTGACAAGGGGAAGATCGATTCCAAATATGTAGAAACCCTCGTAAGATGGAACATTCCCTACGAGGAAGGTCAGCATACCGAATCGCTGATCCTGAATGCTGACGAGGTAGTCAAGTCGCCCGGAATCCCCGGGACAGTCCCTATCGTGGAAAAGCTCCGCGGACAGGGAACGCACATTGTGTCCGAAATAGAATTCGCTTCGCGATATGACTCCGCGAAGAAAATCTGCATCACCGGTTCCAACGGCAAGACGACCACGACCTCTCTGATCTATCACCTGATGCAGAGCGCCGGGCTGAACGTCGGCCTCGGCGGAAATATCGGCAAGAGCTACGCCTACCAGGTCGCCACGGAGCATTTCGACTACTATGTGCTCGAGATTTCCAGCTTCCAGCTCGATGACATCTACGATTTCAAACCGGACATCGCAATCATCACCAATATCACTCCGGACCATCTGGACCGCTACGACCACAAGCTTGAAAACTATGTCGCGGCCAAGTTCAACATCACCAGGAACCTGACCAAGGATGACTGCTTTATCTTCGACTCCGACGATGCAATCACCATCGGACACCTCTCGAACATAGTCCTGCGCTGCAAGATGCTGCCCTTCTCCCAGAAACACGAAGTGGAGCAGGGTGCCTTCCTCAAGGAAGACAAGATCGTGCTGCGCTACGACAAGGAGGAAACCAATGTCTACCTGAAAGAACTCGCCCTCGGCGGGAAACACAATATCTACAACTCTATGGCTGCGGCGCTCGCGGCGAAGGCCAGCGGCATCGACAACGAAGTGATTCGCAGCGCCCTCTCCACTTTCAAGAGCATAGAGCACCGACTGGAGAACGTGCTGTCCATCAAGGACGTTCTCTACATCAATGACTCCAAGGCTACGAACGTGGATTCCGCCTGGTACGCCCTGGAATGCCAGAAACGGCCTGTCGTATGGATTGTGGGCGGAACCGACAAGGGCAATGACTACTCAGTGCTGGAAGAGCTGGTGAGGGAGAAGGTAAAGTATATCGTCTGCCTCGGCGTGGACAACAAGAAGATCCACGAAGCCTTTGAGGGCATCGTAGGAAGCGAAAACATCTGCGATGCGCTCAGCGCCAAGGAAGCTGTCAGCAAAGCCGCCAAGGCCGCAACTGCGGGCGACGTCGTGCTGCTCTCGCCCTGCTGCGCGAGTTTCGACCTGTTCAAGAACTATGAAGACCGCGGAGAGCAGTTCAAGGCCGCGGTAAGGAGCCTCTGATATGGAAAAAGCCAAGGAAAACTCCAAAGGAGACATTTGGAACCTGATTGAACGCTTCAGCGGAGACAAGGTGATCTTGATGATCGCTCTCTTCCTGATGTTGATTTCGGTCATCTCCGTGTTCTCGTCCACTCCGATGCTCGCCCTGGAAACCGGGACGGACAGGATAAGCATTATGACGACGCAGCTCAAGGTGGTTGTCGGCGGAGTTATCCTTATGGCGCTTCTGTATTTCTTCGGGAAGAGCGGCCTGTACCAGAAAGCATCCAGATTCGGTTTCATTGCCTGCTTCCTGATATTGTTCATACTGGTCTGCAACTTGAATCTCGGCATAGTCAAGGCCGGAGAGATAAACGGTGCAAGGCGTATCCTCAAGGTTTTCGGGAAACAAGTCCACGTCTATGAGTTCGTCAAGGTGATGATAATAATGTACCTTGCCTGGGCGCTGGATGCATATAAGAACAATAAGCTGAAACTGACCGGCAGGATAGCGACGGCTTTCCCGAAACTCGCCTTCTTGGACACCCCGCTCGGACGCAAATGCTTCTATTTCTACCTTCCGATGCTCATAACCACCGGAATGGTTATGATGGGCTCGAACTCATCGGCCATCTTCATCTTCTTAATAATGGTCCTGATGCTCGTTGTCGGAGGAATTGAGATGAAGGAAGTGATCGGAATCGGAGCGATAGCCCTGATCTGCCTCGGGCTGGTTCTGGGCCTTCACAAAGCCGGGCTGATGAAAGGATCCAGGGTCGGCACAATGATCAGCCGTGTCGCGGACGACAAAATATCCAAAATCGACTCCCTGGACTGCTACCACCGAGGATCGAATGATTTCAACCGAATAAAGGATGAACTTAAGCAGCCCGTCGGAGCGATGCTCGCGATCCAGGAGGGAGGATTCATCGGAAAAGGCATAGGACGCAGCACCCAGAAATACGCCGTCCCCGTCATTTTCGGAGACTATATATTCAGTTTTATAGTAGAGGAAACCGGGATTCTCGGTGCGTTCATAATCCTGATACTGTTTTTCAGCCTCCTTGCAAGAGGCGCGCTGGTGGCGAAGGAATGTGACAAATACTATGACAAGGTACTGGTCTCCGGACTGGTCATACTCATTGTGGGACAGGCGTTTATGCATATGGCCGTGAATGTCCACCTGCCGCTGGTCCCGCAGACGGGACAGACTCTGCCCCTGGTCAGCCACGGAACCAATTCCTTCCTGGTGTTCTCCGTGGTATTCGGCATCCTGCTGTCCATATCCAAGGACGCCCGGGAGAATATGGCAAGAAGGGAAGCCCAGGCGGAGCCCATCATAGAACACAGTGACGACGAAGTGAAAGATACCCTGGACGATCTCGAAACATTTGAAACGGAGGAATAATGCAGTACAAACCCATCAGAGCGATAATAAGCGGCGGCGGCACGGGAGGTCACATCTTCCCGGCCATATCCATTGCAAACCAGCTCAAGGCACTCTGCCCGGAGAGCGAGATACTCTTCGTCGGTGCCGAAGGCAAGATGGAGATGGAAAAAGTCCCGCAGGCCGGTTACAGGATCATCGGACTTCCCATAGTGGGGATGCAGCGCCAGCTGACGCTCCGCAATATCATAAATGACGTCCAGATTCCGCTGAAGGTCCTCGCGAGCATTCGGGCCGCGAAGAAAATCATACGCGAGTTCAAGCCCGATGTGACCATAGGTGTCGGCGGCTATGCCAGCGCTCCATTGCTATGGGCAGCGACCTCGATGAAGATTCCCGCCCTGATCCAGGAGCAGAACGGCTTTGCCGGACTCACTAACAAACTGCTCGGGAAACGCGTACAACGCATCTGCGTCGCGTACGAAGGAATGGAAAGGTTCTTCCCCAAGGACAAGATCGTAATGAGCGGAAATCCCATCCGCAAAGAGGTTTCATTCCCTCCGACTCCCGAGATGAAGGCAGAGGCTATGGAATACTACGGCTTCGACCCCGCCAGAAAGCACATTTTCATAGTGGGCGGAAGCCTCGGCAGCGGGACGCTCAACAGGGCGATGAAAAAATGGATTTCAGACGGATGCCCCGGAGCGGAAGGCGTGGAGGTGATATGGCAGTGCGGTAAATACTATAAGAAAGACATAGACAGTTTTCTTGAGGAAAAGGATGTCCCGTTCATCAGGCACTACGATTTCATTTCGCGTATGGACCTCGCCTATGCAGCGGCGGACATCGTGATCTCCCGCAGCGGAGCAAGTACGGTCTCGGAACTCTGCGCAATGGGGAAGGCAAGCATTTTCGTTCCCTCTCCCAATGTCGCCGAAGACCATCAGACCCATAACGCAATGGCTCTCGTCAGGAAGGACGCCGCCCTGCTGGTGAAGGATTCGGAGGCGGTGGAAAAACTGCTTCCCGTGGCCCTGGAGCTGCTTGGGGACGAAGAAAAGATAGCCCTGCTCGAGAAGAATGCGCTTGGAATGGCCCTTCGCGAAGCCGGACAGATTATTGCTGACGAAGTTTACTCTCTTTTATGAAGAAGATATATTTCATAGGAATCGGAGGCATCGGAATGAGTGCCCTCGCCCGCTGGTTCAAGTTCAAGGGCTGCGAAGTGTCCGGCTATGACCGTACCCCCTCTCCCCTTACGGAAGCTCTTGTCTCAGAAGGGATTGCCGTCCATTATGAAGACAGGCCCGAACTGATTCCGTCGGAAAAGGAAGACACACTTGTCATCTACACTCCGGCTATTCCTCAGGATCTCGGGGAGCTGCGCAAAGCCTTCGACGAGGGATACAAGGTCGTGAAACGCTCCCGCGCACTCGGAGAAGTGACACGCGGAAAAAGATGCTTCGCAGTTGCAGGCACCCACGGCAAAACTACGACTTCCACCCTGACGGCGCATATCTTCTCCAGTAGCGGAGAGGGTTGTTCGGCCTTCCTCGGCGGCATCTCACGCAACTTCGGGAGCAATCTTGTGATGTGCGACAATGACAACGTGGTCGTGGAGGCGGACGAATTCGACCGCTCTTTCCTGGCGCTCTACCCCGAAACGGCCGTAATCACGGCAATGGACGCTGACCATCTGGACATCTATGGGGACAAGGCCCACGTCGTAGAAGCCTTCCGTGCCTTCGCCTCGCAGGTCAGCGGCACCCTGATCAAGAAAATAGGTCTGGACATCACCCCGGAGCATACTTCCGCCAGAATCCTGAACTATTCCTACGATGACTGCAAGGCCGATTTCTATGGAACTGGCGCCCGGCCGGATGAACTTGGCCGTTTCATCTTCGACCTCCACTACCCGGGTGGAGTAATCCGCGATGTCAAAGTCGGCACGCCCGGATGGATCAACGCGGAGAATGCGATTGCCGCCTCGGCGATCGCCCTTACATACGGCATCTCTCCCGAGGCCGTGAAGGAAGCCGTCGGCAGTTTCGAAGGAGTGAAACGCCGTCTGGAACTTCACTACCATACTCCTTCCCTTTCATACATTGACGACTACGCCCACCATCCCGCGGAACTTGCGAGCGCGATCTCGTCGATGAGGGACATTTTCCCTTCGAGAAAGATCACGGCCATTTTCCAGCCGCACCTCTACACTCGCACCAGGGACTTCGCCGAGGACTTCGCCAAGTCCCTCAGTATGGTCGACAAACTCATACTGCTGCCGATCTATCCCGCAAGGGAAGAACCGATACCGGGCGTAACTTCATCCATAATCCTGGACAAAGTCAGCTGCGAGAAGGTGCTGATAGAGAAGTCGCAGCTTCTGCAATACCTTGAGAAAGAGCCGCTTGACGTACTTGTCACCTTCGGGGCCGGGGACGTGGACCGCTTTGTGGAACCGATTACACAACTCATAAAGAAACGTGTATGAAACCCATCTGGAGACATATTCTGGGAGCTCTGACCATAGCCTTGTTCCTGGCGGTCTGGATCATATCTTCGGGGATGGCGACATCCCGCCGGAGAGGAAGGACCTGCCAGGGAATCAAGGTCGAAATCAGCGACTCCCTGGAGCGCCGCTTCGTGGCCAAGGAAGACGTCAGGGAGTGGATGCAGGACTATGGAGTCTATATGGGCCTTCCTCTGGACAGCGTGCGTCTGGACAGGATCGAGACGATAATGGACAACCGCAGCGCCGTACGCAAGAGCCAGGCCTGGCTCACGGAGGACGGCTACATCCACATAGCCCTTACCCAGCGCGAACCCGTAATACGCTTCCAGGACGGCAACAACGGCTTCTACGCCGACGCTTCGGGCTTTATCTTCCCGCTTCAGTCCCGCTTCTGCGTAAGGGTTCCCATAGTGGACGGCGAACTTCCGCTCAAGGTTGCCCGCGGCTTCAAGGGGGACCGTTCCGACGACAAGTGGCTGATGCAGATGCTCGGGATGGCCGCCTGGATGGAATCAAGCCCCTGGGACGGGATAATCAGCCAGATCAGCGTCAATGCCGACGGCGACATCGTCCTCATCCCGCGCGAAGGACGCGAGCGCTTCATCTTCGGCGCTCCGGACAGGATAGAGGACAAGCTCAGGCTGATCCGCCGCTATTATGAAGCGATAAAACCGAACACGGAGAAGGGTAAATATGCCTGGGTTGATGTCAGGCAGAAAGGACAAATCGTTTGCAGATAAACAACTTACAATATGGAAGAAAGATATATTGCATCAATCGATCTGGGATCATCCAAATTCGGCCTCTGCGTCGCCAGGGTCTGCCAGGATGACGTACAAATCGTCTACTACAAGGAAACACCGTCCGATGGGATCAAGGCGAGCATAATCGCGAATCCGATGAAGGCGTCGATTCCGCTTCGCGCCGCGATCGAAGAAGCGGAGAAAGAACTGATGATCAAAATTCTGCAGGTGGTTGTCGGTATGCCCCGCAGCGAGGTCAGCCAGGTCACGGCAAGCGCCACCATCAAGCGAGGCCAGGCCGACGAGTACATCAGCGACGAAGAAGTTGCGTCCCTGAAGTCCATAGCGCTCGAGACCTATCCTCTCTCTAATCCCGAAAGCCAGATAATGTACGGCGCAGTGGCCCAGTCCTTCTCTACGGACAGCCAGATCTGCCTTACCGAGAGCGATGTCGTCGGAACGCTTTCCGATACTCTGGAGGGTAATTTCAAGGTGTTCATCGGAAGCCGCCGCGCCACGACCGCCCTGGACAAGATTTTCAACAGCCTGCAGGTCGCGGTCGCGAAAAAGTATTTCCTGCCGGACGTCATCGCCAAGACCGTGCTTTCCGCCGACGAGATGCAAGGCGGTGTCGCACTCGTGGACATCGGTGCCGGAGTCACTTCCCTGGCCATATACCACGACAGCATAATGCGTTACTATGCGGCCATTCCTTTCGGCGGCCGGGCCGTGACGCAGGATATCCGCAACGAATGTTCCATCTCCGAAGACCTCGCCGAGAAGATCAAGAAGCGTTTCGGCGCCTGCCTTCCCAACAAACTGGCCTCGCTCAGCGAAAAGGTCCTCCAGATCCGCCTCACCGAGCCTTACAAGGAGGTCAGCGTGAAATATATCTCGGAAATCGTGGACTGCCGTATGAGGGAGATTTTCGACGCCGTCCTCTACCACATCCAGGAAAGCGGACTGCAGAACGAAATCCGCAGCGGCATCGTCCTCACCGGCGGAGGCGCGTCACTTGCCAACGTAAACAACCTGATGAAAGATATGTCCGGCTATGAAGTCCGTACCGGCTGTCCTAAATACCAGTTCTCCGCCGTGGCCGGGAACGGGATTTACAACAATCCCGCCGCCGCTGCCGCCGTCGGAATGGTGCTCGCCGCCAAGGAAGACAAGATGCCGGACTGCGTGAGCATACCCGAGCCTGAGGTCAAGGAAAACGAGGAGACCGTCGAAGTGGAAATCCAAATCACGGACAATAAAATAAGCGATGAAGAACTGAACAAAGGTGAGACCGGAGACCTCGGAATGGACTTCGAGAAGAAAGAGCCAGAAGCGAAGCCGAAGGAGACCACCCGAAAGATCCGCATCAAACGCGAAAAAAGCGACAAGCAGCCCGGCAAACTGTCAATCTTTTGGAACACTCTGATGGACAAAGGAAAGGAAGTCGGAGAAAAAGTATATGATTTCATAAACGAAGAATAGAAAGGCTATGGAAGTAGATCTCGAAAAAAACCTTATGCCCAATGACTGGACACCGGAAAATGCTATAATCAAGGTCATCGGTGTCGGAGGCGGCGGCTGCAATGCCGTCAATTATATGTACCGTCAGAACATAATGGGCTGCTGCTTCATAGTCTGCAACACGGACGCCCAGGCCCTCCTGACAAGTGAAGTCCCTCTGAAAATCCAGATGGGATCGAACGGACTCGGAGCCGGGACAGACCCTACTGCCGGACGGAACGCCGCGCTGGAATCGCAGGATGAAATCGCGGAGAAGGCCCTTGACAACGGGACCAAGATGCTCTTCATCACCGCCGGAATGGGCGGTGGAACCGGGACGGGCGCCGCTCCCGTCATTGCCAAGATGGCCAAGGACCGCGGAATACTTACCGTGGCCGTGGTCACAATTCCATTCAAGAACGAGGGCAACGAATCCCAGTCCAAGGCAGTGGACGGCATCCACGAACTGGAGAAAAGCGTGGACAGCCTGCTGATAATCAATAACGAAAAGCTCTATCAGTTCTTCGGGGACACCCTGATCCAGGAGGCCTTCCCTAAGGCCGACGAGGTCCTCGCCACCGCCGTCCGAGGCATAATCGAAGTCATCAAGAAGCCCGGCTACATCAATGTGGACTTCAACGATGTCTGCAAGATGATGCGCGACAGCGGAATGGCCCTAATGGGAAGCGGAGAAGGCTCCGGCGAAAACCGTCTGGAAGACGCCGTGAAAGGTGCCTTCGAGAGTCCGCTGCTAAACGATTTCGACCTCAAGACCGCCAAGAATGTCCTGGTGAACATCACCACGGGATTCAACGAAAAGGGCGCGAAAATGTCTGACCTTGAGAAGATTGACGATATGATTGCCGAATATACCGGCAATGCCAACCGCTTCAAGAAAGGTATCATCTGGGATGACGATCCTGAGTTCGGCGACAAAGTCCGCATTACGGCCATAGTGACCGGCTTCGAGATGGGAAAACTCGGAGACATAGGAATCAATGTCGAACTTGGCAATCTCGTCATCATAGACAACGACTATGTATGGGAACGTCCCGCGACAGGTGAAGAAATTCACCTTCAGGAAGTTCCGACCATCAAGGTGGGCTTCACCACCTCCGATACGGGCAGGCGCTTCCAATATGACGACAAGCCGGCTCTCTGCGTAGAGCCCGGAGTTTCACTGGCCAATCTCGAAAACATTCCCGCGATACGTCGCGCACATATGGAGAAAAAATAAAATGGAAAAGAGAACTCGAGTAAGATTCGCTCCCTCCCCCACCGGACCGCTGCATATGGGCGGTGTCCGTACGGCACTTTACAATTATCTTTACGCCAAACAGAATGGGGGCGACTTTATCCTCCGCATCGAGGACACTGATTCGCACCGTTTCGTCCCCGGAGCGGAGCAGTATATCATCGAAGCGCTGCGCTGGTGCGGCATAGTTCCGGACGAGGGCGTTGACGAGGAGGGAAAGGTGGTGGAAGTCGCCAGCGAAAAGCATCCCCACGCACCTTACCGCCAGAGCCAGAGGCGTCCCATCTACAGGCAGTATGCCGAGCAGTTGGTCGCAGCAGGATGGGCCTATTACGCCTTTGACAGCGCCGAAGACCTTGCGGCCCGCCGTGAAGAGGCCGAGAAAAAGGGCGAGACCTTCATATACAACGCCATCAGTCGTATGGAGCTTCGCAACTCCCTGACTCTTGGCGCCGAAGAGGTCGGGCGGCTTTTGGCTGAGACCACTGACTGGACCATACGCTTCAAGATGCCCTCCGACAGAGTCGTCGAGATGGACGATCTTATCCGTGGTCATATAGAAGTCAACACCGACACCCTTGACGACAAGGTGCTGTGGAAAAGGGCTGACGAACTGCCGACCTATCACCTTGCAAACATCGTGGATGACCATCTGATGGAGATCACTGAGGTCATCCGCGGCGAAGAATGGCTGCCTTCCCTACCTCTGCATTATCTTCTGTATGAAGCATTTGGATGGAAGGAGACAATGCCTCGTTTCGCCCATCTGTCTCTGCTGCTGAAGCCCATCGGAAACGGAAAACTTTCCAAGCGCGACGGCGACAAGCTGGGCTTCCCGGTATTTCCGCTCTCCTGGAAAAATCCCGAGACCGGCGAAGTGTCCCGCGGTTACCGCGAGGACGGCTACTTCCCCGAGGCCTTTGTCAACCTGCTGGCAATGCTCGGATGGAACCCGGGAGACGACAGGGAGATGTTCAGCCTCGAGGAGCTGGTGCAGGCCTTCTCGCTGGACAAGGTCCAGAAAGCCGGTGCGAAGTTTAATCCGGAAAAGGCAAAATGGTACAATAAGGAATATCTGCGGCTGAAGAGCGAGGCCGAGCTTACCGAGCTCTTCATCCCCGTCCTGGAAAAGCACGGGATGAAAGTCGTGGACTGCCCTTGCAACGCCTTGACAGCCGGAGCATCCTTCGAAGGGGCCGGAGCAGATTTCAAGAACCATATCTTCACGCGTGAATATGTGGAGGCCGTAGTGGCCCTGGTCAAGGAACGCGCCAGTTTCGTGGAGGATTTCTGGACCATAGCCTCTTATCTTTTCATAGCTCCATCGGAGTTCGAAGCCTATGGAGTCAAGGCGGGAGCAGCCATCGCCGCCAAGCCCTCCGACAGGCCTGCAGACCCTCGCGCGAAGGTTTATGATGATTCTCTGACGGCTCCCTTCCTTGCAAAGGACGTGGACAAGTTCTGGAAAGAGGACCATTACGAATACTGCTTCGAGGTCTGCCAGTACATCAGCGGAGCCAATTTCGGTTTTGACGACCTGGATTCCTGGCGCGGCTCGATGGAAGCGGGCGCACTGGAGACTGCACTTGAGGAATACATCAAGATGAGGGAATACCCTATGGGCAAGGTGATGAACGCTCTCCGGCTGGCACTCACCGGCGCCGCCTCCGGCCTCGGCATCGCCGCCATCCTCTCCTTCATCGGACGCCGCGAGTTCGCCCGTCGGATGAGCTTCGCCGCAGAGCGCCTCGGACGGATCTGAGAGCTACCCTCCGCGACTCGAGCGCTGATTCCGGCAAGTCGAGCACTGATTCCGGCAACGGCTCACAGCCGCCGTAAAATGGAAATAACTAAACATCAGCCACTTACGCAAAATCGTCTATGTAAATTAACATAGACGATTTTTAATAAACACCTGCTAATCAAGCAATTACATTTCACGCCTTTTTATTGGCATATGCAGAAAACGGAAAATATCTGCTGACAGGGCGTTGCTGTGTTTTCTTATCAGCTGGAAAAGCTCATATTTTTTGTCCATATCATATGTCAGGATTTCGTGAATGTCATCGAGTTTCAATTCACGCATTACGATAGCCGCCATCTTAGCGAAATGTTCGTCAGTTTTTCCAATGAACACCTCGTTCAAGTCGTGCTCGCTGCCAGTGGTTGAATGCATTGCCGCGAGCATATTTTCATAGCTTCCGAAAAAACTAATGGCTGCTTCATAATCAATGACATTGTAAGTAGATATAATGAAATCCGTAAGTTGCTGGCATTCTTCATACGACAGCGGTTTGAACAGCCTCTTGAGCTGACAATGCTTAAGTGGCTTTGATGCCTTAAACTGAGTTTCAACAAACTTGACGGCTCTTTTGAGCGGCCAAGATGACTGCCTGATTATAAGAGGTTTGGAAAAAGGATTTCCGGACGCATAATACGCAAGGAATGTCCAGCGGTAATCTTCAGCCCTTTCCGCCAGTCTTCTTTCTACAGGATTGTTCCCGACATAGACAATATTGCTCCTCGCCTTTTTGTCACCAATCTTTACAGCGCTTCCGAAAGGACTTGAAAAGACGCTACCCCTGGCGTTGCAGAAGGTATTATTCTCCCTGGCATAATCCCCTGTCCATCTTTGTTCAAATTCCGAAAGGCTTTTGGCGGAAGCCGCCCTTACAGAAAGGTGTACGTGGTCCGGCATTGGACAGGCTGCAAGTATTGTTACATTATAGCGCTTGGCAGCGAGACAAACGTGTGTGAACCACACGAGATAATCACTGTAGGTATAGAACAACAAGCCTCCGTCTGCCGTCCTTTGATAGCAGTGAATAACAATGTCTCTTTGAAATGCCCTTTTCCGACTCTTCATAGTCTATTCTCTTTAAAGGCCCATACGGAATAATTCCGATATCGCTTGCTAATGTAAGAATCAAAATCCATTCTTCCAAATTTCGTTCTGACCCTCCTCAATAGAACGACATAAGCATCGTAAAATGTAAGTAGCTTAGTGATAGTAATTTACGCGAAATCGTCTATGTTCATTTACATAGACGATTTCCTATAAACAACTGCAAATCAAGTACTTGCATTTTACGGATTAAAAAGAAAAAAGTGACAGGGCATCCTCGACAGAAAGGGCATCGGAGAGGCTGAAATCGCCGCTGCGGCTGCGCTCCAGGGCGGCGAGGTGGGCGCCACTGCCGAGGGCTTCGCCAAGGTCGCGGGCGAAGGCGCGGATGTAGGTGCCTTTGGAGCATACGATGCGGACCCTTGCCTCCGGCAGGCCGAGGCCCGAAGTGTCGGCATAGTGGATTCTGGCCGATGCCGTCCCTGCCGTTCCCGCCCCGGCATCTCCTTCCCCTCTGCGGACTAAAACTTTTTCTCCCAACTTATCGAAAAAGTTTTGTCCGACGCCGGGGGAAAAGCCTGTCGCAGATGCCGGGGCGGCCGGGTATGAGCTCGCAGGACCTGTGGCCACCCCCTGGGGTACCCCAAAAAAACATGTTTTTTCGGGGGCCCCACCTCCCGGCCTCATAAGGGGGAGGGGCCCATCGCCTGCGATGGGAGGGGTCGGCGAAGCCGACGGTCTCAAGAGCCCATACCCGGCCGCCGGGACAGGAGGCTCGCAGGAAGGCAATGTTGCCGGCGCAGAAGACTCGCAGGGGGCCGAAGCCGACGGTCTCAAGGGCTCATACCCGGCCGCCGGGCGGAAGTCCAGGAGCTCCAAATCACTGATAACGATACGACTGCGGTGAAGCGTCTCGAGGGCAGCCGCGTCAATCTCTGAAAAACGCCCGCTGCGATAGAGCCGCCGGGCCATTTCGTAGGCGCGGACGCCATCGACGGACTTGGCGCTGAAAAGCGGCGCGACCTGCTCCTGCTCCCCGACAAAGCCCTTCAGGGCCTCACGGACAGTTTCTTCGCTAATATGCTCGTAAGGATAGCGACGGTCCACTTCCTTTTCCAGATCATAGGAAGGAGTGGAGGCCCCGAAACGGATGGTTGCAACGTACTCCTTGTCGTGGTCCTGAAGTTCCTGGGCACGCTTGCAGGCCGGACCTATGCAGACAAGAAGCACCCCGGTGGCAAGAGGATCCAGGGTGCCGGCGTGGCCGACCTTGAGATTTTTTTTGCGGAAGTGCTTGATGGCCGCATACTTGAGCTTGCGGATTACATCGGCGGAAGTCCACCTCCAGGGCTTGTCCACGGCAAGGACAATCCCATCGGGATAATCGGCTATATCGTGGCTGAAAGCCATCAAAGCGGAATCTTCTCTATCCTGCGCTCGTGACGTCCGCCTTCGAAAGGCGTGTCCAGCCAAGTGCGGACAATAGCGGAGGCCATCCTGTAGGAAATGAAGCGGGCCGGAAGGACAAGTACGTTGGCGTTGTTATGGGCCTTGACAAGACGGCCTATCTCGCAGGACCAGGCCAGACCGGCGCGGATAGCTTTATGATGGTTCAAAGTTATGGCCATACCGTTGCCGGTGCCGCAGAGGGCTATGCCGAGGTCCACTTCACCGCTTTCTACGGCCGAAGCAAGCCTGTGGGCATAATCAGGATAATCTACCGAGGCTTCCGTGTCCGTACCATAGTTCACAACCTCGATACCGCGCGACGAAAGCATTTTCGCGAGCTTGGACTTATATTCCACGCCCGCGTGATCATTGCAGATGCCGATTTTCATTATTCTATTCCGGCTTCGAAGGTTGTCAGGACTAGTCCGGGCATAAGAGCCAGTTTGCGGCGCGTGATTTCCAGGGAACCGGTCTTGGTGTAGGAAGTCCCCTTGATCGGAGCATCGTTGACGTCGCAATAAGTGATATTCATCTTGGTCAACTCTCCGGTGGGCAGAGGGAGATAGAAGTGACGCGTGTTCGTGGCCTGGGTCGACGGCGTGAAACGGATACGGACCGAGCTGGAACCGCCTCCGAAGCTCGCGACAGGCTCGGCGGCGGAAAGATCCACATCGAAATCGCCGGTCACCTTTTCGTTGTCGAAGGTCAGCAGGATGCTGTGGGCAGTGGGGGGAACATTCTTGTAACGGATTCTCAACATACCGCCGACGTGCTTGAATGAAAGACCGCTGCCGGGATTGTACTTGGCTATCATCAGAGGATAGGAGTCAGTCGTATCGGCAGGATAGACATATTCTTCAGGGTAATTGACGGTGAGGATATTACCGTTGAGCTTGTGCGCACCGGAAGGATAGACGGCGACCGTAGAAGCTTCCACGCCCTCCGGAATGGAGGTTGAGAAGTTCACGGTATTGCTGCCGCCACCGGAGATGACGCTCATCTGCGAGAAGGAGCCTGCAGTGGTCCAGATATCGGCTTTGTCCCAGTCGTGCCAGATGAACTTGCCCGCGTCGGAGACGTTTGACTTGAGCATATCTTCGGCCAGAGCCTCACGCGTGGCTCCGATAACGAAGGGACCGTCGGTCTTGGTTTCGCTTTTTGCGCACGCGGCAAGGAGTCCGGCGCTGAAAACAAAGAAAAGGATTCGTTTCATATCATTAGGATTTTTGTTCAACTGACATTACAGCCTCGCGGCACACCCGTACGGCCTCCTCGTCGGGACGGCAGGAGAGCTGGAAACAGGGGACGCTCATTGCAGCACGCTCCACGGTAGGGATGATCTTGTCCATTACGGAATGGTCCCAGCGGATTGTAGAGACCGCGGCGATTACGCTCGCATAGGCGGAAAGGGTTTCCAGGCGGACTATCTTGTTCTCCGGGGCCTGCTCCAGACGGACAAGGGCCCGGACAGGAGCGCTGACATTGCGATAGCAAAGTGTCTTTCCGCTCCAGGGAGAGCCGAAGACAATGGCCTTGCCGTCTATGAAACGGATGACAGGATTGTCGTCGTTCATAAGGTCGGATTCAGGGACGAATTCGTGCCAGAGGCGGCTGTGCGTGCTTTTCCCCGTGCCGCTGACTCCGAAAAACAGCTGGGCCTTGCCTTCGAGACGGGTAACGCTGGCGTGAAGAAGGATAGTATCCAAGGCTGCCGTGGCAAAGGTGAACTGGATCATCAGGGACGTATTGATCTGCATCAGCGTCGTCCTGGCCCCTATACGCTCACAGGGATAATAATCCCCCTTGGAGTAATCCGCGCTCATCACGAAATAACCGGCCCTCAGACCTTTGGCAGGGAAAAATTCATAGATTGTATTGCCATTGTGGCGGTATCCATAATAGAAAGGAAGTATCTCATCCACGGCCGTGACCATCTTCCACTCTCCTCTCGAGGCCTCCAACTCTTCCGGGACGCCGGAATGGACCCTCAGGCTGAAAAGAGTCTCGCCGCCTTCGACTTCGAACGGGGCATACTGCTCGAAATCAAGCGAATGCCTGAAGGCATCCTTCTCGGATTCGGAAAAAGTATTCCATATTTCCTTTGTCATCTGCTCCTTGCCCATCAACTCTTCATTGACGGCAAGGCCCTCCGTCCGGTCCGCCGGAACAGGGATAATGCCTATATCCTCTCCCCTCCGAAGCTTCTCCACCAAATCTTCCTGGGCCGGAGTAAGAGCCTTGAAAGTCCACGGAGAGTCGAGACTTACACGGATACTATGGCCGGCTATGCGATAAATCTTTTCCATATTCCGCAAATATATAATATTCCGCCGAAATATACAAGAATGCTGATAGATATCAATGATTCTAAGCAAAGAAGAGATATTAAGAATTTTTAACAAGTACGACGAACCTTAATATATTATTATTTTGTTTTGCAACTTGATGTAAAAACATTAACTTTGAACTATGAAATTTAGAAAACTGATAAGCGCTTTTCTCGCCGTTATCACAGTTTTGGCGGGATATTCTTGCAAGAAGGAAACCCAGGAGGATGGTCCTGTCGATGTACAGTTCCAAGTACCGGAAAAACTTGAAATAGAGAATGATGCAGCGACTGTAAAGTTCCGCATCCAGTTCGCCAAAGCCCCTGTCAAGGATGACAAAATCATATTCGAAGACCAGGATGCAGCAAGCTATACCTGCCCTGTTGTCAGCGTCGGCAGCCAGTTTTTCGAAGTATCCGCAGCCGAACTCTGGCTGAAAGGGGCTTCCGACGGAATCCATCAGGTCTATTTCCAGAGAGGAAGTTCTCCCAAAAAATTGATGGGCGAGACAAAACTGGTCATCATCTATCCGTCCGAAGGAGTCGAAGTCAAGCCGGCCGCGGGCAGCACGGTCTACGGACGCGTCAGCTGTGAAGGGAACGGGGTCGAGGGCGTCGCGGTCTCGGACGGCGTGGAAGTGGTCAAGACCGACAAGGACGGAATCTACCAGATGGCCTCGGGCAAGTACCATAAATACGTGTTCATAAGCATTCCGTCGGGCTACGAGGTTTCCCGCGAAGGGATACTTCCGACTTTCCACAAACAGCTCACCAAGGCCGCAAATGTTGCGGAAAGGGTGGATTTCACTCTCAAGAATGTCGGTTCTCAGGATGAGCATACAATGCTGATGTTCGGCGACATACACCTCGCTCGACGCACCAACGACCGGAATCAGTTCAGCAGCTTCGTAAAAGACGTCAACACCTTCCTCGGCGACAACTCCGGCAAGAAGATCTATGCAATGACTCTCGGCGACATGACATGGGACCGGTACTGGATTACCAACAACTACAGTTACAGCGACTACCTCAAAGACGCGAACCAGATAAAAGGTCTCAGCGTGTTCCACACTATCGGGAACCACGACCACAGCATGTACTACATGGGCGATTACGACACGGTCAAAGAGTACAAGGAACTCATCGCCCCTACCTATTATTCATTCAATATAGGGAAGGTCCATTATGTAGTCATGGACGACGTAGAGTGCACCAACGCTACTGCCTCCACGGACGACAAAGGCAACGCCTGCTACGTCCGGGACTATAACGCCAAGATCGTCAATGACCAGATCTCCTGGCTGCAGAAAGACCTGGCGACCGTCCCGGCGACGACCCCGATAGTGCTGACCATGCACATCCAGCTTCAGAGCGCCACCGGGGCTACGGCTCTGAAGAATCTCTCAACCCTTAAGCCCCTCCTCAAGCCTTTTAACCAGGTCCATGTCTTCACTGCCCATACCCACACGATTTTTAACCACGACAACCTTTCCACGGACCACTATTACGAGCATAACGCCGGTGCGATTTGCGGCACCTGGTGGTGGACAGGACAGGAAACTCCCGGAATCCATATCGGACAGGACGGTTCCCCGGGCGGATACACAGTGATGACTGTTTCCGGCACCGAACTCAAATGGCAGTTCAAGGGAACCGGCAAGGACATAAAGCATCAGTTCCGCTCCTACGACCGCAACAATATCCATCTTTCGAACGAAAAATGGATTCCAAGCGCCGATGCCTCCCATGCCAGCCTTTTCAATCCCGGCATCTGGGGGACAAAATCCTCCGACAATGAGGTCTATGTCAATGTATGGAACTACGACCCCTCATGGACGGTAAGCATCACGGAAGGCGGCAAGGCACTGAGAGTCACCAAAGTAAGCGGCATCAAAGACCCCTTGCACCTTATCTCATATACAGCCCACCGGCTGAACAAGAATACATCCATCGGTTTCGAGACCAACACAAATTACCATACTTTCAAGGCTACCGCGACCTCTCCCAACTCCACCCTCGAGATCAAGGTCACTGACCGCTTCGGCAATGTCTATACCGAAAGTATGTCCCGTCCGAAAGCTTTTTCAATCGACAGCTACAAATAATTAATAACCTATTATCTATGAGACGGATTCTAGTCCTTGCTGTGACTGCGCTCCTGGCCCTCTCGCTCTCTGTGGGCGCCTCGGCACAGACGCGCACAGTGTCGGGCACAGTGCTTGACTCACAGCAACAGCCGCTCGTCGGCGCGGCCGTCCTTGTTTCCGGAACCACAAACGGAGACGTGACGGGGCTCGACGGAGCGTTCACGCTTCACGTCCCTTCGGGAGACGTGACGCTGGAAGTCTCCTGCCTCGGCTACAGCACTAAAACCATAGCAGTGCCGGCCACGCAGGCAAAAATCAGCGTCATCCTCGAAGAGGACAACATGATGCTGGAAGAAACCGTAGTCGTCGGCTACGGCGTCCAGAAAAAAGTCAACCTTACCGGTGCCGTCACGGCAGTGGACGCCAAGGAGCTTGCGGACCGTACCTCCCACAACCTTACCAATATGCTGCAGGGTTCGGTCCCCGGCCTGAACATCACCACTTCGGCGGGTAACCCCGGCAGCGCCGGCAGCCTCAACATCCGTGGTGTCACCTCCATCAACGAGGCTGATCCTCTGGTGCTCATCGACGGAGTCGAAGGAGACCTTTCAAGGGTCAATCCAGACGACGTGGCGAACATCTCCGTAATCAAGGACGCTTCGGCCGCGGCCATCTACGGCGCACGAGCGGCCTACGGTGTCATCCTAGTCACGACCAAATCCGGCTCCGACAAGGGCGGGAAGGCCACGGTACGCTACAGCGGCCGTTTCGGCTGGGAAGAGCCGACAGTGTCGACGGACTTTGAAACCAGAGGCTACTGGTCAGTCTATACCGTGGACAAGTTCTGGGCGACGGATGCCGGAAAGCATTACACTGGCTATACTGAACACGATATGGCCGAACTTCTCGCCCGAGTAAACGACGTGACGGAAAATCCCGCACGCCCCTGGGTAGTGGAAGAGGTCAGGAACGGACGCAAGCAGTGGATTTACTATTGCAACACCGACTGGTACCACGAACTCTACAACGACCAGCACCCGGAGCTTACGACCGCCAGACCGGTGTCATCAAACTTCACCCTGACATCTACCAGAAATATAATCTGCGCGCCAAGGTCGATGCCCGGCTGAACAAGTTTATGAGATTCTCCAACAACAGCTCTTTCTTCAGCTCATCCTACAATTATCCCGGAGGAAGCAGCATCCAGGATTCCTTTGCGTATTCTTCTCGTCACGCCCTGGCCTCCTTCCCCCTGAAGAATCCCGACGGAAGCTGGCTCTATGCGACCCCGCTGATTACCGGCGGAAACTACAATGTTGCAAACGGCCGTCATCTGGTCTTCGGGCAGTACAAGCACCGCAACCAGCAGCTGAGGACTGATTTTATGAATACGAGCGAACTGAAGATCACTCCTTTCAAACAGCTCACCCTCACCGCCAACTATACCTACCGGATCTACCAGAACCGCAATCAGTATCGTAGCGCGAACTTCGAGTATCGCAGCTATCCTGAAGCGGATTATGAGTACTACACCACAGATGCCGGCCTGGACGAGCTTACGGAAGCCATCACGACCTCACAACGTCACGCAATCAACACCTACGCGACTTACGAGGACAGTTTCGCCGACGCCCATCATCTGACGGTCACCGCCGGTATGAATATGGAAAGCTGGGCTTCCAAGGCGGTCGGAGCGAAAGGCCAAAACCTGAGTTCCGAAACCCTCAACGACCTTGATCTTGTAGTTCCGGATGCAACAGGCAATGTGATTACCGAAGTTTCCGGCGGACAGAACGAGTACGCCATAATGGGTTTCTTCGGCCGCATCAACTATGACTACAAGGAGCGCTACCTGCTGGAGATTTCCGGCCGATATGACGGCACCTCACGCTTTATGCCCGGACACCGCTGGGGCTTCTTCCCCTCGGGTTCTCTGGGCTGGAGAATCTCAGAAGAGCCCTTCTTCTCCCCCGCCAGGAAATATGTCGACAACCTGAAGCTCAGAGTCAGCTACGGCCGACTCGGCAACCAGGTCGTACGCACCTCCTCGGGAGCCCAGAACTACTATGCCTACCTGAGGAAGATTTCCATCAATGACTTCGAAGGTTACACTTTCGGCGAGGGCACCACGATGTCGAAGTATTCCACGCTCAGCGCCCCGGTGGACGCAGAACTCACCTGGGAGACAGCCGAACAGATCAATGCCGGCATTGACATCGCGGCCCTCCGTAGCCGGCTTACTTTTACCGGTGAAATCTACCAGAGAAACACCTTGAATATGCTGACCGCCGGCCCGGACCTTCCTGCAGTTTTCGGCGCATCCGCACCTCAGACCAATGCCGCCGACCTCAAGACCTACGGCTACGAACTGTCCCTCGGATGGAGAGACCAGTTCAAACTCTTCGGACTGCCTTTCGGCTATTCTGTCCGCGGGACCCTGAGTGACTACCGTTCTTATATCACTCGCTTCAACAACCCCACCAAGTCCCTGACCATGGCCTATTACGAGGGCATGCGCATAGGCGACATCTGGGGCTTCGAGGTTGACGGCCTTTTCGAATCCGACGAGCAGGCCCAAAAGTACACTTCCGAAGTTCTTGACTGCAGCTATATAAACGGCCGTATGACAGGAGGCTTCCTCGCCGGAGACCTTCGCTTCGTGGACCAGGACAATGACGGCCACTACAAACTGGATGACAAGAACCAGTATGTGCTGGATGAAAACGGGAACCGTATCCTTCTCCCCGAGAGCGAATGGCGAGTCAACACCTTGGGCCTCGGGGCCAATACCGTCGACAATCCCGGCGACCGCAAGATTCTGGGCAACAGCCTTCCGAGCCTCCAGTACGGATTCACTCTCGCTTTCGATTATTTCGGTTTTGACGTATCCGCTTTCTTCCAGGGCACCGGCAACCACTACTGGTACCCGGCCGGAATGAACTATATGTTCTGGGGACCGTACAGCTACTCCTATCTGAGCTTCCTGCAAAGGGACTTTATCGAAAGAGTATGGACCGAAGAGAATCCCAACACCTACTTCCCTCGCCCGAGGGCTTATTCCGCAACAGGCGGCGAACTTTCCAAGGTCAACAGCCGCTATCTGCAGAACGTCCGCTACCTGCGTTTCAAGAACCTGACCGTCGGTTACACCGTACCTCAGAAACTCACCCGCAAGATCGGGCTGGAGAAAGCCAGGATATACTTCTCCGGAGAGAACCTCGCATACTGGTCTCCTCTGAAGAAATACACCAAGTATCTGGATCCTGAATCGGCCTTCACCCGCAACGGCTCAAAAGATGTCGCCCAGGATCACGTAAGCTATCCCTGGCAGAAGACCCTGATGTTCGGCATTGACATTACATTCTAATGAAGGAGGACAAGAAAATGAAAAAGTTAATCATACCCGCACTTGCTGTTATTCTGGGTCTTACCTCCTGCGACTGGCTGGAGCGCACTCCTAAATCCACGCTCGCACCGGAAAACTACTTCCGTGACGAGACCGACCTGATGCTGTTCTCCAACACTTTCTATAACAACAACATAAACAAGGAGCCCTACGACGAGCAGAGCGACCATTATGTCTATCTGAACCTTTCCACCGTCCTTCGCGGCGGCACGGCCCGTACCGTTCCCAACAGCGGAGGCGGATGGGGTAGCGGCGCAGGAGCCTGGGGCGATCTCCGCAAGATGAACACTCTGCTGGAGAACATAAACAAATGTGAAGACAAGGCTGCCGTATCCAAGTATTCCGGCGTAACCCGCTTTTTCCGCGCCTGGTGGTATTTCAATATGGTAAAACGTTTCGGCGATGTGCCTTGGATCGACAAACAGCTCGAGACCAACTCCCCTGAACTGACCAAGGCGCGCGACAGCCGGGAAATCGTGATGCGCCATATGATTGAAGACATCGACTATGCCATCGCCAATCTTCCCGCCTCGGTTTCCACCTATCGCGTGAACAAATGGGCCGCGCTTGCGTTCAAATCGAGATTCTGCCTCTACGAAGGTACCTTCCGCAAGTATCACGACCCGGCTAAGCACCCTGAAATGTATGTCGAGCCTCTTCCCGCCGACGCCCACGATGCCGCATATTATCTGGATCTCGCGGCAAATGCAGCCCTCGAACTTATGGAGCAGGGCCCGTACAAACTTTCACAGCTCGATGACTACAGAAAGCTTTTTGCCAATGTGGACGCCGACAAGGATGAATTCATCCTCGCGATAAAGAACGACCAGAGTCTTCAGGTAGTCAACAACTCCACTGCCTTTACTCTGATGTCCACCCAAGGCGCGCCGGGACTTACACGCAAATTCGTCGCGTCCTTCCTTATGGCCGACGGAAGCCGTTTCACCGACAAGGCTGATTGGGAGACGATGGGATTCAAGGAAGAGATGGCCGACCGCGACCCTCGCCTTGCAGCCATCACCGTCACTCCCGGCTATGTCCGTCTCGGAGCCACGGAGGTTTCCGCTCCTGACTTCGGCTCAAGCGTCACCGGCTATCAGCTCGTGAAGTTCGTAATGGACGCGACTCTTCCGGAAGTGGACCGCGTGGACAAGTCATACAACGATATGCCGGTTATACGCCTGGCGGAGGTTTACCTCAACTACGCCGAAGCCAAGGCAGAACTCGGCACCCTTACCCAGGAAGATCTCGACAAGAGCGTCAATCTTCTTCGCAAGCGCGCCTGGAAGAGCGACTCCGCCCCTGTCATTTCTCTTGAGGATGCCAATGCCCATCCCGACCCCTACCTTCTCTCTGCTGATTTCGGCTACAGGAACGTCAGCGGGACTAACCAGGGCGTAATCCTTGAGATCCGCCGTGAGAGGGCTATAGAACTAGCCGACGAAGGTTTCCGCCTGAGCGACCTCGTGCGCTGGAGAGAGGGCAAATGTCTTGAACAGCCCATCTACGGAATGTATTTCAATGGCACAGGCGAATATGACCTTACCGGAGACGGGAAGGCCGACATCTGTATCTGGAAGGATGACAATCCCAAGCACAAGGATATGGTCGACCTGGAACTCGGCAAGGAAACCGGCATCATCCTCACAGGGGAAGACAAGGGTTATGTCTATCACCACAAAGGCATTGAACGCAATTTCAACGAAAACCGGGACTACTACTATCCTATTCCCACCAAGGAACGCCAGAACAACCCGAATCTTAAACAGAATCCAGGGTGGAACGACGGTCTCGACTTTTAATTATTCGCTTCGATTATGAAAACACATCGCATCATATCACTTGCAACAGTGCTTCTTACGGGCTTTGCCCTCCTGGGATGCCAGGCGGAAAAGCCCATCGGGGAAGCAAGGGCCGTAGCCGCCGGTGAGGAAGTCCTTAGCTTCGAGGCGGTCAAGGCCGAGGCCCAGACTCTGCCCATCTATGCCGACGGCGACTGGGCAGTGGACGTGGACAGTGACTGGATCAGCGTCGAGCCGATGAGAGGCCGTGGAATGGGATCTGTCACAGTCAGTGTTTCCGACAACCTCAAAGGCGGAGTCCAGAATGTTCCCCGCCAGGGCAAGATCATCATCCAGGGCGGCAACACTGAAAGGCGCGGCTCTGTCATTGTCAAACAAAAGGGAGACACTTATTATGGAGTTGCCACTAAGACACTCGCCGAAATCCGCGAGCTCGACGACGAGGCTGTCGCAAAAATCGCATCAGCAAAGGTCGCCGCACTCACTACCGAGGGCTTCCTCCTCAGCGATGACAGCGGTTTCCTTTATGTACTCGGCAAGAAAGACGTCAAGATTGGCGACAACGTCAGCCTGAACGGTAAGAAAGTCACTTTCCATTCAAATCCCGCTTTTGAATCCGACGGACTGAGCGTCGCAGGGAGCGGCGAGTATAGCTATCCCGCTGCAGCCGACCTTACCGCCGCCATCTCTTCTTATGACGGCAAGAGCATAGTCTACGGCAAACTCTCCGGTTCCATTATCAACGGCAATATGAAACTCGGAGGAGCTACTATCATTATCCTCAATCCCGTTGCCGCCCTCGAAATCGAAAAATTCGACTTACACAAAGTTGAACTCAGCGGTTTCGTGATCGGTGCTGAAAAGACCACGGGCTATTTCATCGCGACAGCCGTCGAAGACAAGGGTGCTGACGAAAGTTTGGTCCCCTATCCCCTGAAATGGGCCATAGGTAAAGACGGCATCAATTATTCCTCGTCAACTTTCACCAAAGACTCTCCACGCATCGATCCCATTCAGGGCGTCGGATACATTGAGTATGTCCCCTTTGATCTGGAGCACACGAACAGCGGCGGTAATTACAATCTTGATGTCAACGCCAATAATCCGCGCGTTACCGGACCTTGGGTCAACGACTACTGGCTCTTCTACGGCAACGGCGAGATCAAAGCTGGCACGGAGGTAAAGATTGCTTTCGAAATGCGTTCTTCTAAGTGGGGGATGAAATACTGGCTGCTGGAATATCTTGACGGAGAAGAGTGGCTGGTCGCAGGAGAGCCGAGTACCGACAATGCTCCCGGCTATGATGTCCTGTACACCGTTGCGACGGACGAAAACAACACCAATCAGCCGGTGGACCAGATTATCAAGTTCCGCAAGAACAACGATCACCTGCAGATAAGGCTCCGCTGCTCCGCCCTCTGGAGAGGTGGCGGCGGCACGACCGAGTCACGCTCCACAGCTTCGTCAAGGCTTACCATCACCAACCCCGATGACCCGACCTACCAGCCGTCCATCATCATACTCAAGGAAGGCAACGGTATCGAAAAGGATCCCACCTTTGCCGACATCCAGCTCTCGACTGACCTTCTGACCTTCAACGGCACTCCGGACGCTCCCAAGGAACTCGTGATCACGTCCGACTACGACTTTTCACTCTCCTCCGACACCGACTGGCTCAGCTTCGACAAGACCGAAGGCCTTGCCGGTGAAGAGACCACGATTGCCGTGACTTGTGCCCCGAGTGAGCTCAGCGAACTTCGTCAGGGACTTATAAAGATTGTCTCCGAGGATAGCGAAAAGTTTGTCAATGTGGTCCAGAGTGCCGCCGGCCAGCAACTGGATCCGTTCATCAGCCTATCCAGCGGCAACAAGATTGGCGTCGGATACAAAGAGGGCACTTTCACAGTGCGCGTCCAGACCAACACCGACGTTCAGGTTGAGCCCACCGTCCCCTGGCTGAGCGCAGAAGCCGCCCCCGGGACCAAGGGAATGGTCGAATGGAAGGAATACACAGTCAGCTATGAAGCTAATCCCAGCGAGGATACCGGGCGTGACGGAGGAATACGCTTCTACAATTCCGAGTACAATCTTGAAGCGTTCCTGAGCGTCAGTCAGGGATTCTACATCCCCTCCGGCAAAGTCTGGTTCAATGACGACTTCGAGTGGCTTGCTCCATACATTGCCGCCTACAAACTGGCCAAGCCTTCTGATGCTGAGAAACTGGACCCCGTGGGAAGCAATCTTGCATCTCACGCCCAGCCGAACCTCTGGAATGACCAGACCAACTTCAAGCCCGTCACCGACGATCTCTATGCAAGGGGTTATGAGGATTTGAACAAGAGCGCCAAAACCCTCTATATGCAGGAGAATTACTTCAAGATGGGAGCGACCAACAAGCACACCGGGCTGAGACTGCCCGGGAACAATTACGGCGGAGATTTCTCCTCCGACATCATCCTTACATTCGACTGGTGTGCCCATATGACAGGAGCGGGAGCCATTGATAATGTGACTATTTCCGTCATCGTTGAAGGTGCCGGTTTCTGCGCCGACAGCGGAAAGGCGGAAAGCAATCCCATTTCAACCACCCAGGAAACAGGCAAACTGGCCTGGCAGCACGCATCTGTCAACATCAAGGGTGTGACAAAGGCGACACGCATCGTAATCAGGCCGACGAAAATGTTTGCCGAAGGTGCTCCTTCCCAGCAGAGATGGCATCTTGACAATATCAAGATTGTAGCCGAATAAAGCTGCGCCAACTATTTCATTCAAGCGGGTGGCCGGTCCGACCATCCGCTTTTTCTTTTGAAAATCTGAGTTGTTTAATGAAAAAATGTTAACTTTGTAAGTTGACGAAAAAACACAAAACTTATTATATGGACAAAAAACTTTATCTGATTCCTGCGCTACGCTTCATCGCGTACAACTTCGACGAGAATTTCCTCGCCTCAACAAACGTTGGCTCCACAATCGAGGACGCCACAGAGGAAGAATGGACCCTTTAAATCTCTTAAGCCATGAGAAAATCCATCCTCTTCCTTGCCGCATTTGCGGCCATCGCTCTTGTTTCCTGTGTTAAAGAGACCGAGTACTCCTCTCCCGAAAGCAAAAAAGTTACGGTCAATTTCCAGACTGTGGAGACCAAGACTGCTTTCGGAACACCTAACGGCGATTCATATCCTACCCTGTGGACCAAGAACGACACCCATGTCGGTGTTTCCCTGAATCTTGGCGATCAGATTTCCGCAGCGGTCACTCCTTCGGACGATTATACATCCGCCACCTTCAAGGCCATCTACGAAGATACGCCCAGTGGGAACAGCTTTACTTTCGTGGTCTTCAACCCGAATTCTGCGGTCCGTTCCATCAACGCAACGAACAAGACACTGAATATTGATTTCCCCTCCGGTCAGACATCAACGACGACATCCCCTGATGAGAGCGCACAGATCATCTATGCTGTCTCGGAGACTTTTGACAGTTTCCCTGTGAATGTCGATCTGGTCTTCAAGCATATCACGGCTTATCTGCACCTAAACTTCACAAATGTGGCCTTGGGCGATGCTAAAGTCAACGCAGTCAACATAACCAGTTCCAAGAAGATTTGCGGACGCTGGTTCTTCAAACTCACCGACCAAACTTTCGAGGAAAACGGTAACGCCGGCGGTTATTCAATCGGTATTGCCACGGAAAGCCTTGAAAGCATCTGGTGTGGCCTGCTTCCTGTCGACCTTTCGGCCTCAACGCTTAAGTTTGTCATCGCTACCGACAAAGGCACACTGACCAAGACCATCAGCATTCCTGAAAATAAAACTCTCACCTCAGGCAAGATTGCCAAACTTACCGTCGATATGGCTGGCGTCCCGCTCGTATCTCCAAAGGTATTCAAGAAGATCAGTTCTGCCAACGAGCTCAAAACTGGCGACCAGATCATCATTGTATCCGCTCCCGATGACCTGGAGAAGGCGCTGGGGACTACTCAGAATGGTAACAACCGCAGTGCAGCTGATATCAGCAAGACGGGCGACACGATTCTTGACCCTGCTGAAGCCGTGCAGGTTTTGACCCTTGAAGATGGCACCGTAGCTGGCAGTTTTGCTTTCTATACCGGTAGTAAATACCTCTATGCTGCAGGTGGCGGTAACTATTTGCGAAGCCAAGATAGGGTGGATGCCGCAGCAAGCTGGATTGTTTCTATTGATGGTGATGGCAAGCAAATGGTCAAATCTCAGGCTGACGGAATTACCCAGAATGAACTCCGCTATAATAACAACACCAACACGGACGGAACAGTCAACAACCTATTCTCCGCTTATACAAGCACCTCATCTTGTAAGCTTGTGGACGTTTATCGCCTCGACGAAGAGACTCCTGTCATGTTCAACCTCAGAATGTTTGGCGAACCGGAAGTATCAGCAAAGACCTCCTCTTATGATTTCCGTCTAGTCAGCAATGTCAGTTGGACTGCCAGTGTAACGAATGGTGCTACGCTGTCTGCCTCTTCCGGCGATGGCTGCGCCAACTTAAAAGTTAGTTTTTCGGCTAATACAGATACACAAAACACCAAGTCCTATACTGTCACTATCTCCACAAGCACTCCCGGCGAATCAATCAATCCTTTAACCTTTACCATTGTTCAGGCCGCGGCGGATGCCAGTGCCGGAAACTATGAATGGGTGGAAATCACAGATGTTTCCGCTGTAGAAGAAGCTGATTATGTTATTGCATGGACAGTATCCGGTACTCCCGACACATATTATTATCTGCCGAATGACAAAACCGCCGATAAGAATCCGAAATCAGCAACTGGCTTGACTGTTTCCAGTGGCAAGATCACAAATGACGAACTGGAAGACAATATGATTTGGAATTTCATAGGCGACAATAGCAATGGCTTCACTGTAACGAACGGAACGAATTACCTGTGTGCTACCAATACCGCCCAGGGCATCAAGATTGCCGCCTCCGATGCCGGAGGGAAGTGGAAAGTATCCAAAGACGACACCTATGGAATCGTAATGAACTGTGTCGGTGTCGGAACCCGTTGGCTGGCTTTGTACACCACCAACAAGGATTGGCGCTATTATACCGGAAGCAATTATACAGGAAACTTACATCTGTTCAAGAAAACTAAGGTATCCAATTAATTCAGAATTCTTCACAATTGAGGGCAACGCGATGCGCTGCCCTCTTTTTTATTCCCATCCCAGCACTTCAAGGACCTCTCCGTCGATCCGGAAGCGGAGGTCGCGGCCGTAGAAGGGAAAGCCGTATATGCGGCCGGGCTCGTCCTGATAGGCCGGACGGGGGTCCATGGACAGAATCTGGGAGAGAACAGCGCGGTGCTCCTTGGGAAACTCCTCGGGGAAAACGACCTTCAGCGAAGGCTCCGGGGCGCTTCCTTTTTTAACGAAAAATGCTGAAAGAAAACAACAAGCTACCCGGCGGATCTCTGAGAAGGGGCGAAGGTGGTCCGTGCCGGGAAACGGCCTTTTGCGGGCACCGATGGGCCAAAACGGTGGTCCGTGCCGGGAAAGCGGCATTTGGCGGCACGGAAGGGAAGGCAAGGGCGTTTTTACCAAACGTAATTGACGCAGTGGAAGACCGCCACGAACTGTTCGAGGGTAAGGAGTCCGTCGATGGAGAAGAGGATGTCGGAAGAATAGGACGAATTCCCTTTGTAGACCTTCCCGTCACGGATGGTGCAGATTACATCTGAACTATAGCTGGAATTGCCCTTGTAGACTTTCCCGTCCCGGATGGTCATAAGGACGTCGGAAGAATAACTGCTCGTTCCCCTGTAGACTTTGCCGTCCTTTACATTGTACAGGACATCGGAAGAATAGGAACTCGTCCCTTTATAGATACGGCTGTCGCGGATGTTGCAGACTACGTCGCTGCTGTAGGAAGAAGTCTTTTTATATACTTTGGCTTCCCTGACGGTGCAGATGACATCGCTGCTGTAACGGCTGGAGCCCTTATACACTTTCACGGCGGCGTTTGCGCTGCCTGAGAACAAGGCTGAGAACAACATAATGGAAAGGATGAAAGATTTCATTTAATGTTTCGTTTGTGGAAAAACGCAGCAAAAAGGCTGCCAGAGATTGCTATTTGCGCTAAAATGCTTATATTTGGGAATAAATTACTCGCCAATGAAAAACGCTGAACAACTGAAACAGATTGCCCTTCACTTCGATATCCAAGGCAACATACTCTCGATCAAGCCGCTGGGAAACGGACTTATCAACGACACGCTTCTCGTCGAGACTGACGGAGAGGACAACTATGTCTTGCAACGCATCAACAATGCGATTTTCAAGGACGTGGACCTGCTTCAGCACAATATCGACTGCGCGACCGCCCATATCCGCCGAAAACTTGCCGGTGACCCGGACATAAATCGGAAAGTACTCCGTTTCCTCCCCTGCAAGGAAAGCGGCAAAAGCTACTGGACGGACGGACAGGAGTACTGGAGAGTATCGGTTTTCATAAAGAACGCCCATACCTACGACACGGTAAACCCTGAATATTCCTATTGCTGCGGCAAGACTTTCGGCCAGTTCGAAGCTATGCTCGCCGACATTCCGGACACTCTCGGCGAAACCATCCCGGATTTCCACAATATGGAACTGCGTGCCCGACAGTTGAGAGAAGCCGTTGCCGCGGACAAAGCCGGCCGGATGGCGGAACAAGAAGTACAGGACATCCTTTCCGACCTGCTTCCTTTCGAGGAGGAGATGTGCAAAGCGGAACGCCTGTACCGGGAAGGGGAACTTCCCAAACGCATCTGTCACTGTGACACCAAGGTAAACAATATGATGTTCGATGACGATGGAAATGTCCTCTGCGTCATCGACCTGGACACCCTGATGCCCTCTTTCGTCTTTTCGGATTTCGGGGATTTCCTAAGGACTGCGGCCAATACCGTCGCCGAAGATGACCCTGCAATCGACAAGGTGGATTTCAGGATGGACATTTTCGAAGCCTTCGCAAAGGGTTACGTCGAGTCAGCCAAGGTATTCCTGACCCCCATCGAGAAGGAGAACCTGCCTTTTGCCGCCTGTCTCTTCCCCTATATGCAGGCCGTCCGCTTCTTCGCCGACTACATCAACGGTGACACTTACTACAAGATCAAGTATCCGGAGCACAATCTCGTCCGCACACGCAACCAGCTCGCCCTCTTCCACGCCGCATATTCAAAGATGCCGGCGATGAAAGCCTTTATCGACAGCCTTTAATATCCCACTGAAGCACCTCGAGGGTATCGCCGTCGACGCGGAAACGAAGGTCGCGGCCATAGAATGGGAAGCCATAGATACGTCCCGGCTCATCCTGATAGGCCGGACGCGGATCCATTGAGAGAACCTCCTCAAGGACAGCACGATACTCCTCGGGGAAGCCCTCCGGGAAGATGACTTTCAGCGGATGCTCCGGAGCCCCCGTGACAAAGCCCCGGGCTGCATCAGGGAAACTGTCGGCATAGACGACATAGGGTTTGATGTCATAGACGGGAGTCCCGTCCATAAGGTCGGCTCCCCTGACGAGGATGTCAAGACCGTCGAGACCGGCGAACTCCACACAACTCAGGCCCAGCGGGTTGGGCCGGAAAGGCGAACGTGTCGCCCACACTCCCACGGACTGATTGCCGCCGAGCCTGGGCGGACGGACCGTGGGATGCCACGACACCGCTTCTGGATTGGCCGAAAAGCCCCATATCAGCCATAGCCTGTCGAAGCCCTCGATACCCTTCAGCGCCTCGGCCGAACGGAATTCCTTTTCGAAAACGATACGCCCCTCGACCCCCGATAGACCGCTCTGCCTTGGGATGCCGAACTTGGAGCCGAAAGGCCCGTGATAATATGCTACCGCCTTCAGTTCCAGAACTACTCCCCTTTTATGATAGACAAGTGATTACACATTTTTATTATGCAAAACAAAGATATACAATTATTTCTTCAAGACAGCAGAGGCGTGTGAAAAAATATTTGTGCAAACGTTTGTATTTTTACGAAAAGCATTGTATATTTGCCGTCGGAATACAACTTAAATTCTATAAACTATGGCAAATCCATTCTCCCTTGAAGGCAAGAATGCCTGGATCACAGGCGCTTCCTACGGCATCGGCTTCAACATCGCCAAGGCGTTCGTGGCGGCCGGAATCAAAAACATCATCTTCAACGACATCAACGAGGCAGCCCTCGAGCGCGGACTCAACAACTACAAAGAGGCCGGAATCGAGAATGTCCACGGCTATGTCTGCGACGTCACTGACGAAGTGGCCGTAAAGGCTTTGGTGGAGAAAATCCACGCCGAGGTCGGCCAGATCGACATCCTGGTGAACAACGCCGGCATCATCAAGCGCATCCCTATGCACGAGATGGAGCGCAGGGAGTTCCAGCAGGTCATCGACGTGGACCTCGTCGCCCCGTTCATCGTTTCCAGCGCAGTCCTTCCCGAAATGATGGAGCGCCGCGAGGGCAAGATCATCAATATCTGCTCGATGATGTCGGAACTCGGCCGCGAGACCGTCAGCGCCTATGCGGCAGCCAAGGGCGGACTGAAGATGCTCACCCGCAACATCTGCTCAGAATACGGCGAGTACAATATCCAGTGCAACGGCATAGGTCCCGGCTACATCGCAACGCCCCAGACCGCTCCTCTTCGCGAAAAGCAGCCCGACGGCAGCCGCCATCCTTTCGACAGCTTCATCTGCGCCAAGACTCCGGCAGGCCGCTGGCTTGAGCCCGAAGAGCTGGGAGGCCCGGCAGTTTTCCTCGCCTCGCACGCCTCTGACGCCGTAAACGGCCATATCCTCTATGTTGACGGCGGTATCCTCGCCTATATCGGAAAACAACCTCAGTAATATATGTCAAAAGTCAATTGCACAGTGCGCCAGGCGTCAAGCAACGTCGACGCGAAACACTATGATACCGCTCGCCTCCGCAGCGAATATCTTGTAGAAAACGTAATGGTCCCCGATGAGATCAATATGGTCTATTCGATGTTCGACCGCATTATCGCAGGCGGCGCAGTTCCGGTAAAGGAAGAACTCGTCCTCACTCCCCCGGAGATTCTCCGTGCCGAATATTTCACCCAGAGGCGCGAGATTGGCATCATCAATGTCGGCGGCACCGGCATCGTGAAAGTCGGCGACGAAGAATATACCATCCCTTTCAAGGAGGCCCTCTACATCGGCCGCGGCAACCGTCACGTCTCCTTCCGCAGCCTGGATCCGGAGAATCCCGCGAAGTTCTATTTCAATTCCGCCACCGCCCACCGCGAGACCGGAGTGAAGAAGGTCAGCAAGAAGGACGCCGTCGTGATGCATCTCGGCTCACTTGAAGAGAGCAACGAAAGGACCATCAACCGCCTGCTGGTCAAGGAAGTAGTCCCCTGCTGCCAGCTTCAGATGGGTATGACCGAACTTGCTCCCGGATCGACCTGGAACACTATGCCGGCCCATACCCACGACCGCCGTATGGAGGTTTACTTCTACTTCGAAGTCCCGGATGACGCTGCCGTCTGCCACTTTATGGGAGAGCCTCAGGAAACCCGTCACATCTGGATGCACAACGAGCAGGCCGTGATCAGCCCGCAGTGGAGCATCCACGCCGCCAGCGCAACCCGCAACTATACCTTCATCTGGGGAATGTGCGGCGAGAACGACGACTACGGTGATATGGATGTCTGCAAGACAAGCGAACTGAAGTAATGAAAAAGATCATTCTTATTCTGACAGCCGCTGCACTGGCGGCTGTCAGCTGCAAAAGTCCGGAGCAGAAGGTGATGGCGCGTGCCGTCCCCGAACGGGCTGACGATTTTGTCTTCGAGAACAATCTGATTGCCGGCCGTTTCTATGGCCAGGCGCTTGAAGGTAACCCCACCTCCCCCGGCCTCGACATCTGGGTAAAGCTTCCCGGAAAACTGGTCGCCGACGAGTGGTACAAGGGAGCCCTCGAAGACCCCGGCTACTATCACCACGACCACGGCGGCAAGGACTGCTACAAAGTGGCTGTATCCCTCGGCGGAGGCGCTTCCGTGCCGATTATCGGCGGTACATTGTGCTATCCTGCAACCAATTACCGCAGCTATGAGATTCTGGAGCAGAGTCCGGACAAAGTTGTATTCGCCCTCCACTATCCCGAGTGGGAAGCCGCCGAAGGCGTTTTCGTGAGCCTGGACAAAAAGGTCAGCGTCGTGGCCGACAGCTACTTCACTTCCGTAGAAGACAGCTACAGTTTTAGTGGCGCAGATTCCCTGACCATAGCCGCCGGCATCAAACTCCACGGAGCACAGCAGACCCTGGTCGATTCCCTCGAAATTTCCGACCGTTACGCCATCTGGGAAAAAGCCTCCGACCAGAGCATCGAGCCCGAAGACGGGATGCTCGGAGTCGCACTGGTCCTTCCGGGCGCCGACGGCCTCCTCGTCTCGCACGAACTTGACCACGCCCTCCTTCTCAAGACCATCACCTCCGGCGAAAGCGTCGCCTACAGCATCGGCTCCTGCTGGTCCAAAGGCGAGATCACAAGTTCCGCCGACTGGTTCAAACTTGTCGCCGGGCGCTGAAGCGCTTCCTGATCGAGCCTTGGGCTTGTTTCGGCCCGTGAAATGCAAGTATGTGACTTGCAAATACTTACAAAAAATCGTCTATGTGGTTTTACATAGACGATTTTGCATAACTGGCTGGTGCTCAACAATTTGCATTTCACGGCAAAAATCAGCACCGCTAAAGCTCAGAACGAGTGACTACGCCTAAAGCTCAGAACGAGTGACTACGCCTCGATCGGCTTGTACTTCGGCACAAGGGCCTTCATAATGCTCCAGGCGATGAGGTAAGCGATACCGCAGAAGCAGAACATAATGAAGTAACCGGCAGGCTTGCCGCTGAAGCCGAGGAAGGTGAAAGCATCACCCATCTGCTCGGAATAGGTAAAGAGCTTACCTGCAATCTTTTGGATGAACATCGACCCCACACCGCCGGCCATTGCGCCGATACCGGTGACAGTGGCGATGGTGCTCTTCGGGAACATATCACCGATGGTTGAGAAGAGGTTAGCGCTCCAGGCCTGATGTCCTGCGGCGGCAAGGCCGATCAGGATTGCGGGCCACCAGGGCGAATTGAAATGGATGCCGAGGGGCTGGGCGAAAAGCGCCGCAATCGGGAAGAAGGCGAAGATGAGCATAGCCAGCATACGGCCGGCATAGGGGTTCATTCCCTTCTTGTCCACGAAAATCTTCGGCAGGTAGCCTCCGCCTATGGACACGACCGTCACTATGGCATAAAGGGTGAAGATCAGGGCCTGGCCGAGACCGGAAGTCGCGGGGGCGTTGAACTGGTTCGAGAAATAGGACGGGGCCCAGAAGAGGAAGAACCACCACACACCGTCGGTGAAGAACTTGCCGGTGATGAAGGCCCAGGTCTGCTTGTAACCGAAGCACTGGAGCATAGGGATGGACTTTTCTGCGGCGATGGCAGCCTTTTCGGCAGCCTCGGCGGCGTCGTCCTGATGGATATACTCAATCTCGGCGGCGTTCACCCTCTTGCTCTCCTCCGGCTTGTCATACATAAAGGCCCAGAAGAACATCCAGATGAAGCCCAGTCCGCCGATGATGATGAATGCCCATTCCCAGCCGAGAGCCTTGGCAAGCGGCGGGATGCAGAGCGGAGCGGCAAGGGCGCCGACCGACGCACCGGCGTTGAAGATGGAGGTCGCGAAGGCACGGTCCTTCTTCGGGAAGTACTCGGCGGTCACCTTGATGGCTGCCGGGAAGTTTCCGGCCTCACCGAGAGCGAGGATGCCACGGCAGAGCAGGAAGAGATAGACCGAGGTCGTGGATATGGCCAGGGCGGCGTTGGAGCCTATTTCGACGGCACGCATAGCTGCGACGGATTCCATTCCGGTGAGGTGGGCGGTTGCCCAGCCGCAGGCGGCGTGGAGGCAGGCGCCGGCCGACCAGACGCCGATGGCGATCAGATAACCTTTCTTCGTGCCCATCCAGTCCACGAATTTGCCGGCGAAGAGGCAGCAGATTGCGTAGAAGATGGAGAAGAAGGCCGTGATCGTGCCATAGTGGTCATCCGTCCAGTGGAACTCGGGCTTGATGAATTCCTCGTAGGTCAGCGAGAGTACCTGGCGGTCCAGGTAGTTGACGGTAGTGGCCACGAAAAGCAGGCTGCAGAGCCACCAGCGCCAGTTTGTCATCAGTTTACTGTTTGTTGACATTGTATTAGATTATTGATTCAGTATGTCTTTTTTCCAATACCGTCTCACTTCGTTCGACCCCTCCCACTTCGTGGGCCCCTCCCTCTTACGCGGCCGAGGGTGGGGACCCCTAAAAACATGTTTTTTGGGGTACCCCGGAGGGTGGCCACGGGTCTTGGAAATAAGACATACTTACAAATATAACTAAATAATTGATTTCACAGCCTCCCTCATACCAGATTTTTGAATCAACGCCAGGTCGGCGGCAAGAAGATCGGTAAGGCCGGGGATACGATTGAGGTCTTCGCCCCAGATGAACTCGTCGGCGAGAACGCCTTCAGCGACTTTACGGACGTCGCCCGTAGCCCATAGATTCTTCAGCAGTTCCATAATCTTCGGGTCGTCGTTGGGGACGATTTCGTCCTCTCCCCTCTTGCCGCCCTTGTAGTAGGTGCAGATGCCGGCAAGGCCGAGCACCAGGCCCTTGGGCAGTTCGCCCTTGCGCTCGAGATAGGTCTTTAGGCCGGGCAGGTCGCGGGTCTTGAATTTCGGGAAACTATTCAGCATGATGGACGTGACGAAATGCTTCACAAAGGGGTTGCGGAAGCGCTCCAGCACGTCGCCGGCGAACTTTTCAAGTTCTTCGACAGGAAGATTCAGCGTCGGCAGGAGTTCGTCGTACATAACCTTATGGACAAAGGCTCCGACCTCCGGATCCTCGCAGCACTCCTTGACGGTATTCAGGCCGCTGAGGTAGCCGACCGGGGAAAGGACGGTATGGGGGCCGTTCAAAAGGGTGACTTTCCTCTCGTGGTACGGGGCCTCGGAAGGGACGAAGAGGACGTTCAGGCCGGCCTTGTCGGCAGGGAATTCGGCGGCGACTTCCTTCGGGGCCTCTATTACCCATAGGTGGAAGATTTCGGCCTTGTCGAGAAGGCGGTCTTCATAGCCTACTCTTTCACAGAGCTGGGCGGCGGTATCGCGGGGATAACCGGGGACGATACGGTCCACGAGGGTGGAGTATACACCGCAGGCCTCTTCGAACCAAACGGCGAAGTCCGGTCCAAGATTCCACAGGTCGATGTACTGACGGATGCACTCTTTGAGATGCTTGCCGTTCTCGAAGATTAGTTCGCAAGGGAATATGATGAGTCCCTTGCTCTTGTCGCCCTTGAAGTGCTCGAAGCGGTGATACAAAAGTTGGGTGAGTTTGCCGGGATAGGACGATGCCGGGGCGTCGGAGAGTTTGCACGCCGGGTCGAAGGCAATGCCCGCCTCCGTGGTGTTGGAAATCACGAAACGGATGCTTTCCTGCTCCGCAAGTTTCAGATAAGCCTGGAAATCCGTGTAGGGATTCAGACCGCGGGACACTACGTCGATGAGGTCCACGCTGTCGATGGCTTCGCCCTTCAGAAGTCCCTGAAGGTTAAGATGATAGAGGCCGTCCTGCTCATTGAGCCATTCGACCATGCCCTTTTCGATGGGCTGGACCACGACGACCGAGCCGTTGAAGTCCGTCTTCTGGTTAGTCTTCCAGATAATCCACTCGATAAAGGCGCGGAGGAAGTTACCCTCTCCGAACTGGATGACCTTCTCGGTGTACTTTTTCGCCTGCGGGGCGCTTTTACGGTTTAATCTTTCCATATATCAGTGTTTTATAAAGTTACTCCCTGTTTGAAGATTGCAATCTCGCGGTAGTTGTGCTTTTCGTTGTTGACGGCTTCGCCGGAAGCGACGGCGAGGACATAGTCGGTGAAACGCTCTGCGACCGAGTCCATAGGTTCCCCCTGGGCGAGGACACCGGCGTTGAAGTCAATCCAATTCGGCTTGTTCTCGAAAAGCGGTGTATTGGTCGATATTTTCATTGTCGGGACAAAGCTTCCGAAGGGGGTGCCGCGGCCTGTAGTGAAGAGGACTATCTGGCAGCCGGCGGAAGCGAGGGCCGTCGAAGCCACGAGGTCGTTGCCTGGGGCGCTGAGAAGGCTCAAACCCTTGACGCTCAAGCGTTCACCATAGCGAAGTACGCCTCTAACTATGGACTTGCCGCACTTCTGAGTGCAGCCGAGAGACTTCTCCTCAAGCGTAGAAATCCCGCCCGCCTTGTTGCCAGGGGAAGGGTTCTCATAGACCGGCATTCCCTGCTTCATAAAGTACTCCTTGAAATCGTTGATCAGCGAGACGGTCTTCTCGAAGGTCGCCTCATCCTGGCAGCGGTTCATAAGGATAGTCTCCGCGCCGAACATTTCCGGAACTTCCGTAAGCACGGTCGTTCCGCCCTGGGCCACGATCCAGTCTGAGAAAACACCCAGAAGAGGATTGGCCGTAATGCCGCTGAGACCATCCGAGCCGCCGCATTTGAGGCCGACGCGAAGCTCGCTCACCGGAACCGGCTCGCGTACATCCTTAGACGCGATGGCGAATATTTCCCGAAGCAGCCCAAGGCCATACTCCACTTCGTCCTTGACCTTCTGGGTCACGAACATCCTGACACGCTTCTCATCCACCGGCCCGACCAGCTCCCTGAATGCGTCCAGCTGGTTGTTCTCGCAGCCGAGGCTGACCACCAGCACGCCTCCGGCATTGGGGTGATGGACCATATCCGAAAGCACGGTGCGCGTATTCTCGTGGTCATTGCCGAGCTGCGAGCAGCCGTAGTTATGAGGAAACGCGACAATCGCATCAATACTCCCCTCTTGACCGGCAATCTCAACCTTGAAACGCCTCACTATCTCTTCGCAGATCCCGTTGACACAGCCCACCGTCGGAATCACCCAGATCTGGTTCCTCACTCCCACCTGACCGTCTGCCCTCCGGAATCCAAGGAATGTACGCTCCGCTTTCCCATTGCTCCCATCGCCGGAGGGGACAAAACTTTTTCGATCCCTTGTGGTAGAAAAAGTTTTAGTCCGCGACGGCCCCACCGGAGCAATCTCACCGTCAGTAAACGACGGCTCATATTTATACTCAAGCAGTCCCTCAAGGTTAGTCTTGATGCAGCTGTGGTCAACGACCGTCCCGGCCTCCGCGTCCCTCGTCACGTGCCCTATCGGAAAACCATACTTGACAACGTCCTCCCCCGCCTTGAGCGGCCTGAGGACAATTTTGTGCCCGCGCGGAACATCCGTGAGCAGCTGCACGCCCTCGACGAGCTCGCCCTTTGCGAGATCCTCAAGCGCAACCGCTACATTGTCCGCCGGATTGATTTTGATGTATTTCATACTAGAAGCCGAAATAGTTCTTCGCGTTGTTGTAGCAGATATTCTCGACCATCTTGCCAATCCACTCGATTTCGGAAGCGGGCAGTTTGCCGTTTTCGACATCGGTACCAATCACGTCGCAGAGGATGCGGCGGAAGTACTCGTGGCGGGGATAGGAGATGAAACTGCGGGAGTCGGTGAGCATTCCGACGAAGCGGCTCAGCAGGCCGAGCGTCGAAAGGGCGTTCATCTGCTTGCGCATACCGTCCTCCTGATCCAGGAACCACCAGCCCGAGCCGAACTGCATCTTGCCCGGGAAAGACCCGTCGTTGAAGGTATAGGCCATAGTCATCATAACCTCGTTGTCCTTGGGATTGAGGCAGTAGAGGATGGTCTTCGCGAGGGCATCCTCGGCGGCCAGGCGGTCGAAGAATTTGTGCCCCGCAGCGGCCGTCGGAAGGTCGTGGATGGCATCGTAGCCGGTGTCCGGACCTATGAGATTGAACATCTTGCTGTTGTTGTTGCGGATAGCCCCGACGTGGAACTGCTGGGCCCATCCGGCGCGGGCGTCCATAACGGCCATATCGTGCAGGAAGGCGCTGCGGAACTTACTGAGTTCCAGTTCTGAAACCTTGCGGCCGAGAAGGACCATCTTGAAGATGGCCTCGATCTCGATCTGGCGGTAGTCGGCGGCGTAGAAGGTCTCGAGTCCGTGGTCGGAGAGGCGGCAGCCCATCGCGGCGAAGAAATCGTGGCGCCTTTCGAGGGCCTCGATAAGGTCGGCATAGGAATCGATCTCCATTCCGGCTGCCTCGCCGAGCTTTTTCAGGTATTCCTTATAAGATTTCGGGTCCTCTATGGCCATTGCCTTGTCCGGACGCCAGGCCGGGATGACCTTGGTGCCGAAAGGATTGGCGGCGATCATCTTGTGCCAGCGCAGATCGTCAGCCGGGTCGTCGGTGGTGCATACCACTTCGACGTTGAAGCGGCGGATCAGGCTCTGGCCGCGGAACTCCTCCGTGCCGAGCTTTTCGTTGCAAGCGTCGAAAATCTCACGGGCCGTCGCAGGGCTCAGGAGTTTGTCAATGCCGAAAACGCGGCTGAGCTCGAGATGAGTCCAGTGATAGAGCGGGTTACGCATCGTATAAGGCACGGTCTCGGCCCATTTCTCGAAGGTCTCCCAGGAGGTCTTGGTCCCGCCGGTGAGGTACTCTTCGCTGACACCGTTCGCCCTCATAGCGCGCCATTTATAATGGTCTCCGTAGTGGCCGTCCACCAGCCAGAGCTGGGTGATGTCGCGGAAGCGGATGTTCTCTGCAATCTGCTGCGGGACAAGGTGGCAGTGATAGTCGATGATGGGCATCTTGGATGCGTGCTCGTGGTACAGCATACGCGCCGTATCGTTGGAGAGCATAAAGTTTTCGTTGATGAAGCTCATAGTGTTCTGTGTTTTAATATCTTGGAAGAGAGTCGGGGTATCACCCCCGGCTCCCTTTGAATTAAGTCTTATTTTCCTTTGAAATGGAAACCGTAGAAGCACAGGCCGCTTCCGGTAGAGTAGATATACACTTTACCAGCCTCGGTAATGTCGAACTCGACAGCGACAGGACCGTTCTTCTTCGGGAAACCGCCCTTCTTCTGAACGGCAGCACCATCGCCGACAGCGACATTCACCAAACGATCAGACTTGTCGTCATCGTTGGTGTTCGTCACATAAACCGTCAGGGTTCCCGCAGAAGGAGCATCGAACTGGAAGTTACGCTTGGTCTTGTCTCCGGCACCGCCGGTCTGGATGAAGTAATTGCCTTCGTAGACATTGTACTTGATACTACCACCGCCTGCCAGAACACGGAGACCGTCCAGATTGAAGTCCGGAGCAGTTTCGTTGTTGTTGATAGCAGTAAATGACGCGGCGAACTTGTCAGTCCATGCCTTGCTGTTGAAATCCCAGTCAAACTCAACTGCAGGAACGACATACTTAAACTCAAAGCCGTAGAAGCACAAGCCGCTTCCGGTAGAGTAGATATACACTTTACCAGCCTCGGTAATGTCGAACTCGACAGCGACAGGACCGTTCTTCTTCGGGAAACCACCCTTCTTCTGAACGGCAGCGCCATCGCCGACAGCGACATTCACCAGACGGTCAGACTTGTCGTCATCGTTGGTGTTCGTCACATAAACCTTCAAGGTTCCGGGAGCAGGTGCATCGAACTGGAAATTACGCTTGGTCTTGTCTCCGGCACCGCCGGTCTGGATGAAGTAATTGCCTTCGTAAACATTGTACTTGATACTACCACCGCCTGCCAGAACACGGAGACCGTCCAGATTGAAGTCCGGAGCAGTTTCGTTGTTGTTGATAGCAGTAAATGACGCG